>NZ_JANXLE010000001.1:0-385066 GCF_030127605.1 Dellaglioa algida
ATACTACGGGATCACTTAAGTTATTGCCTTTTTCGTCAACATAGTTGACCGTGATCTTCGCTGCTTCTGCTCTTTCATACACGTACGTAATTGTTTGAGCCGTTTTGCTAAATTTACCAGTTGCATTAGATGGAGTCGCTTTTAGCACCCACCCTTCAACATTTTTAGCAATTGTTGCATACTGATCATCAACTCTACCATTTAACGTATCAGATCCCGTGATTTTAGTCCCATTAATATCAACATAATTAACCGTAATAGGCGCAGCTTCTTCTTTTTGATACACATAAGACACCTCTTGTGACGTTTCATTATAGGTTCCATTTGCCGTACCTTTTATTTCTTTAAACACCCAGCCAGCAATGTCTTTTTGTTCAGTTGTATACGTTTCACCATATTTGTCTTGTAAAATAATTTCTGGTTTCAGCACATTTCCTTTTGTGTCAACATATTTTACCGTAACAGGTGCGGCTTTTTGACGTGCGTAATGAACAACAATTTCGCCCTGTTCTAAAGCATACGTCAAATCGCCATTATCCGTATATGCCGTATCAGCACTCTTAGTCACATTTGTTAACGAATATCCTTTATTCATTCCTAATATTTTTGCATTAGAAGCATCAATTTTATTTTTAATATTTTCTGTCGTTCCAACTTGACCTTCAAAATTTTCCGCATCAATAATTTCATTTTCACCATCTGAGTCATCAACGTAACGTACCTTTGCGACCCCTACTGCATCATATTTAAATTCTTTAAGTTTAAATTGTTGTAAGTTCGTAAAATTACCTGTTGACGCCGATAAAAAGAATGCATAATTTTTATTTGTTTCCCAGTCCAAAATATTTCTTTCCCATATTTTCCCATCATATTTGACGGTCATCATGTGTGTCTGTCCATCATATTCCATTAAGAAATCTTTAAAAGTATTCCCCGCCGGCTCCGTTATTTTTTGAGCGGCGGCATTACCGGTTCCATCATATGTTTCAACAATTCCGATTTCGTCAGCCCTCATAAAGGCACCAAAGGCATTACCTTGTCCACTCACGTTGATGTTAGGAGATCCTTGGAACTGCCTCGGATCTGATAAGAATCTTTCCGCTTTTGCGTTAAAAAAAGTATCTGCTTTCCATCCAAACGATCTGGGCAATCCACCAAGTCCGATTGCCCCGCCATCGTCCCCAACTAGACCTGGATCACCGTCAAGAAACCCAACACCAATACCATCCGCTCCACCTTTTTTTTGAGTTTTATTCCCAATGTTAACTAATCCCGATAAAGAAAAACTTTGCTCAATGTTAATTTTTGACTTCAGCGTCATATTTCCAACTTCATGAGTTAAATCCTGGGTCAACGTCACGACGCCAGTTTGCTGATTGTAACTTGCATCACCTTGTAAATTAAAATAGTTCAAAAAATTTGCTGGTGTTACAATCGCACCGCCTCTTACTGATTTTGATTCTAAAATTAAAGGACTAATTAAACTATTTTGAATTAATCCCTGATTAACATCGCTTCGTTCAACAAGCTGATCTAATCTGTTTGCCTTAACTGGGCTTACCATTGGACTCATAAGCATGCCACCACTTATCAAGCCTAAAATTAAGTATTTTTTATATTTTCCCGTATGAATTGTCATCCTGCTCTCCTCGTTTCTTTTATGAATGGGGGGATTAGTTAAACAGTTCTTTCTACATAATATTTTTTATATGAAACGTTATGTTGGGTCTCTTGCCGCTTTTACTTTTTCAACAATTGAAAGACTCAAATTTAAATGGTGATTAGAAATCCCTTCAATCCAATAAGAACCGTTCACGTTTAATTTTTTTATGTATAATTTCATAATTACACCAAGCCTTTCTTACATATTATTTAATTAATAAAAATATAGCTATTATTTTTTATCTATATTAATCATAACTAAACTATTATTAATTTGTCAAATAAAACGTTTTCTTTAGTTATACAAATAAAAAAATACAGCTAAAATATTAAATTTTAGCTGTATTTTCAATTCATTACTATTTTTATCTAGCCAATCGTCTTTCTAAGTATCTTGAAACCAATGATAGTGCATAACATACGACAAAATACATCACTGCTAGGGCGACGAACATAGGAATCACATAATTAGTATTTTGACCGTATACTAACTGAGCATGATACAACAACTCTGGTAAAACGATAATTGTTGCCAATGATGTATCTTTAATTAATGAAATAAATTGACTAACTAAAGGTGGAATCATTTTCTTCAAGGCCTGAGGTAAAACAATCACTCGTAACCCTTGCCAATAAGTTAACCCATTTGCACGAGCGCCCTCCATTTGACCGGGTTCAACTGCTTGAATTCCACTTCGAATAATTTCTGCCAACATTGCCGATTCAAACACTGTCATTGCCAGCGTTGCTGACCAGAATATTGATAGTCGAATACCGACATTAGCTAAACCAAAGTAGACGAAAAATAATATTAAAAGTAAAGGTAAATTACGAATTAAATCGATCACAAATCCAACGATTGCTGATAAACGTTTTACTTTAATATAACGTGTCAGGCCTAGAATAGCGCCAATAATAAAACTAAAAATAATTGAAATAACTGAAACTTCGATTGTAACTAACAACCCCTGTAGCAGGTAACGAATATTTTCCCAACTATATGCTGCAATAAAATCTGACATAATTTTCTAGACCCCCTTTAACTTAATTTCTTTTCTAAATGTCTCATGTAATAACTCAATGGCATTGTAATAATTAAATACAAAACCCCAATAATAATGTATGTATTAATCGTATCAAACGTCGTTGACGCAATAATATCACCCTGATACATCAAATCAAATCCAGCAACGAAAGCTAAAACTGATGAGTTTTTTACTAAGTTAATGAATTGATTTCCTAGAGGTGGAATAACGTATTTAAATGCTTGGGGTAAAATAATATGGAACATTGCCTGCATAAATGTTAATCCATTTGAGCGAGCACCTTCCATTTGTCCTGGGTCTACGGCTTGAATTCCTGCCCGGACTGTCTCCGCAATAAAAGCAGACGTATAAATCGTTAATCCAATTGTCCCAGCTGTAAACCCATTTATATTTGTGACGTACATGGGTACGACAACGTAGAAGAACATCGCCACAACCAATAATGGAATATTTCTAAAGACTTCGATATAAATGCGCGCAATGATTTTTAAAATTCGGTAGGGCATTTCTTCTAAAATCGCGAAAAAAGAACCAATTATCAAACTAAAAAATAGCGCAAGGATACTTGAAAATAACGTATAACCGAGTCCTGTTAGTAGTGCTTGCCAGTTCTCCGTAAAAATTGTAATCATTGTTGACTCGCCTCCTTCACGCTAAAGCCTGGAATATCGCCAAACCATTTATTTAATAACTTTTCATAAGTACCATCGGCACGCATTTCAGCAAGTGCTTTATTGATTTGATTTTTGAATTTATCTTGACCCTTATCAATTGCGATTCCGTAAGGCTCATGCGTAAACGTACCACCAACAACGGAAAAATCCGGGTTTTCTTTAACCATCCCATATAAAATACCATTATCGGTTGTCAAAGCATCACCCTGTCCAGATTTCAGTGCTGTCAATGCTTGCGCATAGTCATCAAGTTCTAATACTTCTGCTTTTGGTGCATACTTCTTCATGTTAATCACTGAAGTCGACCCTTTAACACCTAACACAATCATACCGTCCTTATTTACATCTTTCACGGACTTAATCGAACTTTCTTTCTTAACTAAAATCGATTGTCCAGCGGCAAAATAAGGGTTTGAGAAATCAACTTGCTTCTCACGATCTTTAGAAATCGACATTGTTGCGATAATTGCATCAATATTACCATTTTTTAGGAGCGGTATTCTTGTTTTACTTGTTACTTGAACAAAATTAGCCGTTGCATCTTTACCTAGTATCTTCTTCGTAACGGCATCAGCGATGTCAATATCAAATCCTTGAGTTTTGCCCGTTTTAATATTCATTAAACCAAATAATTTTGTATCTGCCTTAACGCCCCAGTTAATTGTTTTTGTTTCTTTAGCCGTCGTTAAGATATCAGCTTTATTTTTTGAGCCACAGCCCGCAATAACTAATACCATAATTAAACTCATAAACAATAAACTGATCTTTTTAAATTGTTTCATTATTTAATCCCCACTCTCACAGTCTTGAGTTCCTCTAATGTTTAATAATTTTACTCAAGAA
The DNA here is from genome assembly GCF_030127605.1 of Dellaglioa algida. NCBI lineage: Bacteria > Bacillati > Bacillota > Bacilli > Lactobacillales > Lactobacillaceae > Dellaglioa > Dellaglioa algida. The sequence goes on from NZ_JANXLE010000001.1 coordinate 4,226, forward strand.
TTTTTTTGCACGCTCTTCTTTTGGATTATCGAAAAATTCTGCCGTTGTATCATCTTCGAGAATTTGACCATCCGCCATGAAAACAACACGATCAGCGACTTCACGAGCAAATCCCATTTCATGAGTAACAACAATCATTGTGATTCCTTCATTTTTCGCGATATCTTTCATAACTTTTAAAACATCATCAATCGTTTCTGGATCCAATGCAGATGTTGGTTCATCAAATAATAGTGCCTTAGGTTTCATGGCTAAACTACGTGCAATGGCAATTCGTTGTGATTGTCCACCAGATAACATTCTAGGATATGATTGTGCTTTATCAGCAAGACCAACTGTTTCCAATAAGTCCAATGCAATTTTTTTATTTTCAGCTTCATCTCGTTTTAAAACTAAGCGTGGTGCAAGCATAATATTTTCAAGAACAGTCTTATTTTCGTATAAGTTGAAATGTTGGAAAACCATACCAACATTTTTTCTGATCTTATCGATATTTGTTTTTTTGTCTGCTAAATCAAAGTTTGTAACCAATAGCTGACCTTCGTTAACTTGTTCCAAGCCGTTAATCGTCCTGATTAACGTACTTTTCCCCGATCCAGATGGCCCAATAATAACAACTACTTCGCCCGCTTCAACTTTCAAGTTGATGTTCTTCAATGCGTGAAATTTGTCATAATATTTCTCCACATTTTTAAATTCGATCATTGCCATATGCTTAATCCCCTTCTCATAACTCTCTTATTCTTTTTTTGTGATACTTTAATTATACTACCAAATCAACTTTCAAATGAACTTTTAATTTCAGCATTTTTTAAATGTACCATATAACCGCAAAAAAAAGCGACAGCAAAGTATTTTTGCTACCGCTTTTCTACTAATTTTCTTTTTCTTTGTAGGCAATTTGAATTTTAACGTGGAATTTATGCATTTCTTCAATAACCGACGAACGTCCCGCAATTTTCCGATTACCACCGGATAAAGTTGCAGTCGCCAGATAAATATCATACTGGCCCTTAGCTGTCTCAATATCAGACAGGCCCACATGTGTCAGGTGCCCAATCACTTGTTGATCCATTTGGTTCATTCCGGCATAAACATTCATTTTTCCATTTTCTATTTTTAATTCAAAAAAAGGAAAGGCCACAGGTTGCGTTAATTCAGATATTGGCTTACCTGTACTTTGAATTTCTTTCATAATAGCATCATCCGATAACCCGTCATAATCGAAAGCAGAATAATCAACTTGCTTCATTTGGCTCGCAATTTGTTGAACAGCTAGTTTCTCATCCCTACTCGATTTTATCGTCGCTGGCATCATAATTTTTGAATCAAATAGCCCGTTCGTTTGGACGTAACCAGGTTGCATCCGACGACGTTCACCACCTTCAGTGGCTTGTTTAGGTGGCCCACCCAATAATTTTTCAATTTTTGGGGATGGATCAAATTTAGTGGTTTTGTTAGTAAAGTAGTAAAGCATATTTAATCCAACAAAATATAGTAATACCAGAAAAATTAGAATAAATAAACTACCACGAAGGTAATACCCATTAATGAAATAACGTGATGCCACATACAATAGATACCAGTTACCAAGAAAACCTAAAATAGTATAGATTCTATTTTTTAATTTTAAATTAACGTTAAAAAAACCCAAGTAATGATTTGCTAAATCTAATAAACTAAACATCTCTTGACCTCCAATCTTTAATCAGTACCCGCCGCCGTTGTACTTGCTTGCGCAGGCGTTACACTTTTCTTATCCTTTACACTGCTGCTTGTTGCCGCGCTTGCCTTATCTGTAGTCACGGTATCGTCCGCGTTCGAAGAAGCGCTGCTCTCATTAGTCGTGTCATCAGCGCTTGTACTTTCCGCCTTTGACGACGATTCTTTGGCAACACTCGAGCTGCTTGATTCCGACTCCACGCTTTCCGCCGAAGATGAGGATACCTCCGAACTGGTTTCAGAAGAGGTTTCTACTTTTTTAGAGCTCGAATTGCCATCTACCTTCGGCATAGACGAAGATGATGACACTGTTGAAGAGACCGTTGCCCCTTCATTTGTATTCGTCGTTTTATTCACAACAACGTTCGTCGCACCTAATGCAAGTACTATTGAAACAATTGCAAAAGGCGTAATAAATGGTGGCATTCTATAAGCCATTAACTCTCACTCCAATTTTATACTTCTTCCATTAAACCATATGCTGTTGAATTTTATTCGAAGATATTCTTAACTTTTCACTAATTTTTCTTGGCACTCATCGCAAATTCCATGCAATTCAAATTTATGTTCTTCAATTTTATAGCCGGGTAACTGATTTTCAAAATACCCCAGTGGACAACTATCTAGTTCAACAACTTTACTACAAGATGTACAAATAAAATGGTGATGATGTTTATGACTAAAATCACATTGATATTTTACGCAGGCACGTTCACCATTCATTCGTTGTTCAACTAGTCCCATTTCTTTAAATTCTTTAATGTTGCGATAGATAGTATTGTGACTCATCCCCGGGTATTGATTTCTCATATAGTCGTCTACAACGGTCACATCTACGTAAGATTCCTCATATTGACTTAGATACGTTAATAAACTCTTTCTTTGTTTCGTTATTTTATATTTATTTTCTTTTAAAATATTCAAAGCATCGTCAATTAATTCTGTCAAAAGTTTGATCTCCATTTCTAAACAATAATGATTACTCTTTAAAAAGGATACCATATCAGATAAAAAAAGCAATCAGCCCTTATCCAGTGATGCAATCAATACATTAATCTGTTTCTTCGCATCATTTAAGTCATCATTAATAATAATGTGCGCGATTCCTTCGAGGTCTGTCGGTAACTCCATATCTCGTTTAGCTTCACCCGAATCCAGTCTTAAACTACGATTTTTAGCGGTGTCACCACGCTTAGTTAACCGATCTTTTAATATCTGTGTATCGGACACACATAAATATAAAATAACAGTCTCCTTTGGTAGTTCCGTTGAATACGTAATTGCGCCCGCCGTATCCAGCACAATTGTTGCATTTTCAGAGTCTGACCAAGCAACATCTATGGCTTCTCTTGAGGATCCATAGTAATGGCGATCATACTCGACATGTTCTAAATAGTGAAAATTAAAGAACGTTTCATTTGATTCAAAATAATAATCACGACCATTTTTTTCATTATCTCTCGGTTGTCTCGTTGTATGCGTAATGACTTTTTTAGCATTGAAATGTTCTGTTAGATAGTCTCTAATTGTTGTTTTACCAGTCCCCGGAGCTCCCGTAATGACGAAGATTCTTTTTTGCATTAAATCATTCCTTTATTATTTTTAATTAATCTAAAACAAATGTCTTGCATTCATTTTCTGTACGTACTATACTAACCTTCTACCAGAGAAAAAAGAATGCGCTTTCAAGGTAGTAGTATATAGAAACATGGAGGATACAAACTTATGAAATTTGGAACATTTAGTAAGAACTGGTACACAGTTTCTTTAGACACTGAGAAACAAATCTTTATCGCTAGTTCAAAAAATAATCCAGCCATTTCAGGTTCTGGGGTAACAATCGAAACAGCCGTTTCCAACTTATCATCAGAAATGAAATACGTTCAATCTGGACAACTTGTATAGAGGGTAAATGTGAGCTCACGCACATCAACCCTTTTTTATTTGGTCTTTTTTAGCGGTTAAATCGCGTCATTAACTTTTTAATGGGCACGTATAATAAACTAACAATAACGATTGTCGAAATTGAATTAATCACCGTAGCTGGCAAGCTCAAAAATGCTTGAACAATCGCAACGTTAAAACTCACTCCTTTAATCATTGCCTCGCCAATCGAAACCAGATATGAGGTCCCAATTTTACCAATTCCGGCAGTCGCAGCAATGATTACAATCCAATATTGACCATGATAATTTTTTAATAACTTCATCGCACCTGTCATCAATAAGGCAATGACAATGACTTCCAGAATTGTAAAGTACGATGTATCTGCGTATCCGTTCAGGATATCAAATAAGCCCAGGCCAATTGCGCCCGCAATGGTCCCATAACTAAACCCTAAAAAAATGACGGCTAGTGCTGCCAATGAATTCCCAAAATGAATGAATGGTTTCCCAACCATGGCAGGAATCGGAATTCTAAACACTGAAATACCGATATAAATAATTGCCGCAAACAGACCTGCTAAAATAATTTTTCTTAATCGCTCATTTCTCATTTCATTTCCCCATCCTTCGATTAATATCAGGTAAAATACTCATAAAATTAACGCCTAATCTTCCATCAAGTGCTTCTTTATCAGAAACACTCATTGCCTTCCATGTGACCTCAACCGCGAATCTCAGGGCCTCTTCTAATGCCTTACCCGTCATTAACTCACCCACCACACAACTGGCCAATAAATCTCCTGTACCAAAATAATGTTGCTCCCGCTTTTCTTTCAATACCCAACCAGATTCATTACCCACTGTCCTAAATGCAACACCAATTTTATTTTGCTGATTAGTAACGCCCGTAATAACAACTGCTTTTAAATTTAATTTTTTTAATAATTGTTTTAATAACTGATCTACCTCTAGTTCACTAGGGTTTTCTTGATAATCTAGTTCAGCCAACAAGTAGGCCTCCGTTAGATTAGGTAAGATTAAATCTGCTTGCGCTAAACATAACATTCGTAATTCATTTACATAGTCAGTGGTCATTCCCGAATACAAATGCCCATGATCAGCCATGACTGGATCAATAGTCGTCATTTTTTCATCATCAGATAATTCGGCCAACAAACTTCCCATAGCTTTAATACTTTCTATCGTACCTAAATAACCAAGATAGGCACCAGTAAATTGGATAGGAATTGTTGCCCACTGCTTTTTAAAGGATTGGATCAAAGGTGAAGTATCTGACTTCACTGGTACGCCAAAACCGCCCGTATGACTACTTAACAACATTGTTGGTAAGATTGTCGTTCGCTGATGATAGCTGGCCAGTACAGGCACGGCAATGCCCAATGAGACACCACCAACGCTGGATAAATCCTGCGCAATTAATAATTGTTTCACCATTTTATCCTCCCCTTTCAAGTATCCATTCCATTATAAAATGAATAGACCAGAATAGCGATATTTATTGGTTATTTTAAAAATAAAAAACTATTGATGAATCGGCACATGGCCTGTTCATCAATAGTTTCATTTATTAATCACCCATTTGTTGTCGCCCAATAGCATGTTTCAACATAAATGGTGCTAAAATTGTCGAGATAATAATCACCATAATAACCGCAGAATAATATTCTGTCGATAACAGGTGAGCGGTATACCCAATTTGCACAATAATCAACGCCATTTCACCACGAGAAATCATTCCCGCACCAATGACATAGGCACTATTAAAATCAAATCCGAGTAATCTCGCACCCAATCCTCCACCGAGTAATTTTGTAAGAACGGCTAAGATTGTTAAGATAACGATGAACCAAATATTTTTAATAAATCCGTCAAATGACATATTTAAACCAATACTTGTGAAAAACATGGGAATAAATACGGCATAGCCAATTGGTTCAATATTGGCATCAATTTCTTTCTTATATGGTGTTTGTGCAACTGCAATTCCGGCGAAGAAAGCACCAACAACTGCACTTAACCCAACTAAATCTGCTAAGTAAGCCATCCCTAAACAGATAACCAATGACATAATGGTCACTGACGATCCAACCAATAATCGTTCACTTATCTTCATTAAGAAAGGTGCTACCCATTTGAACAAAATTAAAATACCAATAAAGTAAATAAATTCTAACAAGAAACCGACCCAGATATTAGACTGTGCGCTTTCTCCGGTACTTGTAATATTGCCGAAAACACTAACCAGAACACTCAAAATAACGACCGCCAAAATATCATCAACAACCGCGGCACCTAAAATCGTTGCACCTTCTTTTGAATCTAACCGTTTCAGTTCCTTTAAGACTTCAACTGAAATACTAACTGAAGTGGCTGCAAATATGACACCTAAAAATAAGGCAGATTCAAATCCAAAATGATAAATCCGACCGAAATAGTAAACAGCAATAATAGGGAAAACGACACCTAAAGTTGCGACTGATAAAGCCGGTTTTAAATATTTTTTTAATAAATCTAAATCACTCTCTAATCCTGCCATGAACATCAAGATAATCACACCAATTTCCGCAAACATCGCAAATAAATGATCTGAATGAACCCAGTTTAACATTGCTGGTCCAAGTAAAACCCCAACCAATAACTGTCCAATTACGCTAGGCACACCAATCCGCGTGCTCAAATGTCCCGCAACTGATGTTGCTACTAATACCAAACAAATTGTTCCTAAAAATGCCATTATTTCCCCTCTCACTTATCATTATCTATCTTAACCATAACATACATTAAAAATAAAAAGCAGCAAATCCCTTAATGGAATTCACTGCCTATAATTCACTTAGTTAAAATTAAGCTTCTTCACTGTTGAAAATGTATTTTGCTGCGAATGCAGCAAGTGCACCACCAACTAATGGTGCAAGAATAAATACCCAAAGTTGTGAAAGTGCATCGCCAGCTGCGTAAAGTGCAGGTCCGATACTACGAGCAGGGTTAACTGAAACCCCTGTAAGTGGTAGACCAACAAAGATAAGCACTGTCAATGTTAACCCAATGACAAACCCAGCAATATTACTGTTACCAAATTTTTTACTCGTAACCATCAAGATAACTAAGATGAATAAGAATGAGAATAAGGCTTCAACGAAAAATGCCATACCACCAGAAATGGTTGCGTAACTATTTGAACCAAAACCATCAGGAACCTTTGATGTATCTGTCATTGATGCAATAATCATTTTAACCACGCTAGATGCAACGATTGCACCTAAAACTTGGCTAAACCAGTAACCGAACATATCTGTTAATGACATCCGTTTATTGATGTACATTGCCAATGAAACGGCAGGATTCATATGTCCACCTGAAACAGGTCCGATAGCATAAGCCATCAAAACAATAGCTAATCCAAATGCAAGTGCGATGGCAACCGGGCTACCGTTACCTATTGTAACTGCCCCTGTACCAATTAATACCAAGAAAAATGTGCCGATAAATTCAGCAATATAATTTTTATAATTCAATTTTGACTCCCCCTTTATTAGTATTCTTTAATTATACACATAATCTTAAAGCCATTTCAATTATTTTCTTTGTTTTAATTTTTGAATTAAAACCCATGCTGTGATTGGAACCGCTAGAATAACGCCTATGATAGAAAATAAAATCATAATTAATTCTGCAACAAAAATTTTATCATTAATAATATCGGCAAATGTTGCATGTGTTTGTACCAATAAAATAAATAAAGCTAAAAATCCACCAAAAAAACCAAAAAACAACGTATTAAAGGTTGTTCCAATAATATGTTTACCGATACTAATACCAGCAGCGTATAATTTTTTCAAGTCAATTGTTGGCGTTTGTTCGACGATTTCATTAAGTCCCGCAGAGATAGCAATCGCACCTTCAGCAATGGCCCCTAACGTACTAAAAATTGCCGTTGAAATCGCAATTTGCATAAAATTGGCCCCTACTAATAGGGAGAAGGCTTCTATTTCTTCACTATCTTCTGCCCCAAATCCCTGAACTACCGCTAAATGTTCAACTGGGATAATTAACAACACTAAGATAATAAGCACAATTAATGACGCATAAAAAGCAGTCTCCGTCACTTGCGTATTATCATCCCCCAGAAAAATTGTAATTGCCAAAATGATTATGCCATTGATCAAGGTCACCACAACCGGTGGAAATCCACCCGTAATTAAGATAATCGTGAAAAATAACATTAAAAAATTAAGGAATAAACTTAAAAATGAACGCACACCATTCATCCCACCAATGATAACCATTAACCCAAATAAAATAGCACTTAACCATCCAATTGTAATCATGAGGCGTCACCCCCTTTGATTAAGCGACTAGCGAAGAAACTTGCCACCGGAATGGCAATCACAATACCAATTCCACTGATGAGCGTCTGGACAACACCTAAGGCCATTGTCCATGAGAAAGTATATCCAATCGTATTTGTCGTTCTAAAGTAGAGAACTGCCAGTGGGAAAATATCAGCGATAAAAATTAAGAATAAAACGTTAATTAATGGCCCCATAATTGATTGTCCTACTTCACGACCAGATTTAAATAATTCCTTCGGTGAAATCATTGGCTGTTCCTCTTTCAATTGAAAGAGTGTCGCCACAATATCCGTTGATTCGTCCATAACAGCTCCCAGAGACCCAAGTAATGTTGCTGCCAAGAAGAGTTCCTTCGGCGCTTGGGTAGCGTACGATAAAGCCTCGTAGTGCATCCCTTGATCATTCGTTAACCTTAAAACAATTACACTGATAATAACTGACAAACTAGTCCCCGTTAACGTCGCTAGCAGCGTAACCAACATCTGCCGGTTTAATCCAATCACCAAACTTAATGTAAGCACCGCAAAAATAAGTGCGATTCCGGCAAAAATCCAAAAGAAATTCGTAATATTAACAAAAATTTCAAATTTAATAGCTAAAAAGAAGATGACCATATTCAAAGCAATACTTAAAACAGCGATCATCCCACTAATCTGCATAAATCCTACCAACATACTGACGGCAACCCAAATTAAGACGGCCACGACAACATCTCGCTTAAACCCATCTATGGTACCCGTCAATCCGCTTTTATGTGGATTAACCGTTACGAATACTTGATCATTCTTTTGATATTTTTGATCATTTGCTCGCGATGAAGAATATGTATTTGGTAAGACAATTTTTTGGCTCTGATACTTACCGTTCATCACAATTCCCGATATTTTTTGTTTGGTTTGCGTATCTTTATTTTCAAATTCATCGGTGACCTTCTCAGTTTTATCATCCGTAACCTGCGTTATTTTAACGATAGTATCCGAGTATAATGCCTGATCAAACTTAACGCCTAGAACAAGTAAGCCACCAATCACAATCGTTAAAATTAAGATAAGATTTTTATGAAATAGCTGTTTCATTGGTTTACACCTCATTTATTTAGTAAATATTAACTTTACCAGTTTAACATTTTATTACAGATAAAGTTCGACATAGGGTTAGCCTTATTCACATTAATTCCATTTAAAATACAAGTTAGGAAGCTTAAAGAATGAATTTCTACTTAACTTATGAACCCAATTTCACGTATTTGTTCAAATAACTATTTTAGGTTAGAACTATTTTTATCACTAAAATAGTTCAGATATTTCGCCCGACGGACTGCTACTTTAACCGTACTTTTAAACAACTTCATAATGATTATCCTTATTATTTGCTATATACGAGTCATTAAGCTAACCGGGCAGCCTAAATGGATCATCATTATTAGTCCTTTAATAAAAAGAGTAGACCAACATTTACAAAATTAACGCTTCGTAAATGTTGGTCTACTCTTTTTACTTCATATTCATACACATTGCAACCTATTATTTATTAACGCGTTATCGTAGAAGTTTCTATAGTATCTTTTTCATAAGCCCTTGAATATTTGGCTTTAACGGATACTGTTAGATTATCGTGATCAGGAACCATATAATAATCGTGAACTGCACCACCCGATCCATTAACAATGCTTATCTGCCAACCACCATTACCGTAGGCTTCATATGTTCCCGAATCGTGTCCGTCCCGAATTTTGAGATTACTGCCATCCACAACTGATATTGTCCCCGCATAATAACTTTGAATATCGAATCCAGAAATTTTAGATTTAAACTTATTGTTAAGTAAATCTACTGCTTCTTCAATCGATAAATCTTTTCCATTCGTGGAAGAACTTGTTTTAGATTTTTGCGTGTCAGTTCCTTCACCAATAGTCACATTATTTACTATTTTATTTCTAGCATCATCGGATAATTTTCGATTAACGTACGTAACTATTTCAGACATCCCTACTTTTTGAAGCTCATTATCTGAATTATTGTAATAATCAACAGTGTTATGTTCGTCACCTAACAATCTATAATAAGGATTATCACCTTTTTGGATATAGTATTTAACGATACTGGAATCAGGCGATTCAATTGAAATATTGAATCCGTCCGTTATCTCGCCAGATAAGTTACTCCAAACATGATCTGCACCATAATAAGCAATTGCTATGGCTGATTGTTCAGGGGTATCTTTCATTTGTTGAACCGTAAGTGTCCCCTCACTAGTATTTCTCCTAGAATTTCTTTTTTCATTTTTTATTGATTCTGACTTAATTTTCATTTTTTTAATTGATTCCGCTCGACTACTTTCAAGCTTACTTGATTCCTTTTTACTTATTGAATCAGATTTTTTTGTTGATTTCGAATTGACAACTGAACTACTAGTACTCGTATCTTCTGAATTTCCATTTGAACACCCCACCAAAACTAACAACAATGCTAATCCCCAAATACCTAACTTTATTTTTTTCATTATTATCCATACCCTCCAAGTATTTTTTTACCTCCATAAGTTTCTCATATTAACTTATTATTCACAAATTTATCTCAACCAACTTAACCAATACACCCAATTACATACAAGGAGAACTTTAATTATTCTCGCTACAATAACGAGTACTAAAAGGTGTGACGTGACAACACTAAAGCCAAATAATATTTTTCAGTTTTTCTACAAAAAAAGAACTTAAGTCATTGAACTAACTGTCCAATAGCTTAAGTTCTCAATTTAATTAGTCCTACTTAATCGTCATATCACGATAGAACAATGTTGTTCCGTATGGGTTAATATGGATTCCAGCGATATCTGGGTTTAACAAGTAAGCCATTGCTCCTTGGAAAACAGGTACCATATAAGCATCTTCGCCAACAATTTGTTTTTCGGCATCAATCAAACTAGCCCAACGTTTTGTGGGATTCGTTGCAAAGTCATTCTTAGCTTGATCAAGGTCTTTTAAATATTGTGCGTTTTTGTAATCTGTACTCAAGTGATAAGCACCACCATCACTGATAAAGTTAATTGGATCAGCGTAATCTGGCGTCCACGTCCCATAAACAACATCAAATTGGTACGCAGTTGTTGCTGCTAAACGTGATTTGATTGGTATGTTACGGGCGTTAATTGTTAATCCTGGGAGGTTACTTTCTAGTTGTGCCTGTAAGTATTCAATCACTTGTTTGGCCTCTGGCGTGTCAGAACCTAAAATTTCAATAGTCAGGTCTTTTTTACCAATTTCTTTAAGTCCCTTTTCCCATTCGGCTTTAGCTTCTTTTTTATTGAAAGCGAGCAAGTCACCAGCTTCTTTACGGTAATCTTTACCGTTAACCGGGTTCGAGACAAAGTTAGCTGGCACAATTCCATTCAACTCTGATGAACCGTCATTGAGAATTTTACTTGCTAAGGAGCTCTTGTTAAACCCGATTGCAAGAGCCTTACGAATGTGTTTGTTACCAGTTGCTTCGCGTTTCGTATTAAAACCTAAATAACCAATTAATGGTGTTTTACGGGTTGCAAAGCCTTTTTCATTTTTATATTGTTTAACGTAATCATTAGCTAACATTGAAAAATCAATTTTACCCGTCTGATATAGTTTACCGGCTGTTGCGCCGTCTTTTACAACTTGTACATCAACTTGAGTTAATTTAACTGACTTAGCATTCCAGTAATTTGTATTTTTAACATATGACCATTTATTATTAGTTCCCGTCCAGTCCGTTAATTTATAAGGACCATTCACAATCATATGTTTTGAATCTGTTCCATATTTATCCCCTTGTTTTTTAACGTAGGCTTCATTTTGAGGTACAAATGGCGCTCCCGTTAAAACTTCTGGCAAATAACTAATTGGTTGTGCTAACGTAACTTCTAACGTTGTTTTATCAATTGCTTTAACACCTAATTTATTAACAGCCATTTTTCCATTGCGAATGTCATAACCATTTTTTAGGATATCGATTCGTTGTGAATTAGGTGATGCTGTTTTAGGATTGGCCAATTTCTGCCATGCGTACACAAAATCATTAGCCGTCACAGCCGTTCCGTTTGACCATTTTTCATCTCGTAATTTGTACGTGTACACTGTTTTTGCGTCATTTGTCGTGACACTTTTAGCCGCTGCCAAAACTGGTTTATTTTTTTGATTATAAGTATACAAACCTTCATAAACGTTTTGAATAGCTTCAACACTAAACGTATCGCTGTATTTAGTTGAATCTAAAGTGCCTAACTGATCAGTTACAGCCACGTTTAAACTACTATCAACTTTTGTTGTTGTTTTCCCACAAGCAGCCAACACCCCTAGAACCATAATACTCAAAATTAATGCGACTTTCCTTCTCACTATTAGACACTCTCCTTTTTTAATTACCTTAATATCTTTGACTTTACTCAGTTACTTATTTTTTGTCAATAGAAACGTATCATTTCAACCTTATTTAAATTTAAGTTATACTTAAATTAATAGTTCAATCAATTTTGAAAGGGAGTTTCTGACTAATGAAAAATAATCAATTCGCTAACTATACACCTACCTTTGAGACACAAATCAAAGAACTCAAAGCCATGAAATTTTACATAGATGCTGAAACTAATCTGACATTTTTACTTGAGCAATCACTCGATAAAGTTTTCCTTGATTATCAAACTGCCGGATCAAAACACCAAAAATATCATTCATTACTCGCGACTGACTCGACTTCAGTTGATGATTTTTTTACAATGAAAAATGAATTAACGCCCACTATCTTCTATAATATTGCATTGCAGTTATTAGAATTTGAAGTCGGCATTGATTTCAAAATTGACGACCCATTCACGGCAATGACTAAGATTCAATTACCTTCTATTGAAATCATTAACTCAGTTGATGATTTTTGGTCAGCTTGGTATCTATTATTAACAACGCATACAAAAAACGGTCAGGTTTTCACTGATCTATTAGCCAATAAAGGCTACTTCGTTTCTTTCTATGAAGACGCCAAACCACTCTTTTTCAATGGCAAGGCGCAACCTGTTTTCGATACCACAAAACTAATTCGTGAAGTCGTTTATGTTGAGGCACCACTAGATACCGATCATGATGGTCAACGTGATTTATTAAAAACTGAAATTTTAAGACCAACTGTTACTTCAGGTTTTAAAGTGCCTGTTTTATACACGGCAAGCCCTTATAACCAAGGTACGAATGATGAAGCAGAAGTCATGCATAACGTCGATATTCCACTCGCAGAAAAACCTGTCACAGACTTATCCGAAGCAGATATCACTTCTACTTATCAAGAACCTGAATTACCCAATCCGCGACCAGTTCTTTCAGAAACAACCGAAACAGAACAAACTTTTAGTCGCGAATTTTCGTATACGTTAAACGATTATATGCTTGCCAGAGGATTCGCAGTTGTCTACGCAGCCGGAATTGGTACTCGCGAGTCAGACGGCGTTCGAACTTGTGGCAGTGTCGAGGAGACGGTTTCAACTGTGGCAATCATCGAATGGCTAACGGGTCAACGCCAAGCTTTCACAAATAAATCAGATAATCGCGCAATTAAAGCAACTTGGAGTAACGGAAACGTTGCAATGACTGGTAAGTCTTACCTTGGAACACTCGCTACTGCTGCAGCAACTACTGGTGTCTCCGGTTTAAAAACCATTATTTCTGAAGCAGCAATCTCAAGTTGGTACGACTATTATCGTGAAAATGGATTAGTTGTCGCGCCAGCCGCTTGTCAAGGAGAAGACGCAGATGTTCTGGCTGAACTTTGTTTAAGCCGTAAAAAAGATGCCGCAGACTATACAACTATTCAAAATTATTTTAGCGAAGTTATGGACAAGCTAGCAATAGGGCAAGATCGTGAATCAGGTAATTATAATCAATTCTGGGATGAGCGTAACTACTTAAATCAAGTTCAAAATATTAAAGCCAATATTATTATGGTTCATGGTTTAAATGATTGGAACGTCAAACCACGCCAAGTGGAACAACTTTGGCAGGCATTACGGCCCTCTCCGGTCGTAAAAAAATTGTTTTTACATCAAGGAAAACATATTTATATTAATAATTTCCGCTCATTAGATTTTACGGATATGATGAACCTTTGGTTATCTAATCAACTTTATGACGTTGAAAATGGTGCAGAGACACTTATTCCCAACGTCACAATACAAGATAACTTAGATGCCGAAACTTGGCATACATTTGATGATTGGGCGGATTCAGATTCACCTGTACAGTCTTATCATTTCCAACAAGATAAGCTGACTCAATCGGTCACTTCGGATGAACATCAATCAGTTACCTTTAAAGATGACCTACCAGATGACATCTTTAACGCCTACGTGACAAACAATAATCTTTGGGAACGCGACCTGATTTCAACTAAAGAAACAAATATGGCTGAAAATCGCGTTCAGCTAGTGACAGATTCATTTACCGAACGTCTCTTCCTTTCTGGTTCCGCCCACGTTAAATTGTCCGTCTCTGCCGGGCAGACAAAGGGCTTGATTAGCTGCATGTTGATTGACTATGGCGAAGCAAATCGACTCAATGAAGTACCAACTGTTTTAGGTCGTAAATCCCTAGACACCGGATTTCATTGGCGCGAGGATGATTTAGTTGAGTTTACTAAGAGTGCAACGTCTACACCCTGGAAAATGATTTCAAAAGGTCATATTAATCTCCAAAATAGAACTAATCGTTATCAAAATGATTCCGTGCTTCCAGGCACTTTTAATACGGTAGAGTTTGACTTACAGCCAACAGCCTACCAAGTTGAAAAAGGGCATCAACTTGGACTTGTTATTTATGCAACTGACTTTGGTATGACTTTACGTAACAATGATTCAGATATCTATACGATTAACTTAGCCAATTCTCGCCTTAAAGTTCCTTACCAACCTGTAACAACATTATTCTAAACGTCTACCTAAAAAATGATGATGTAATGTCACCAAGATAATGGAGAACACACATGGCTACTCAAAACGCATTTGTTACAGATCCAGAGATTCAAAAAAGAAAATGGTGGATTTTGACATCCATTGGATTGTTTACCTTCATGTCCACGCTTGACGGTTCAATCGTTAATATTGCGCTGCCTAGTATGAGCCGTGAATTAAATGTACCAATGAATCAATCCGAATGGGTCGTTTCAATTTACCTCGTTGTCATCTGTTGCTTATTGCCCCTATTTGGTAAATTGGGTGACACCTATGGTAAAATCGGTGTCTTCCGGATTGGTACCATTCTATTTGTTTGTGGCTCGATACTAGCTGGATTCAATACTGGGCTACCCTTTTTACTCTTTGCCCGTGTCGTTCAAGCAACGGGTGCCAGTATGACATTAAGCGCAAACGCAGGGATTATTACTGAGGTTTTCCCTCACAATGAACGTGGTAAAGCATTGGGTTACATTGGTTCTTTCGTTTCGTTAGGTAGTATCGCTGGTCCCGGATTAGGCGGACTTTTACTTGCTCATCTATCGTGGAGTTATATTTTCTGGATTAACATCCCGGTTGGCGTAATTGCTATTCTTGTCGGTAAAGCTATTTTGCCAAAAGATATCACTAAAACGCGAACAAAAATCGATTACCTAGGATTTACTTTTTACGCGTTAACGATTGCGACTTTTTTTATTGGTATCTTCATTGGCCAAGAAATTGGCTTTAATCAACCTGCCATCATTGGCTTATTCGTAACCGCTCTAATTTCCCTAATCGTTTTTATTACGATTGAAAATAAAATTGAGATGCCCTTAATTCAGTTTACAATTTTTAAAAATATTAAATTCTCAATTGGCCTAATTGGCGCGTTATTGATTTTTATTTCTAATTTTTTCTTCAACGTTATCTCGCCCTTCTATCTTCAAAATACGTTGGGTTTAACGCCTAATATCGCTGGTTACATCTTGATGCTTTGGCCATTAGTTATGGTTGTGATGTCACCGGTCGCTGGTTCATTAAGTGATCGTTTCAATCCACAGTTAGTCACTTTAATTGGGCTTATTATTCTCTCAATTTCTCAATTTGGTTTCTTCATGATTAATGCGGATACACCACTTTATGTCTTTGCTATTTTCGTAGCCATTGCTGGATTAGGAAATCCCTTATTCCAATCACCAAATAACATGACTATCATGGGTGCCGTTGACCAGAAACAACTTGGCGTCGCTGGTAGTATGAATTCTCTGTCTCGTAGCTTAGGGATGGTCATTGGGGTTTCCGTTGCGACAACCTCTTTGTTTACCGCAATGAGTCATAAATACGGTCAAACAACAACGACATATATTAAAAATCGTCCAGACGTTTTTCTTTACGGGATGCACGTCACCTTTTTAATTTCATTCATCATTTGTTTAATTGTCACAGCCTTAACGGCCATATTACTAGTTCGTAGTTATCAAGAAAAAAAGGCAAACTGAAACTGCTTCTGACTGTATAAAAAGAGAGAAACACGTAATTATTAACGTGTTTCTCTCTTTTTATTTTATTAAGTTATTAAAGTCCATCACTTATAGAATCGGTGTTAGTTGATTTATCTAGCTAAAATTAACTTTCTACAAGGCTTTTATTTCATACCTACGTATTAAATAGCAAGCTAACTCGCAAACAAAAACAACTTTAAGAATACCAACAAATATAAATGGTAAAACACCAATCAAAAATGCTTGTTGAATGGTTGTTTGTTGGTAAATCATTAACCATGCGGCACCAAGTAATAATTGAACGCTAGCACCCAATAAGTTTGCGACGTACAGTTGCCAACGACCATTTCCAAACCATTTTAAAAATAAACCGGTCACTATAACGTAAATCAAGAAACCAAATAAATAGCCACCGGTTGGCCCGATTAATGACAGTAGTCCTGAGTGGAAACCAGCAAATACGGGTATGCCAATTAACCCCAGCAAAAGATAAATACCAACTGTTTTGATTCCTTCTCCGACCGGTCTTAAACTTGCCAACAACCCAATAAAAATCGTTTGTAAGGTCAACGGAATTGGTCCTAGTGGAATAATAAGTTGCGATAAAACACCCATGACAGCCGCTAATTCCGCCGCAATAATTAATTGCTTCAACCGATTATTCTTGCCCATGTGTCATCCCATCCACGTTCACTTTTATAATTTCTCCTGCCATATACTTTGTAACCTGTCCGTCATCATTTCGAAAAACCAGTTGTCCACTATCACTAATCGTTTCAACAACGCCCGTTATTTCTTGATGACCACTTTTTAAAGTTACCGTCTTACCAATTACAAGTGACCGCTTTCGATAATCATCCATAAAACCGCCTGATTGATAATCTTGATAAATAGTCATAAATTGATTCGTTATTTCAGCTATTAATTCGTTTCGTGTAACGTCCCCCGATTCAGTTACCAACGATCCTACTTTGTCTCGCAAATGAGTCGATAATTTTGTGATATCCGTTTTAAAATCTAGTCCGATACCAATAACGAGACTTGTCACTTGTTGCGTCTCAATATCTGTAACAGCCTCTGTTAAAATGCCACAAATTTTTTTATTTTGATAATAAATGTCATTAACCCACTTTATTTGCGGTTGAATAGTTAATTTATTTTCCAATGCATAACTCACGGCCATGGCCGTGGCCGTTGTCAGCTGTCCAACATCTTTAATTGGCTGATCAATTCGTAATAGATAACTCATATAAATACCGGTATCTTCCGGTGATTCAAAATCTCGACCAAATCGTCCATATCCACCTGTTTGACCGTTTGCCACAATTAGTAGCGGTTCATTATTACCTTGTTGGCTAGCACGTTCTTTAGCCAATTGATTAGTTGATTTTAACTCATCGAATGTTTCCACCTGTATCTCTTGATTATCTAAATAAGAATAAATAAGTTGTGGATTCAAACGGTTACCATCGTTCAATATGTATCCTTTTTGCGCAACCGTCTGAATTTCAAAACCATTTTCTTGTAGCCCTTTAATTGCCTTCCAAATGGCCGTTCTTGAAACACCAATCGATTCGGCCAAAGCCTCTCCCGAAACGATACTGTCTTGTCGTTCAGACAAAATTTTAAGAATCTGATCTTTTGTTTTCATCATCCACCGTTAACCTTTTTATTTTTTAAGTTAACATAACTTTAAACTAAATGTCTATAAATTGCAAATTGTGACTTTTTAATTGCCTTCATTCTGGTAAATAACCTCAAAAGTGCTATGCTTAATCTATTCTTAAGAAATTAGGTGGATTAATATGGCATATGGAACGAAAATTATTACGTTAGATAATGGGTATCATCTTTGGACACACACAGAGGGACAAGGCGATATTCAATTACTTTGTCTCCATGGTGGCCCCGGTGGTACACATGAATATTACGAAAATTTTGCTGAAAAATTAGCTCCTCTTGGCGTTCAAGTTTCAATGTATGACCAACTTGGTTCATGGTACTCTGACCAACCAGATTTCACTAAACAAGAGAATGTCGACAAATTCCTTAATATTGATTACTTTATTGATGAAGTTGAAGAAGTCCGCGTTAAATTAGGCTTAGATAACTTCTACTTAATTGGTCAATCATGGGGTGGCGCTCTTGTTCAAGAATACGCATTGAAATATGGTGACCATTTAAAAGGCGCTATTATCTCAAGTATGACTGACGACATTAATGAATACTTAGCTAACGTTAACGCTATTCGTGCTAAAGAATTAGATGCTGATGCGCTTGCTTACATGCAAGAATGCGAAAAAACAGGCGACCTTGATAACGCACGTTACCAAGGCTACGTTGACATTTTAAATGACGGTTATGTTGATCGTAAAAAACCAGCTCAAATTGCTCATTTGGTTAGCACAATGGCCGAACCTGTCTACAACTACTTCCAAGGTAATAACGAATTCGTCGTTACCGGTAAATTAAAAGATTGGTCAACTCGCGACCGTATCAAAAATATTACCGTTCCAACCTTAATTACATTTGGTGAACACGAAACAATGCCTCTAGCAACCGCTAAAAGAATGTCAGAAACAATTCCACACGCTCGTCTTGTAACAACTCCTGAAGGCGGTCATCATCATATGATTGATAACGCACCTGTCTACTTTGATCATTTAAGTACGTTCCTAGCGGATGTTGAAAACGATAATTTTAAAGACTAATAAATAAAAAATAAGCACCCTCAAAATCAATGATTTCGAGGGTGCTTATTTTTTATGGAAACTTATTTAAAAATTGTAACTGATTAGTTTTTAGCTTTTTTGCGACGTGCAATAACGAAGCCGGCTAAACCTACTAATCCGATTCCCGCAAGACTTAATAATGTACCATCTGCATCATTAGTTTGTGGCAATTCTTTTTGTGTTGTTGGTGATGTGACGCCCGGTTGTGATGGTGCCGGTGTTACTGTTCCTGGTGCTGTTACTCCAGGTTTTACGGGCGGTGTTACTTCTCCCGGTTTTACAGGTGGTGTCACTACTTCGCCTGGTTTTGTTGGTGGTGTTACAGGTTTCGTTGGTGGCGTTACTTCACCTGGTTTTACAGGTGGTACAGGATTTTTAACTGCTGGAATTTCTACAGTTGCGTCAGGTGGCACAATCTTGTCACCATCTTTATCCGTACCCTCACCCTTAGCCGTATTCGCAATTTTTCCATTTTCTGGAATTAAAATGACCTTAGCTTTGAAAGTGATTACCTTAGATTCATCAGAGCGTAAATCTCCAATTGAAGCCGTTAAGATATTATTTTTCCAAACATCTTTATCAGAAACTGATTTACCATTTACAATGGTTGAACCTGAAACTAATTCCAAATGTTTTGTATCCAACGTATCGCTAATTACTGCATTGTACCAAGTACTTGCGTCAGCCGCATTTCGTGCCGTAATTGTGTACGTGAATGTGTCGCCTAATTTTAATTCTGATTGACTTGCCGTTTTTTCCAATGATGGGTTTGGTTTGATTGGATTTTTTGTTCCTGGTGTTGGTGTTTCTGGTACTTCTCCACCCGGTGTTGTCCCTGAACCCAAGGCAACGTTATCCAATTTACCATCTGCATCTTTAGTAACTGTAACGTCAAATCCGATAACGACTTTTTCTTTACCTTTTAAATCACCGATATTAATTTTTAAGTTCTGACCGTTAAAGTTTTTGTCATCGGCTGCTTTTCCGTTAACTGTTAAAGTACCTGTTTTAAATTCTAAACCTTTAACCAAATCATCTTTAACAATAACATTGTAAAGCATCCCAAATTCATTGACATTTTCAGCCGTAATATCGTAATGGAGGGTATCACCAATTTTTACTTCGTGATTATTCAAATCGTTTCCTTTAGCATCTGAAACAGCTTTATCCATTTTCAGTTTACCATCTTGGAAATCTGTTGGAACATCTACGGAAGCATCTGGTGGTGTGACGACATTACCCTTACTATCTGTACCCGTAGCTTGTGTCGTATTATGAACAATGCCATTTTCTGGAACAGCAATTACTTTTACCTTAAATGTAATTGAAACTGATTTTCCTGTTCCTAAATCGCCGATCTTAACATTTAACTTGTTGTCTGACCAAGCCTCTGTATCTGAAACGGCTTTGCCGTCAACTTTTGTTGTATCTGAAACATATGTTAAGTAACGTGCATCCAAGTTATCTTTAACAACTGCATCTTGCCATTTAGCAGCGTCTTTAGCATTACTTGCCTTAATCGTATATTCGAAAGTTTCACCTAAATGCGTTTTTTCTACATTAGCTGTCTTTTCTAATTTAGGTTCAGGATTTGCGCCGTTATTTGTTTCAGGCGTCGTTGTTGGTGGAATTTCTCCTTCTGGAGTTGTACCGCCAACTAAGGCCACGTTTTTCATTTCTGAACTAGCTTGATCGTTAACAATAACATCAAAACTTAGAACAGATTCTTCATTGTACTTCAGATCACCTACATTAACGCTGATATCTTGCCCCTTAACGTTGTTATCACTAACTGTATTAGCGTTAACTTTAAGTGAACCTGCCTTATAAGTGAATCCTTTTTCTAGAGAATCTTTAATGAAGACATTTGTGACAATACTATCTTTAACAACGTTTTTCACGTTGATCTCAAAGTGTAACGTATCGCCAACTTTAACTTCTTTTCCGTTTAAACTATTACCATCAGCATCAGAAACTGTTTTTAAACTCTTCAGTGCCCCGGGTGCATAGTCAATTGGAATGTTCACACTTGAATCCGGTGGCGCTACTTTGTTTCCTTCACTATCTTCCCCAGTTGCACTTGCTGTATTTTTAACAACTTTACTATCTGGGATAGCCTTAACTTTAACCTTAAATGTTACAATATTTTCCTTACCACTAGCAACGTCGCCCAATGCGACATTTAAAACGTTATCTTTCCAAACATCTTTATCAGAAACTTTTTTACCATTAACCATTGTGCTATTTGGTATTAATTCCAAGTAAGCAGTATCTAATTTATCAGTAATGCTTGCTTTATGCCAAGTACCAGCTTCAACAGCATTTTTAGCAGAAATTTTATATTCAATTTCCCCGCCTAATGTTGTTTCACTAACATCACTTGTTTTCAGTAATGAAGGTTTTGGATTAACATAATTTGTTGTTGGTGGTGTTGGTGTTTCTGGTATTTCAGGATCTGTTCCTGAAACCAAGGCCACATTTTCTAATTCTCCAGTAGCATCTGGTGTTACCGTAACATCAAATCCAACTGTAAGAGATTCCTGACCTTTTAAATTACCTGCATCAAGATCTAATTTTTGACCATTAAAATTACTATCGTCTGCACTAACGACTGTACCATCTGGCTTAGTAATTGTTAATGTTCCTGCCGTGTATTTAAAGGCATTAATTAATTCATCTTTAACCTTAATACCCTTAACAATTGTCCCGACTTCGCTAATGTTATTTACGGTAACCTCGAAATGAAGTGTATCGCCAATTTTAACGATATCCCCATTTAGATTATTTCCTTTACTATCACTAACTGTTTTAACAATTGATAATTCCCCGACTCTATAATCTACTGGAACCAAGACTTTAGAATCTGGTGGATTAACAGCATTCCCTTTACTATCCTCACCTGTTGCTTTGGCAACATTAGGAATAACTGTTTGTGTTGCTGGAATTTCTTTAACTTTTACTTCAAATGTAATTGTTTTCGTCTCTCCAGCCTTTAAATCGCCGAGTTGCATTGTAAGACGATCTTTATTCCAAACGGTTGCATCTGAAACTGATTTACCGTCTAATTTAGTTGAACCTGGAACATATTCCAAATATTTAGTTTCTAGACTATCAGTTACTTGTGCGTTATGCCAAATACCGGCACCTTTTTCATTACCAACTTTAATTCTGTATCCATATTTATCGCCCATTCCTAGAATGTGCTTTACATTTGATTCTTTCTTAAGCGTTGGTTTAGGTTGTGCGTTATTTTCTGTTTCTGGCGTTGTTGTTGGTGGCACTTCACCGCCCGGTGTTGTCCCTGTAACAAGTCCAACGTTCTTCAAATCGCCATCCGCATCTTCTGTGATTGTAACGTCAAATCCAACAGTTACATCTTCTTGACCCTTTATACTTCCAACGTTAATTGATAAGTCTTGGCCCTTGAAGTTCGTATCTGAAACTGTCTTTTTAACGCCGTTAACGTCTGTCACTGTTAATGTTCCTGTTTTAAAGGCGAATGCTTTAATTAAAGAATCCTTAACGATAACGTTCGTTACAATACTATTATCGACCGTATTTTTCACTTTAATATCAAAATGAATTGTATCGCCGACTTTTACTTCTTTACCATTAATATTGTTACCATTTTCATCTGTTACAGTTTTGGTTGAGATTAACTCACCGTCTTTGTAATCAACAGGCGTGGTAACTTTGGCATCTTTTGGTGCAACTTCTTTGCCAGCCGCATCTTTACCTGTTGCGCTAACGGTATTATCAATAATTTTCTTGGCTGGGATGTTAATGACTTTTACTTTGAAAGTAACTGTCTTAGATTCTCCAGCTTTTAAGTTACCTACTTTATAAGTAAATGTCTTATTGTTGTTCCAAACGGTTGCATCAGATAATGCACTACCATCTGATGTTGTACTGTTTGCAACTAATTCTAAGTTAGTTGTATCTAAATTATCTGTCATAACAACATCATTCCAAGTCCCGTTAGAACTTGGATTTGTTACTTTTAATGTGTACGTAAATGTGTCACCTAATTTTGCTGATTTCACACTCACACTTTTTGTTAATTCAGGTTTAACAACTTCTTTATAATTTTTAAGATCTAATGTAGCTGGTGTTTTTTGATCTTTAGTAATCACAAGACTATGGCTCTTTGTATCTTTAATGTAACCAGGAAGTGCTGAAGATTCTTCAACAGTATATTTACCTGGTTCTAAATAATGTAAGTCAAATTGACCTTTATCATTTGTTGCTAAGTCACTTTTAATGACTTTACCATTAGCATCTTTTAAAACATACTTAACGCCTTTTAAAGGTACGCCCGTATCACCATCTGTTTTAGTAATAACGGCATCGCCATTGTAAATCGTTGTCTTATTAGATTCTACTGGATTAGCGTATTTAGAAGAGAACATCGCTTGATTCAAGATATCCCCAGTTCCATCAACCTTAACTTGGAAAATAACATCTCGTTTTGTTCCCGGTGTAACGTCACCCAATTTAATTGTTCCGTTATTCCATACCGCGTCAGTTTGTTTATTACCATCAATTGTTAATGATCCTGGTACATAAGTATGACGGCCATCAAGCACATCTTTAAGTTCAGCAGCAAGTAAGTCTTGCGTGTTTCCCTTGTCAGATTCATAAGCTAAACGGTATTCAACAATATCGCCTTTTTTCTCAATAGTTGTTGTTTTGTAGTCAGCATCTTTGTTCGTGATGTTTTTAACATCTTTTTTCAATGTTGATTTTGTTTGATCAGGCAATTTATCAATTGCGACTGCTTGATTATTTGTGTAAGTTCCTGTTGAACCCGTAAATCCCCAGTAAACTTTTTCGCCACCGAATAAAGCGTTTGGATTAGCTATTTTGTAAGTCTTGCTACCAAATCCTTCAATCGTGTACGATAATGTTTTACTTTGAGAAGACCATGACATATCTACTTTACGCCATTTATTATTAGCTAATTGATTTGTAGCAGTACCTAACATAATATTTTCATGGTTACGTGCGACAGATTGCGTTTTTTGGATGGCGATATGTCCATAATCTTTAGCGCTCATATCGATATCTTGGTCATTTGTTCCAACCGTTGCAGCGTTATTACGATACGTATCAAATTCTAGTGCCAATCCATTTCTAATATATCTATCAGGGTATGATTCCATACCATATGCACCAATACCAGCACCCATGGCACCAACGGCCTTTAATTTCTCAGGATCATTTTGCATCACAAATGTAATTCCATCAGCGCCTTTATTGGCTTGATTTTTATCGCCTAAGAAAACATACATTCCCATATCGAAATCTTTAGTTAAATCAATTTGATTTTTATACCAGAGTCCACCCTTTTGTTGCTTTTTATCATCTGTAATAACAACCTCATTCACATTAGTTTTATGAACGTATGAGTTAAATCCTTCTATTACTTGGAAAGTATCTGTAAGGACAATGTCAGATTTAGGTGGATCAGGTACTTCACTTGGTAATTGACGTGTTGCTTGTTTGATATCTTTAACACTACTACTTTCGCCTCGAGCCATTTTAGCTTCAGCCGAGTCATCTTTTGTTGTTTTATCTTCTTTAACCGTTTCTTTTGTTGCTTTTTCAGAAATCAGTTTAGCGTTAATTACTTTTTTACTTGTTTTACCATTTTCATCAAAATCTTTTAATACAATGTCACCCTTTTGACTTTGGCCTTTGTTAGCAACCAACGTTAATAGGATTGTTTTGCTGACTTTATAATCATCTAAATTAAATGTCAGTTTATTTGTATCTTTTGCGTAATCTACTTTATTTTGTGTTAACCCATCCGCAGATTTATACGTTAAGAAATCAGGTAGTTCAATTTCCATTTTTTCTAGGTTAACGCGACTATCACTAATTTTAAGCTGGTACTCGCCCTTTTCTGTTACGTCTAATTTTTCCATTGTCTTATCTTTACTATCTAAGACATTAATTCCTTCAACTGCTTTTGCTGATACGCTTCTCATTTGATTCATAACTGATAATGGTGACGAAATAACTTGCATTACAATATATAATATTGTAATTGCCTTATATAATATGCCCATCTATATCCCCCTACTTTCCTTTTACGTGAACTGTAACGGCATTTGATTTCTCAGATATTTTCTTTGCCGTTTGTTTTTTCGAATGACTGCTACTTGTTGTACTTTCGCTCGACGTTTTTTTAGTTGTATTACCACATCCCGAAGTGATACCCCCTACAAACATGAATAGTACAATTAAAAATAATATTTTTTTTACTTTGCTTACCACATGTATACCCCCTTATGTCGTTCAAGATTTATACCTCATTGTATTACTATGTTTGTAGCATATCATTATTATTATGCGCTTTCTATTTTATATCGCACACGATTTAATTATAGAACTCGGTCTTTTAAGTTATAGATTGCATTACATGGGGCTACATGTCGTGTGCAACACTAAAACGCTTTATAAAAACTTTTTTTATAAATTTAGCTAGTTCATATTCATAGTCTAAAATATCGTATTATATCTATCATTATTGATGTAATTTCACATTTCATTAACGTTTTTTTATTCAATTAGACAAAAAAAGAACCTCCCATCATTTGAGTCTAAAAACGACCCAAAAAGGAGATTCATAATAGTTAATCATCTAAATAAGGTTAATATTATACCAATATATTCTGACGTTCTAATCATGTAGCGTCATTGCATTTACGGCAACAACAATTGTGCTCAATGACATCACAACTGCACCAACTAATGGGCTCAAAATAAAGCCAACTGGTGCTAATATACCGGCAGCTAATGGTAACGCAATAATATTATATCCTGCACCCCACCAAAGATTTTGAATCATTTTCAATCTAGTGTTGCGACTTAACGTCAAGAATTTTAATATATCCGTAGGATTACTTTTAACTAATATCACATCGGCAGAATCAACAGCAACGTCAGTTCCCGATCCAATTGCCATACCGATTGTCGCTCCAGCCAAACTTGGGGCGTCATTAATTCCGTCACCAACCATAATGACATTATGTCCTTCGCTCTCCAATTGCCCGACAATTTTCGCTTTGTCTTCCGGCATTAAATTAGCGCGAACGTCTTCAATTCCCAATTTGACACCGACCTTTTCAGCGGCGTGTTGGTTATCACCCGTCAACATGATCGTTTTAATACCCATCTTTGTTAATTGTTCAACTAATCCATATGATTCCTGTTTAATTTGATCACCTTGAGCGGCGTACCCGATCACTTTATCATTTTGAATTAAGTAACTGATAGAATCACCTTCATTATCTGAAACCATCTCATCGGTTAATAACTGATTCTTTTTAACGTATGCCTCAGAAACAATTTTATATAAATTGGCTTTAATATGACCCTCTAAACCAATACCGTTAATTTGTTGTGTATCACTTGCGGTTGGAATTTCAAGATTTAAATCTTCTGCTTTTTGAATAATCCCCTTGCCCAAAGGATGCGTTGATCCGCGTTCTAATGAAGCCATTAAGCCAATAATTTCTGATTCAGAAAAATCTTTTGAATACGTTTTATAGTTCGTTACCACAAAATGACCTTCTGTTAAAGTTCCCGTTTTATCCACAAGTAATGTATCAATTGTGTGTGCAACTTCTAAGGCATTTCGATTTTTAATCAATAAACCATTTTTGGCCGAGAGAGACGTACTTCTCGCAACAACTAGCGGAATCGCTAATCCCAATGCATGGGGACAGGCAATAACCAGAACGGTCACAAGAATTGACAGCGCCTGACTAAATGTTCCTGTGAACAACCAAACAACAAATGCTAAAATTCCGACAGATAAGGCAGCATAAAATAAATATCCCGCAACTTTATCAGCTAATGTTTCAGTATTTGATTTTTCTGATTGCGCTTTTGAAACTAATTTAACAACTTGAGCCAAGTATCCCGTTTCACCAGTCCCAGTAACAGTCAATGTAATTTCACCGTTGCCATTCACTGATCCACCAACGACTTTATCATCAATTGTTTTCTCAACTTGTTTTGACTCACCGGTAATCATCGCTTCATCAACATTCGTTTTACCAGAAATAATTAAGCCATCTGCCGGAATTGTTTCGTTGCCTTTAACTAATAGTACGTTTCCTACTTGTACTTGAGTTAAATCAACTTCTTTAATGTCATTATTTCCATCTATTACATGCGCTTGCTTAGGTAAAAGTTCTGCTAGTTTTTGTACGGCATCGCCCGCTGCCATAATGGCATTCATTTCAATCCAATGTCCCAACAACATAATCACAATTAAGGTTGCCAGTTCCCAGAAAAAGTCCATTACATGCTGACTTGGGTCGACAATATTATTCATGATTACCGCGTACAAACTATATATGTAAGCAACGCTAATACCCATCGCAATCAGTGTCATCATTGCTGGCTTTCTATCCGCCAGCTCCATTTTTGCACTGTCTAGAAACGTTTTACCACCATAAAAGAACAGGGCGGTCCCAATCGCCGTTACGACCCAATCAGATCCAGTAAATGTGAATTGAAATGGTAATTTAAGCCCCATCATGGGAGTCATTAAAATAATTGGGATTGCCATCACCAATGATACCCAAAATTTTAATTTCAAGTTTCCCATATGCATCATATGTCCGCCAGGCATATCATCCATATTCATTTCATCGTGGCCCATCCCTTGCATATCCATATGTTGATGGTCCATATTTTTCATATTATCATGATCCATGTTACTCATATTCTGATGATCCATCATTATCGCCTCCATAATTTATATGATTAGTTTACAATTGTAAACTTTAAAAGTCAACTATTTCGATTCAGTAACTACTTTTGTCTTCGTTCAATTGATGTTGTATCATAAATAGATTACCATATATTAACTTATATACATGAGGAGCACATCTAATGAATGCCACAAGCGATTATCGAAAATTAAAATTATGTAAACACGGGTTACCAACATGGGATGCTTTACTCCCTATCACTTTAGCAATCGTCAATAACCAGTCATCCCCAATAAATAGAAAAATCTTATCAAACGAGGTAGTTGATAGTCTGTCACTGCCAGATAAATTACGATATCTTAAATCAAAAAAAAATCCTGCCGAAAATATAATCGACGCACGAATGACTTGGCCTATATCGGAATTGGCTCTTGCTGGTTTATTGGAGAGACCAAAAAGAGGTGCTTACCAAATAACTCCACTTGGAAAACAACAATTAAAAAAATTTGGAAACCAAATTACTGCAAAAATGGTTCATGAGCAACCTAAATACTTACGCCATCAAGAAGAATTGGCTAAAAAAAATAACGTCAATTCACCAATTAACGTTATTTCAAATGATATTGAAGATGATGTAGATTCTTTTCAAACGATAAATTCTCTAATAAATCAGTATAATAATAAAATTAGTCTTGATTTACTCGATAGGATCCAAGATGGAACACCATATTTTTTTGAAAAATTAGTTGTTAATTTGCTCACCACCATGGGTTACAAAGGCTCAAATGGGGAGGCAATTATTACCCAGAAGAGTAATGATAGTGGCATTGACGGTATTATCAACCAAGACGCGCTAGGTACAAGTACGGTTTATCTACAGGCTAAGAGATATCAAATCGGTAATAAAGTAGGTCGCAACGAACTTCAAGCCTTTGTTGGAGCACTAAGTGGTGTCGGATCTGACAGAGGAGTCTTTATTACTACTTCTGACTTTTCAGCAAACGCAATTGAATACGGAAAAAATCAACATATTGTTTTAATAAATGGACTTCAATTAAGCGATTTAATGTTGCAGTATAAGGTTGGTGTTAATATCAAAAACAAATATATTACTTTTGATATTGACGAAGATTTCTTTATTGACGATTAGGTAGTCGCGTAAATAATCGTAATTTTCATCTCTATGATTTATCCAATAAATTTATAATATATATAAATTAACGTAAGATTTTTATCAAATTTACTCGCAAAAATGCCCTCAAAGTTTTTTCAACTTTAAGGGCATTTTGTTTATTAATCTTTACCGATAGTTTTACGACGAGTGACGTTTTTTGCAGCAGTCACATCTGAATCTTTAAATCCGAAGAACCATGTGCAAGCAAATGCGACGATAATTGTCACAATTGATGCGATCCAGAAGTTAATTTGATTACTCATACCACCACCAAATTTTAAAGGTGTAAAGAATGAAGGGAATCCAATTAACGATCCTGTAAATCCGTACATATTAACATTTAATAACCCGGCGACTAATCCACCAACGGCACCACCGATATTTGCCGCTAAGAAAACACGACCATATTTCAATGTAATCCCGTAGATAGCGGGCTCAGTAATACCACTGAATGCGGCAATCACGGCGCCACCTGATAATTCTTTAATGTTAGCAATTTTTGATTTAATCATAACTGCCATTACAGCAGCACCTTGAGCAACCATCGTAATTGACACAATAGCGTTCAAGTAGCTATAACCTTTTGATGCGATATCATTTGCAATTAAAGGAACAACTGCCCAATGTAATCCAAAAATAACTAAACATTGATATAATCCCCCAATGACAAAACCTGCGATAGGGTAGTTTGCTGTTAAAATTGCGTTTAAAACAATAGAAATACCAGTACTAATTAAGGTAATAATAGGTCCAACAATAACAATAATAGCAGCTGATACAATCATAACTTCTAATAATGGCACAAAAATCATTCTTAATACTTGTGGAATCACTTTTTTAAGACCTTTTTCAACATAATGCGCTAACCATGCACCAGCAATAATTGGGAAAATACTGTAAGTATAGTTAACCATGTGAATTGGTATACCAAACAGATTAGTGTTCAATGACATTCCCAACACCTGGCCGAAAACTTTCGTTCCTGTTGCAATTCCGAAAAGTGATGGATAGACCAAGACACCCCCGACAATAGCCATAATAATTGGATCAGATTTTAATTTCTGCGCAGCCGTAAATCCGACGATGATAGGCAGAAAATAAAATGCTGAATCTCCCATTGCCGATATAAATATATAAGTTTGTGATGTGGCTTCTGTCCAATGAAAATCGACAGCCATTTGTAGTAATCCTTTTAAAATACCACTAGCAGCCAATAGTCCGATCACGGGCATCATTGACCCCGTGATAACACCAATTAATCCGTTGAACCCGGCATTTAATTTACCCCGGAATGTCGTTGGTTGTTCATCTGCTTGTTGGTTGTCATCGTTAGCATCAACCTCGCCACCCGCATACTCCGTCCCTAATTGCGCAATAACTGCATCATAGACCTCAGTAACGGCTGGACCAATCACAACTTGATATTGACCAATGGCATGGCGAACATCAATAACGCCCGTTAAGTTTTTAACAACCTCATCATCAGCTTTACTTTCGTCTACTAGATAAAAACGTAACCGCGTAATACAATGAATTAGGCTCTTAATATTTTCTTTGCCACCAATTTCTCTAATAATGTCAGTCGCTAATTGCGTGTAGTCTTTTGCCATAACTAGTTCTCCCCTTTCGCAGTACCGGAACCTAATTCTGTACCACCATCAAACACTTGTGGTTCTGGTAATGTTAACTGGTCTAACTGGTCACTTGTATTCGTTATGACAACTATTAAAACATCATCTAATTTTGCTTCAGCAACCTGTGCTAAATTCATGGTACCGAGTAATTCTCCTCCATGAACACGCGCGCCCTTTTTAATATTAATATCAAATGGCGCACCATTTAACTCAACCGTATCAACGCCCATATGCAATAAAACTTCTAACCCATTGTCCATCGTAAACCCAAGCGCATGTTTCGTAGAAGCAACTAATGTAACTGTTCCAGATACAGGACTGTAAATATTCCCTGTTGTTGGTTTAAACCCAAATCCATCGCCCATTAATTTTTGAGCAAAAACTGAATCACTAACGTCTTCCAATGAAATTAATGACCCTGTAGCTGGTGCATACAATTTATCATCGTTGATTTTTTGTTTTCTTCTAAAAATTGACATTACTTTTCCTTCTTTCTTTCGTTAATCCCATTTCCAACATAATAGTTCATGGCATATTTACTTAAGAACTATTAATTAAACGCTTTCAAGTTACACCTATAATAAACCTGTATATACAACATGTCAACGCTTTCTTTTTATTTATATAAAAGGTTTATTGTCTCTTGTATAGACTTGATTATTTGTGTTAAAATGACTTTATCATTTGGAGGTAATTATCATGACTAACCAAAATAAATATCTAGGTATCTATCAAGACCTTGTCACTAAAATCACGCACAATATTTACGAAACGGGATCATACCTGCCCAGTGAAACGCAACTTAGCGAATTATATGGCAGTTCCCGCGAAACAATTAGAAAAGCTTTACAAAATTTACTAACCAATGGTTATATACAAAAAATTCGTGGTAAAGGGTCATTAGTTTTGGACGTTAAGCGTTTCGTTTTTCCCGTCTCAGGAATCACCTCTTATAAGGAGCTTGACGAGTCTCTCCAGATGGAGTCAGAAACTAGGGTTCTTCAATTAGTTAACATGACGATTCCAACAGGAAGTTTTGCTCCCGAATCTGTTGTTGGTGACCAAGCTACTTTCATTGAACGATTACGTCTTGTGAAAAATGAACCTAGCGTTATTGACCGCGATTACATACTTTCAAATATCGTACCTACTGTACCAATGGCGGTTGCTCAAGACTCCATCTATGATTATTTTGAAAATAAATTAGGTTTAGAGATTAGTTACGCCGTTAAGAAAATTACAGTTGAACCGGCAGACCCAACTGTTCAAAAGCTATTGGATATTCCAGAAACTGAATCCGTTGTAGTGGTTCGAAGTGAAACCTACTTGCAAGACAGTCGACTCTTCCAAATAACCGAAGCAATCCATCGCGCAGATCGCTTTAGTTTTGTTGAGTTTGCTCGTCGAATTAAAAAATAAATAAATCATGGGAGAGTAACTATGAAATTTGAAGATAAAATCATTTACCAAATATATCCCAAATCATTTAATGACAGTAATGGTGATGGCGTGGGTGATTTACAAGGAATTATCGATAAGATTCCTTACTTAAAACAACTCAATATAGATATGATTTGGTTTAACCCATTTTTTATTTCGCCACAAAATGATAATGGTTATGATATTTCAGATTATTATCATATTGATTCTCGTTTTGGAACTATGGCTGATTTTGAAGAACTTGTTTCCAGGCTTAAAGCCATTGGAATTGAAGTCATGTTGGATATGGTTTTCAACCACACTTCAACTGAACATGACTGGTTTCAAAAAGCGCTTAATGGCGATTCAAAATATTTGGACTACTATTATGTTCGTGACCCCAAGCCTGACGGTTCTCCACCAACTAATTGGCAGTCAAAATTTGGTGGCTCCGCGTGGGAACCTTTTGGAGAAACCGGTAAATACTACCTCCACTTATATGACCCAACGCAAGCTGATTTAGATTGGCATAATCCAGCGGTCAGGGAAGAGATGTCTAAAGTTGTTAATTTTTGGCGTGGAAAAGGTGTTAAAGGATTTCGATTTGACGTCATTAACGTCATCGGAAAAGATGTTCAACTAATTGATGCGCCTGAAAACAGAGATGGTAAATTTCTGTATACGGACAAAAAAATAGTTCATCAGTATCTACGAGAATTAAATCAAACCAGCTTTGGTCAAGATCCAGATGCCGTAACAGTTGGTGAAATGTCTTCTACCTCGATTGAAAATTGCGTTGAGTACACTCTGGCAGAAAGAAACGAATTATCGATGGTCTTTACTTTTCATCATCTGAAGGTTGATTATAAACATGGAAATAAATGGTCAACAACGCCTTTTAATTTTATGAATTTAAAGACTATCTTAAATGATTGGCAATTAGGGATGACTGCTGGCCATGGTTGGAACGCTCTTTTCTGGAATAACCATGACCAACCTCGCGCACTTAACCGTTTTGGTGACCCGATTCATTACCGTGAAAAATCATCAGAGATGTTGGCAACAACCATTCATTTATTACGCGGAACGCCATTCATTTATATGGGTGAAGAAATCGGTATGAGTAATCCGCAATATGAAAAATTATCTGATTATAATGACGTTGAAACGAAAAATGCTTATGCAGAGTTATTAGAAAACGGAAATAGCCCCGCTGAAGCATTGACAATCATTCAAGCGAAATCTCGTGATAATAGTCGAACACCTATGCAATGGAACCAGTCTAAGTATGCAGGATTTTCAACGCAGACACCGTGGTTAATGCCCACAAACCAAGCAATAGTGAATGTTGAAAACGAATTAGCAAATGGCGAGATTTTTAACTATTATCAGGGACTCATTCGGTTGCGCAAAACACATCCAATTATTTCGATGGGCGATTATGCACCACTTCTCTTGAACAATACGCGCGTATTCGCCTATCAACGAATACTAAAAAATCAACGATTAATTGTTTTGAATAATTTCTACGGCAAAGAAACGATTGTTTCTTTGCCCGAATTTAATGGTACGGTTTCGACAATTATTAACAATTATCCAATAAATACTGCTCTAACAACAAGTGTGACATTAGCACCTTACCAATCAGTTGCTTTCTTAGTTAACTAGCAAAAAAGAGCGTCCTTATCATTTGAAGTGACATTCACTTCGATGATAAGGACGCTCTTTTTATAGCTTACTAGACTTAATCAAAATATATTCTAAAGGGACTTACAGGTGTATGATTTTCATTCCACAAGCCTGCTGTAGTCACATTAGCATATGCATACTGTAATCCTAATGAGTCTTCTTCTAATTGAATCTTGATATCATTTGTGCCTAAATCGATCACTGCAGGTTTTAAGACATCCCCCGGCATGATCCATTTCAAATCAATTGGGTAAACAGTTTCGAGTTGTTCACAATTTGAAAAATTAAGGCGCATTTGTTTAACATCAGCAGAAATTTCAGATAATTGAGGACTCGTTTGCATTTCATCGAACTTACCGAAGTTAGAATATAATTCAATAATACGATATCCTAATTGTCTCTTACTGCTTGGATGTATTTCATCAGCAGAAGGTTCGTCCATCGTCGTTACTAAGTAAACACGATTTTCCGTTGCGGCAAACTGTTGCTGCGCTTCACGAATTTCTGCCCATGAGTTAACAATATTTTTGTTATATTGTGGTAATTGAATAATATAGGTTGGTAATTTATTTTGTTTGAGCGTTTTACGCCATTCACGGATTAATTTCTTTAAAAGTAATCCATAATGTTTCGTATCTATTCCGGCATCTCGTTCACCTTGGTACCAAGCTAAC
This sequence comes from Dellaglioa algida, assembly GCF_030127605.1. Classification (NCBI taxonomy): domain Bacteria; kingdom Bacillati; phylum Bacillota; class Bacilli; order Lactobacillales; family Lactobacillaceae; genus Dellaglioa; species Dellaglioa algida. Next base: position 38,705 of record NZ_JANXLE010000001.1, read on the forward strand.
ATCTTAAAGCGATAAGGTCCCACTTGTGACAACATTGTGTCATAAAGATTTTCAGATTCTTCTAAACTAGGAATCTTAGTATCAACATAAGCTGCCTTTAAAGTGGCATCATTCATTAGCGTTTTTTCTGAGACCCAGCTTGCAGCCGAAGTTCCATTTTTTGCGCATAAAACAATACCAACCGGTGTATATTCATCGTATTGACGAATTTTTTTAGCCATATAATAACCCATTGCAGTAACATCACCGATATTTTCTCCATCAACAATTTGCCAAGGATTATCTTCTGTTGATTGCGTTTCTGGTATATTAATAAAACGGAGATTCATCATTGGCATCGATTTATTATGTTCATATTCATCATCTTGAGCCATTTTAAAATTAGCATTTGATTGACCGGCAACTAAGAAAACATCGCCAAATTGGACATCGCGTAAAATAATTTTATCTGTACCAGATGTTACTAAAATAGTCACAATTGTAGGTGCCAAAAATGAAATACTTTCAATCAGGAAATACCCTGTTTCGTCAGCAATTCCAGTTTCAACTGTATCTTCGCTACCGCCCATTGAAATGGTTACGGTCACTTCTTGATTAGGTTCTGCGTAGCCAAAAAAACGCGTCGTTTGGTCTTGTTGCAAGACCATATGGTTAGTAAATAGTGGTGCTAATCGTAATGTAGTTGCCACTGTTAAACCTTCTTTCTAGTCGTTGTCCATTAAGTATCCTTTACGATTATAACATAAGATAAGCCCTGACTACCTTTTAATCAAAGCGATTAACCATCATTTTTTCACGATTTCTTAATTGTTAGTCCTAGCTATTTTTAGTGATAGTTGCTAGAATAAAGAAAGTTCAAGCAGAGTAAAATCGCCGGGTTTTACAAAAATAATAGTTATCACATCCAAGAGGCCATTTTTTCAATGAAGGATGTTGGTACCTATTTTTTATTACTCTTTATTGCGTGATAAAAAATAGGTGTTAATAGGAGAGCAAAATGACCAACCAACCTGTATCAATCCGTCGCGAACTTTCAGGATACGTGACGCGAAACGTTTTAAGTACTTTAGGCTTATCTGTTTACCTTCTGGCGGATACATATTTTATCGCCAATGCAGTCGGCACCACTGGACTAGCCGCCTTAAATATTGTCTTACCACTTTTTAATTTATTAAACGGTGTTGGACTAATGCTCGGAATTGGTGGCGCTACCTTGTTCTCTATTTTAAAAATTAAGGATCAAGCGGCCAGCAAAAAGATTTTCTCGCAGGTTTTAGCCGTTGGCATTATTTTTGGTCTAGCATTCTCGGTTTTTGGCTTTTTATTCATGAGCCCACTACTTCATTTTCTAGGTGCAAACGCAGGAACCTATGGATTAGCCTCTGAATACCTTACTTATATTCTATTAGCTGCACCATTTTTTGCATGTAACTATCTAGTTTTAAGTTTCATTCGAAATGATAATAATCCGCAATTATCAATGATTGCAATGCTAGTCTCTAGCCTATTCAATATCGTTTTCGATTATATTTTCATGTACCCCTTACATCTTGGTATGGGCGGGGCCGCAATGGCAACTGCCGTTTCTCCAATTGTTGCCTTATCTATCCTAACGCTTCATCGTAAAAAAGAAGATCGACTTTTAACGCTTCAAAAACCAACTATTCATTTTAAAATAATAAAAAGGGTTGTCCAACTTGGATTTCCTGTCTTTTTAACTGAAATGAGCACGGGCGTCAGCATCTTTGCTTTCAACCTTGTCATCTTAAGTCTAGCCGGAAATACTGCTGTAGCAGCATATGGCATTATTGCGAATATTATTTTAGTTGCCTTATCGCTTTTCAACGGTGTTGCCCAAGGAATTCAACCTTTATTGAGTCGAGAATTTGGGATTCAAAATTGGCCCGAAGTTAAACAGATTCTACGTTTTGGCTTAACCGTCAGTTTCGCCATTGGAACTATTTTGTACCTCGCATTAACATTTGCAAAAGGACCTATTATTGCACTATTTAATAACAGTAATAATCAAGAACTCATCCATTACGCGGAAATAGGGATTCCAATCTACTTCTTAAGTTTATTCGGTTCATCCCTCAATATTATTTTTAGTATGTTCTTCTCAGCAATCGAAGAACCTAAACACGCGTTAGTTCTAGCAGTTCTTCGCGGTTACATTCTATTATTAAGTTTACTGTTTATATTCGCCCACTTCTTCGCTTTAACGGGTGTTTGGGTAGCATTACCTGTTACCGAATTAATCGTCGTTGTGGTAAGTACTTTGTTCTTATTCAGTTTTTTCAACAAACAACTTAAAAAATAACAGAAGAAGGTCCCATATTCATGAAAGTTAAGCGTTTTGAAGCAATTACAATACCTGTTTCCAATATCCAAAGAAGTTTACGCTTTTATCATGAAGTCTTTGATATGACGGTTATCGAAAATAGCAATCAGCCGACCGTTCACTTTGGCCATCAAAAAATCATCTTTGAATTATCAAATACATTTAAGCCAATGACACTTAGTTTCGTTGTCAGCGACCCAATGCCAGCTATGGAGAACCACTTAAAGAATTATTTTGTGACAATTCTTAATGGCCCAATTGATAAATCAGATGTTAAAAATGCTCAATCAATCACAATCTCAGATCCAGATAACCACACAATTGAATTGATTAGCTATCAAAAATAGCTTTAAGAGGTCAACATCTAGATTGGATGTTGACCTCTTTTTGTTGCACATAAAAAGGCTAGTTAGTTGCTATGGCACGCACTAACTAGCCTAAAGAATAATCTATTTAATTCAGCATATTTATTTCTTATTTATTAAGTCCGTAATTAAATATAACTAGTCGATCAATAAATGGTGCTCGGAATAGTCCAAATCTGAAGCCACTATACTCTGCCGCTGCACCCTCAAATAATAGACTTATTTGTTTTTCGCTTGGGTCAACACTCACTTGTTCAATTGATGGTGGTAAATATAAGCTTGCTATTAATGTTGATTTATCATTTTTTGAATTAACATTATTAAATTTAAACTGACCATCAAAAGCCTCGCTCTGTATCATTAATTTACTTGCACTGTCGCCGTTACTCTGCGTGTATACAGCCATTACCGTTTTAGAATCAGGAGAAGGTATTACTGAAAATCCTTGCATTCGATTATATCCCGGAGTGTACGACTTAATAACATTATTTTTTTCCAATACTTGTGCGGCACCGCCTAAGGTCGTCACATTATCAGGAATTGGCGTTCCCTGCATTGTTTTCTTGGTAACTAGCCCCGTTTTATGGTCGACTTCGATATCAGTTACACTGCGGTCGCTCTCACTTTTTCCATATTTAACAATTAATAAATTATTTTTATAATATGACAGTCCTGATACTTTGCTTGCCCAAGGTAGTTTAGCATTTTGTGTTGCTTTAATCGGCTTTTTCATTTTGGTAGCATCGTATTCGGCAATCTTTTTAAGCGAAATACCTTCTATTCTAGCTGCCGTCTTAGTATCATTCGAGACCCAGAGGAGGCCATGGTCTTGATCAATGGCAAGTCCCCCAACATGGGATTTACTACCCAAAATAATTGTTTTTTCATATTTCCCATTACTTTTATTTACCACATAAATAACGGAGTTCAATCTATGATTACCATCGTATGCACTAATTAAATATTGATCACTTGTCTCCGCTAATCCTTGCGGTACCCAGTTAGTCCCAAATGATGCTTCTTTTGTATCATGATTAATTGACCAACCACCACGTAATCCCGGAATAATCACTGTTCGATTTTTTCCTTTAGTCATACCCGTAATTTTCTTATCAGAATACTTTGAAACCATTTGATCAAATTGATCATCCGTTAATAACGCATGTTGTTCCGCCGTCCACTTCTTAACCTGTGACGCTTCATAAGTTTCATCACCGTAAGTTCCTAGGTTCTTCCACATAACACTTCCTAATGATAAAACAATAACAATTACTGACATAACAGCAAGTCTAGGCTTGCTGACATAATAATCTAGTTGCTCGTTTGCATCGCCCTTTGTTGGTAACACCATTAGTACAAAGAACCAAATTGAGCCAATACCAGGAATTAATTGTATTAATAGCCACCAACCCGATCTTTTCGTATCATGCAGTCGACGAACTTTAATCGATAACGTTGCCAGCCAAGTCAAAATGACAATAAATTCAGATAACATATTCATCATCAATATATTAATACTATCAACATCACTAAATGCAATCGATTTAGAAAGAACGTTATCTAAAATGGTAATCACGATTCCACTTAATATATAATTAATAACTATTGCCCACCAATAGTTTTTACGCCTAGTGCGTCCAGAAAAATCTAAAATATGTACCCAGAAATCTTTATATGCTTTTATCATTGTAAGGCCCCTAATCCTATTTTTTTACTGAGATAGTTGGAAATTAATCCATCCGTATTCAGTATTTTATCTCACCACTTATGCTTGTCCAGTGTCCCCCGATACTTTCCATCCAAATATATTTTTCTCGTGCAATATTTATCTATCAAATATTTTAACTAACTATTGCACTATTTGTCAATTAATAAGCGCTGAATAGGGCGTAGTAGCCCGCTTTTATAAAAATTTCCATCTATGGACTATCCGTCACGAACGTGATAATCTGGAGTCGTAGAAAGGTGGGGGCAACATGAAAAATATTATCGATTTACAAGGTGTTTCATTAAAAATTAATGATCAATCAATTTTGAAACACATCTCTTTTAAAGTGAACTCGGGAGATTTTTTAACAATCACAGGACCTTCTGGAAGTGGTAAAAGTACCGTCCTAAAATTAATTGCGGGGTTAATTTCAAGAACTTCCGGCGATATTAAGTTTGAAAATCAATCAATCGACGGTTATGATCCAATCGACTATCGTCGAGACGTTTCTTATTGTTTTCAAACGCCTGTTTTATTCGGCGAAACAGTTAAGGATAATCTGGAATTTCCTTATGTGATTCGCAAAAAAACTTTTGACGAGGCACATGCGATTGCTGAACTTGAATCAGTGGGGCTACCTAGTCATTATTTAAGCAAGCCTATCAACGAATTATCTGGTGGCGAAAAACAACGAGTCGCTTTAATTCGTAATCTCATTTTTTTACCTAAAGTTCTTTTACTCGACGAGATCACGAGCGCTTTAGATTCCGAAAGTAAAAAAATTATCCATACACTAATTAATCACCTAAATGACTCAAATAAAATCACAATTCTTGCTGTCACGCATGATGACAACGAGATACAAATGGCTGATCAATTGATTAACATTGAAAACGGCCAGATGATGGAGGTCACTCATGAATAATTTAGCCGTTAATAATCTTTCTCTCGTTTTCGCTTTTTCATTAGTTGTGGTTTCGCTTGGAATTGTATACAAGGAGAAGTTAGGCCTAGAAAAAGATATCATTTATAGTGTTATCCGTGCGATTATTCAATTAGTTATCGTCGGTTATATTTTGAAATATGTCTTTAACATTAACAATATCATTCTAACGTTAGTTATGATGTTCATTGTTTTCTTTAACGCCTCGTATAGCGCCTATAAAAAAAGTGCGGGAATTCCGCACAGTTTCCAAATTTCATTTATTGCCATTTTTTGCAGTACCTCGGTTACACTTGGCCTTTTACTTTTGGCCGGAACGTTAAAATTTATTCCTTCGCAAATCATCCCTATCACTGGGATGATTGCCAGTAACTCAATGGTCGCGATTGGTCTTTGTTACCGAAATCTTAATAGTAACTTCCGTGACCAACGACAACAGATTTTAGAAAAATTAGCTTTAGGGGCAGATTTAAAACAAGCATCATACCCAATCATCCGTGAAAGTATCAAGACGGGGATGTCACCAACAATTGACTCTGCTAAAACAGTTGGAATTGTGAGTCTACCTGGGATGATGTCCGGATTAATTTTTGCCGGCGTTGATCCAGTTTTTGCAATTAAATACCAGATTATGGTTACTTTTATGCTACTTTCAGCAACAAGTATCTCATCAATCACTGTCTGTTACCTTTCATATAAACAATTTTTTAACGATAAAAAACAACTACGCTAAATTAAAAATCCGTAATCAGTTAAATTCTACTGATTACGGATTTTTTTAATTTATTATTTGAAACTGACGATCTTTTAGAACATATTGTACATCGCACATTTGAGCGACATCTGGTTCGTGAGTAACGATGATAACACATTTACCTTGAGATTTAGCTAAATCTTGTAGTAGTTCAATAATTTCCTTTGTATTGGCCTCATCCAAATTACCAGTTGGTTCATCTGCAACGACAAGTCGCGCGTCACAACACATCGTTCTGACAACAGCGACTCGCTGTTGTTGCCCACCAGAAAGATGTTGGACGTTCTTCTTTGCCGTCTCTTCGTCAATACCTACTTTCTTCAACATTTCAATCGCATATTCTCTATCACCCGAGTGTGATGCTCCAGTGATGGCCATTGCCGTCATTAAGTTTTCCAATGCCGACATATAAGTGAAAAGGTTATACGATTGAAAGACAATTGAAACATCTTTATTTCGATAACGTGTTAACCCAATTCTATTAATCGCCTCACCTTCATATAATATTTCTCCAGACTTAGGTTTATCCAGTCCCGCAATTAGCGAGAGAAAAGTTGTTTTTCCCGAGCCACTTCTTCCGACAATAGCATATGATTTACCTTTTTCAAAAACTAAGTTAACATTTTCAAATAATGGGTTATCCTTATTTTCATACCAATAAGCAATATCTTTAATTTCAATCATGTAATCAATCCTTTCCGTTATTTATGAAATCAATATTTTTTTAGGTTCAAGCCGTAGAATACCGAATGACGCCAGCATAATTGAGATGAAGATAATTACGAGTCCCATTCCACCTAACTCTACTAAATCTTTAACACTAACTGTTGTACTTAAGTTTTTTAATTTTTCAGATTTAGTCGCTTGTCCCATCGTACCGCTCGGAACCGAACCACCCGGTCCTCCTTTAGTTCCACTTAGTGCTCCTCCTTCAGCATTTCCGCCAGGACCGCCTTGCATATCACTTGAAGTCGACGAGATTGTAGCTGTTGTTGTTTGTTGACTGATTAACTGATCACCGACAATATTACCGACAAACTTGCCACCAACACCTGCAACAACCAATGACACAATTAATACCATAAACATTTCAACAAAAAATTGTGCAATCACTTTCCAGCGTTTTTCGCCTAATGATAATAAAACCCCAATTTCGTAACGACGTTCCCTAATCATTAATATAACAATCAAGGCAAGGATAATCGTTCCCGCAACTGCCACCAATAAAACAATCTTTTGTGCAAAACTTTTAACATTATTTAAAGGTGTCAGCATTGATTGGTACGTACTATCATTTGTTGACATTGAAAATTTAGATGTATTAATTAGTTTTTTAGCAGCCTTAGTAAAGTCTGCTGATTTCGCTGGGTTACTTAATGTATACACAACAGAGTCAACAGTTCCTTTATATTTACTACCTTTTAACGTATTCGCAAATGTATATGCCGTGTAAATTGTATTTGATGGATCATTAGCACCTGGTCCACCTACATTTGCAGAACTGGTCGAACTTGCTTTATAAATGCCGACAACTTTTACTTTATATTTTGTGCCACTCGTAGATTTCATCGTGATTGTATCACCCGTTGAAATCTTATTAGTAGAAGCAAGTTCTGTCTCAATCACAACATTTTTTGTATTTAAATCACTTGCAGTTAAACCACGACCTTTGGTTATTTTTGCACTATTAGAACTCAAGGCACTCGCAGTTGAACTGACACCTGAAATCGTTAAATCTCCGGTTGATGCCGCTGATTTCATTTCTTTTCCACCCATGCCACCCTGACTTGAATCTGACGTTGTAATGGCGTCGAATGAAGAAGCGTTCGCAGTCGTTGACGTTGTCAGACTGTAGCTTTTTACATTGCTTAACACACCAATCTTTTTAGCCGTTGAAACTTCCACTCCAGCCAAATTTAACGACGGTTTTGATTTCGTTGAAGTTGATGCTTTCATGTCACTAAAAGCCTTGTCACGATTAGCCGCTAGCGTCACCGTTGCGCCAGCACTTTTTTTCGCATCATTCGCCGCAGTTGTTGCTGCATTTTGAATGATTAAGCCTGCTAGTACGAATAACATAATTGCCGACATAACTAAAATAAGTAAAAAAGTCCGTCCTTTTTTTGCCTTAATATTTAATAAAGCGCGTTTAAAAAAATTCATATTTATTTCCTCCATATCCTCATGGGCTATTTGATAAAAACAAGCATAACTAATAAATATGAATTATTTTTGACCATTATCGGAATATTTTTACTTTATATACAAAAATAGGTTTATTCTGAATTATTATCCAGAATAAACCTATTTACTTTTTAATCTATTAAACTTTCCCAATTTCTAGACCAGATTAATCCTAAACATTTTTCACCGGTATGAACGCCAACAAGAGGTCCAATATATCCCGATTCAAAACGCATATCAGGAAAACTAGTTCTTAAATCTTGTCCCCATTCAGCCTGAAGATCTGGATTATTTGCATCAATTAAATCAATACGAACTGGATAATCCAGTGAACGTGTTGCTTCTGCGAACTGAGCTTTAATTTCCGAGTAAGCATTCTTCATTTTACGTTCCTTACCAATTGCAATGATTTTACCTTCTTTGTCAAAAGTTAAAATTGGTTTAATTTTTAAAATATTACCCACAAATCCAGAGCGATTTGATAATCGTCCGGTCCTCATCAAATGATTTAGATCGTCAACAACAAAAAGAACGTGCGTTGTTTCTCTTAATTCAGTTAATTTAGCCATGATTTCGGTAACATTCTTATCTTTTCCGGCCATCGTTGCGGCTAGTTGAACCATGTTTCCCATTCCCGCACAGTCAATTTTAGAATCGAAGACATGAACATTAATTGAAGTAACTGATGGCGCAAATGCCTCAAGGTTACCAACTAGTCCACTAATCCCTGATGATAAGTGTATACAAATGACATCGGTGTATCCTTCGGCAGCAAGTGCCTCAAACTTTTCCTCCATCTCACCCATTGACACTTGTGAAGTCGTTGGTAGAACATCTTCTGTTTTTAGTAATTGATAAAATTGAGTTGCCGTTAAGTCGGCATTTTCATGATAGACACGATTTCCAAATAATACTGGATTATTGACTACTTTAATATCTAATCGTTCAACAATCTCGTCCGCAAGATACGCTGAACTATCTGTTAATACAGCAATTTTCATTATTTCACATCCCTATTTTTACTATCCTATCACATATTACGGTTGAATACCTTGAATATCATCATTTACGCGCCCAATTGGCGACCAATAACTAATCCTAACAAAGCCATTAATCCACCAATAAGATAACTCGCTAATAAATAAATCATAAATAATGATATCTTTTGATTCTTAATCAACTTAATTAATTCAAAATTATATGTTGAGAATGTTGTAAATCCGCCCATTGTTCCCGTACCGAGTAGGACAAGCATTGGACTTGTTAGATTTAGACCCGTTAGAATTCCCAAAATAAGGCTACCCACAAGATTAATTATTAATGTTCCAGCTGGAAATCGGTTAGTTAAAAATTGGTTACTTAAATTTGTTATCCCGTATCTGAGCATTGCGCCAATTGATGCACCAACACCCACTAATAATACCATCATAAGTTATCACCTTGCTTTCGCCAATCGCCCACATGGTTCCCGAATGAGTAACCAACTAGTGTTAACAACAAACCGCCAATAATCGTTGTTAACCCATAAATCAGAGCGTACCACCATTGTTGCGTTTCAATTAACGTTACAGCTTCTAAACTGTAAGTAGAAAAAGTAGTAAACGCTCCAATAAATCCTGTTTTCATGCCTAGGGTTAACCATTCAGGAACTTTCTCAGTTACTTCAACGTACTGAACTAAAAACGCTAAGATAAAACAACCAACTAAGTTAATTATCAAGGTCCCAAGTGGAAATCCATCAGGTTTTATAACCGCTAATCCAAGTAAGTATCGACTTATCCCACCAAAGAAAGCAAATATTGCAACAATTATATAATTCAAATTTAATACCTTCTTATTCAATTTACATTTAATCTCTCTATTTTACCGAAATTTCCAAGTAATACCAAATTAAAATGGACCGCTAGAAATTATCTAACGGTCCATCTGGTTAATCTTGGCTTAATTTAAACTGACTCCAGGGTTTCAAGAAATCAAGTAAAAATAGCTCATCGTCTGTGATATGACCGACGACATTTACTCGCCCATCATTTTTCATTTCTTTCAGTGCAATTTGCGTTTCACCTTTATACTGTCCATATCCTTCATTATCAATTAAAACGTCACCGCGTTTAATTTGGACTGTGTTGTGTGCCGGAAAACCTTTATCCTTATAAACAACTCGTGTCATTGTTGAACGTAGGATATAAGCAGACCGATCTCCACGATAACTATGTACGCTATCTAGTAAAACGGTTCTTTCAACTTCTGTGATGTCCGGTACGGTTTCAATCTTAATTGTTGGATAGTTGGCATTAAATGCGTCCGCGGCTGCCTTTAATTCTGTTTCTGAGGCATACGCGTTTGCGATAATCACATCGTCAATTAGATCAGTCATCACCATGTGTTTAACTTCTGTTGCAATATCTAAATGACGGTGGTCTTCTAACGTACATAACCCATCTGCAGTTGGCCATGGTCCAAAAGTTGCTGAATTGGCATTCACGAAAGCCGCTGTATTTAAATTGTATTTTTTAAACTTCTCGCTGCAAGCAACGAAAAAGTTATACTCTAATCCTGTGTATTCATGTGGATAAAAATTATGTGAACCTAATAAGTTTTCCCTTTTTGGTGAGTAACTCATAATGTTATCCACATAGTTAGTCCCAGAACTCATATTAATCTCAATTTTTAGATCAAATGGGTTGCGGGTCATTGCAGCTTCTTCTGCTCCAGTGAATCCTAAATCTAAGCGAACGCCGTAAGCACCCATATCATCAAAGAATTTTAAATCTTCATAGCTAATATTTAATTGTTCAAATAAATCAGGGTTAATATCAACCATCACTTCCATACCAAGTTGATTTGCGTAAGCAACTGTCTTTTTAAATTCTGCTAACACCTTGTCTTTTCCGTCGGTCACTTGTAATAAGCTTGTAAATACCCGTTTATACCCGTATTTACTTGCTAAGTCTAGGTATGCTGCATCATCATCAAAGTTTGATCGTTCTGGATAAATCGAAACGCCTAATTTTCCCATCATTATTCCTCCTAAATAGTATTAAGGTCTATACCAATAGTATAAAGGTTATTACATGCGATTGAAAGCGCATTCTAAAAATAATCTCAATTAAATCTAAAGAATTCATTAATGTTAAGGTTATTTTAAGCTTCATGTTGTATATTGAACTTATCCCAAAACAACATAAATAACTAACCTTTATACTTTTTCATTTCTCCTCCAAAGTAATGAAAGAGAGAGCTAATTTATTAGCTCTACAACTTACTCCCTAGAGACTGCCTTCCCAGCAGTCTCTTTTTTTGTTTCTAAATATTAAGGGCCATGTTAAAATTTTAGTCATAAAGGAGAAATCAATAATGACACCTATTTATACAATTATTCAACTCATTCTCCTCAGCGTGGGACCGCTTCTCATAGCCGCATACTCATTAACCGCCGTAAATAATAATACTAAAAAACAATTATCAATAAATCAACAACTGTACTTAGGTTCAATCGTCATCATTATTCATGAATCAAGTCATGCAATCATGGCGTTTATCTTTGGTTTTCGAATCAATGAAGTTAAACTAATTAAACGACCTCATCCAGAAATTGGTGATAACTCGCTTGGCTTTGTTCGTTACTACTCTCCATCAAATCTACGGGGCAAGATTGGCGGTGCAATGACCGGAATCGCACCAATTATTGGATGTTCCATTGCCATCATTGGTCTTTTTTCATTGTTATTGCCGCAATCATTTAATTTACTAGTAGAGATGGTAACTAATCAACAGTTTACCGCTTCATTGTTTTCAAAATTGTTAACCTCATTATTCCAAAATTGGTCATCGCATCTTATCTTGTGGCTAGCCATCACAATATCTATCACCGTTGGCGGTTTTGATCTTAGCTCGGCCGATAGAACAGGATTTGGTCTAGGATTCAGTTTATTAGCCTTTTTAAACGTTATTCTTTACTACGTATTTTCCCTGTTCAATCAACAAGCGTTGATTATGACTTTACTATTAACTATCGCAGGTCCAATTATTTTCGTAACTATTTTAATGTTATTTTTACTACTCGTAACTAATTTAATTGTTAAATCACTTAAATAGTTATAATAAAGACGGCATCCCCTATATGGAGATGCCGTCTTTATTATTGTCACTTATTTCCACCATAATTTAATTAATGCTTGCGTTCCATCATTACCTAAATTAGCTTCGTCCACCAATTTTTCGTACAATCTTTTAGCTTCTTTCGTCGATGGTAAATCGATATCCATCTTTTCCGCTTCATCCAATGCGATTCGTAAATCTTTAAGAAAATGTTTTGCGAAGAATCCTGGCGTATAATCGTTTTTTAAGATTCGTGGTGCGTAATTTGCTAAACTCCAGTTCGCAGCACTACCGCCACCAACGGTCTTGATAACACTTTCTAAGTCCAAGTTTGCAGCTTTTGCATAAACTAATAACTCAGTCATCCCGGTCATTGTTCCAGCTATCATAATTTGGTTAGCCATTTTAGCGTGTTGCCCTGAACCATACCCGCCAAACAACGCAATTGTTGTTCCCATTTTTTCAAAAATAGGTTTCACTTGTTCATAGATATCTTCATGTCCACCAACCATAATTGTCAATTTTGCATTTTTGGCACCAATATCACCACCGGAAACAGGTGCATCTAACGCAAATATATCGTGGCCTTCTGCATAATCACCAATTTTTTTTGCCAATGTTGGCGTACTTGTCGTCATATCAACCACGATTGATCCTTTTTTAGCACCCGCAAAGATACCGTTCTCTTCAAAGTAGATAGTATCCACATCCGTAGGAAACCCAACCATTGAAAATGTAACATCACTTTGTGCCGCAACCAATTGCGGTGAATCAGCCCAAATAGCACCTTGGCTAACTAACGCATCCGTTTTTGATTTCGTTCGATTAAATACCCTTACTTCATAATCTGCTTTTAATAAGTTACTGACGATTGCCGCACCCATTACGCCAGTTCCCACAAACCCAATTTTTTTCATAATAGTTCCCCTTTTCAACAATTTCTTTTAGTATGCGCCTTAAAGATTTCAACCGCCATTAATAACACATGAGATTAACAAAAAACCACCACAAATTAAATTGTGGTGGCACTCGCTTAAACTGTTTTATTTTGTGTTATCTTCTCACTTAAATACGCCGAAAATTCACTTTTGTCATGATATCCGACAACCTTTTCAATTGCTTTACCGTCTTTAAAAAGTAAAAAGCTAGGTATGCTCATAACATCGTATTCTAATGCCGTTTCTTTATTTTCATCAATATTCAATTTTACAAATTGGATATCGGCTTTAAATTCTTGTTCTAATTCATCAACAACTGGTGCCATCATTAAACAAGGACCACACCATGGTGCCCATAAATCAACAATCGTTAACCCCGACTTTGTGTATTCAGTCATCGTTTGATCCGTTACTTTTGTTACCATTTCGTCGTCCTCATTTCGTTATTTTTTATTTTGAATATTGTACATATGCACTAAAGTTGTCAGTATAACGGCCCCGAAAACAATTCCAGCAAACAGAATTGACGAAATCTCGATCCCAATTTGTGGGATTGAGACAAATAACTTCACCGCAATCAAAGCAATCAACATATAAGCCATTGATTCTAATTCTGGCACAACCTTCATTAATTTCATGATTAATGTTGCAATTCCCCGCATCGCTAATATTCCAAACATTCCACCAATTAAAACAACTACTGGATTAGTTGAGATGGCAAGGGATGCTAAAACGGAATCAATCGAAAAGACAATATCCATCATCTCAATTGAGATAACAACGGACCAAAATAATGAAAAAGGTCCTTTACGTCCGTTACCCTTTTTTTCCACTTTAGGTTTTGGCGTTTTAATTTTTGAGAAGAAGTAATGCCCTGACAGGTAGATAAGATACCCCGCACCAATAACTTTAATTTCCCAAAAATCAATTAAAAATGTACCAATTCCAATAATGATGAATCGGAATATGTAAGCACCCCATAATCCATAAAATAACGCTTTTTCTTGTTCCTTTTTGTTAGGTAATTTTTGCGTTTGAGCGGCTAATACAATGGCATTATCCACCGATAACAGACACTCAATTACTGCTAGTGATAGGATAATCATCCAATCACTACTCGATTCAACAACTGTTTTCCAATTGTTGATGTCAAAAAATGGTCCATATAAGTTTGCTAGCATTTATGTCTCAGACTTTCTTTTAATAATTTTTATGAATAAGTGTAGAAGGCTATTATACAACAATTTAGACATTATGCAAAAAGGGCAATAGACGTTTGTCTATCACCCTTTTCACTTAAAAATTAAGCGTACATTTTTAATTGTTTGTCAGAAAGTACCTGGTTCATACGGCCACTTTTAAAACCTTTAAGATCCATCGTAACGTACTTAAAGCCTAAATCAATTAGTTTAGCATTCACGTCTTCATTCAAAGCAAGTAACCCATTTAGTTGTTCAGCGGGAACTTCAACGCGAGCAACATCTCCATGGAATCGAACACGAACGGTTGTAAAACCTAAACCGCGAAGATAATGTTCCGCATCCATTACCAACTTAATATTATCTAACGTTAGTTTTGTATCATATGGAAATCGTGATGATACCGAACATGAGGCTACTTTGTTCCAGTTATTTAAATTTAGTTTTTGTGCTAACTCACGTACATCAGTTTTATAAAGATCTGCATCCTGTAAAATGCTCTTAGCGTTAGCTTCATCTCTGGCTCTCAAACCGGGTCTAAAGTCACTATTATCATCCATAATCATACCATCCAAAACGGCATCATACCCTTTTTCTAAAGCAATTTTATTCAATGCATCATAAAACATTTTTTTAGAATAGTACCAGCTATCAGGGGTGTTGTTACTGATATGAATATCTGATAAATAATTTAATTCAGTGCCGTAAACAGTTGCGCCCATTTCTTCAGCGAGCGTAATTGCTTTATTGTATTCTTCATCTGTAAACAATTCAGAATTAGCAATAACAGCTAAAACATTTTCTTTACCAAGCGTTTTTAGAGCCATTTTTAAAACCAAAGTACTATCAATTCCACCTGAGAAGGCAACAATTACCTTATTCATTTTTTTAAGATTAGCTACAATTGCTTGTTCTTTTTCATCAATAGTTGTCATTATAATTTCTTCTTTCAGTGTTTTATTATTTTATTTGTGTTGATAACTCTGTTAATTGATTATACTGTTCTTTTAATACGTCATCCGTTGTCCACTGGATACTGTCAATATTACTAATAAAATCATCATTTAATTTATTCGTACACTGACAAATAGTTTCATTGATTGACTCATAATTACTTTTTAATTCATCAGATAATGAGGCATAAATATTTTGAATTAACGTAAATTCTGAATAACTCTCTTCCAGTAATACTAGTTTAGTAGCTGTTAAAGATGTCGAAAATATTGCTCGATTATATAGATTTAATAATCTTTCGAATGAGTCTTTATATAAGCTCAATTGCATATCAGTTTTCATATTTTACCCATCCCCTATTAAATATTAAAGTATGAATGCATAAATAATGCCGCAACCACACCACCACAAATTGATCCAAGACCGGGAGCAACAAGCGCATATTTCCAGTCACTAGTTGCTTTATTTTTAAATGGAATAATAGAATGTGCTAATCTTGGACCCCAATCACGAGCAATGTTCATTGCGAAACCTGTTGTACCACCAAGTCCCATACCAACGGCCCAAGTTAAGATACCAACGGCAATTGGCACAACGCCAGCAGTTTTTATTTCTGAGATTGCTAAAATTGAACCGATAAAAATAAATGTTGCCACAAATTCGGCAAAGAAGTTACGTGGTAAATTTCTGATTTCTGGTGCTGTGCTAAAAATATTACGAATAGCAGTTGGGCTGACTTCACCCTCAGATGCCTTGAATTGATCTTTATACATTACGTAAACGAGTAATGAACCACACATACCACCAAAAACTTCTGCTAATGATAGTGGGATAAGTTGAATCCATGGTGTATTTCCTAAAATACATTGTGCCAAAACCATTGCTGGGTTTAATGACACGCCCCCAAATACAAATAACGCTACAGTAATACCAAATCCCCATGTTGTAACAACAAAAATATCACCTGAACCACGATATTTTGACCCTTTTAAAACGTTATTACAGAAAACCCCTGTCCCAAATACACACATTAACCCTGTTGCTAAAAACTCTGAAATCATTTGATGCATCATTATTAAATTACCTCTTCTTTATTTTTTTGCCACTCATTTGAAACTAATTGATAGACCTCTGCTAAAGACAATTGATTTTCTTTAGCAATTTTTTCACAATCATCATATTCAGGACTATATTTTTTAATTTCTTCATAAGTCGCTATTTTTATACCCACAACACCATATTCCGTTTTAACAGAATCAAAATGTCTTTTCATGATTGTTCGATTGAGCGTTTGGTAGCGAACGCCCAATGTACTTGTATATTTTAAAAATAATTTTGTGATTTTTTCTTGATCCAAAGGATTACATAATGCAGTCACCTTATAAGCCGGACGATTTTTTTTCATTTGAATTGGCGTGAAGAAAGCATCATAACTTCCTTCACTCATCAATTTTTTCATTAAATAACCTAATTCTTCACCCGTTTGGTCATCAATATTCGCCTCAATACTCATCACAGAATCGTCGTTTTGGTCAACGACCTGTGAACTTAGTTTTTTTTTTCGAGTAGGAGGACACGTAGTGCATTAAATCCACCCGTTTCTCTTTTACCAAATCCATAACCAATTTTTTCTACGGTTAATTCACTTGGTATCTCACGAAATTCTGATACAACATTTTTTACGATACCCATCCCGGTTGGCGTAATTAATTCAGTATGAATTGACGCATCTTGCTTAATTGGTATTTGGCTACCAACCCGCATCTGCATAACGGCTGGCACTGGCACTGGCATTCTACCGTGCGCAACGTCGATAAATCCGCTACCGTCCGTCAAAGTAGAAGAAATAACTTTGTCTACATTTAATAAATCTAATGCCACAAAACAACCGACAATATCAACAATTGAATCTAATGCGCCAACTTCATGGAAATGAATTTCAGAGATTTCAACATGATGAACGACTGCTTCTGCCTTAGCAATTTCAGTGAAAACATCGCTTGCTTGTTCTTTAATTGCATCTTTCAAATCACTATCATCAATGATTTTTAATATATCAGCTAGATGTCTCACGTCATGGTTATGATGATGCGCGTGATTTTCAACAAATCCATGATCTTTTTCACCATGATGCATATGAACATCGAAACTAGTACCAAATATGCTACTTTTTGAAATTTTTTCATTTTCTAAGTCGTAGCCGGATACGTTTATTTTGGCTAATTCTCTTTTAAACTCTTCAAAGTCGATTCCTAAATCAAGTAAAGCTCCAATGAACATATCGCCGCTAATGCCTGAAAAAGCATCTAAATATAATGTATGCATATTTTTGTTCCCTTCTATAAATGATTCATCATACTTGCCGAATATCCCGCGCCAAATCCGTTATCGATATTAACGACGGTAATTCCAGATGCACAGCTATTTAACATCGTTAAAAGTGGCGTAACGCCTCCAAAACTAGTACCATAGCCCACACTTGTTGGTACCGCTATTAGCGGTGAATCAATTAATCCACCTACAACGCTTGCTAGCGCACCCTCCATTCCGGCAATCACAATAACAACCTTCGCACCTTGAATGACATCAAGACGGTTAAAAAGTCGACTAATTCCTGCAACGCCAACGTCATACACGCGTTCTACTTTGTTACCATAAGTTTCAGCCGTAATCGCTGCCTCTTCTGCAACGTCCATGTCTGACGTACCAGCTGTTACAATCGCCACATAAGTTTCAGTTGTTGGTATTTCATGATTTGTAACGGTCACGCATCTTGCTTTTTCAAAATATATAGCATTTTTATTAGACTCTTTAATAATTTCAAATTTTTCTTTTGAAATACGAGTACCTAAAATGTTCAATTTATTTTGAGTCATAACCTGCATGATGCCAACGATTTGTTCCGCTGTTTTACCTTCTCCGTAAATAACCTCGGGGTACCCATTCCGTTTTTCTCGAGCTAAATCAACTTTAGCAAAGTCGAGCTCTGCAAATCCAGAATTGTTAATTTTATCCATAGCATCTGTGACATCAGCTCGGCCAGCTGCAACTTCCATTAATAAATCTTTCAAATTTTTTTGTTCCATTTTTATTTTCCTTTATTTAACGATAACGCCTAATCCATCAGGGATAACTGCAACTTTAGCATCTGCGCCTTCAATTGCGTATGCCATATCTAGTGCTTCATCAATCGTCTTAGCTAATTTCATATGCATATCCGCAATCAACTTAGGATCAACCAAATCTGAGACAAAGATGACATCATGATTAACTAAAATTCTTGCTAATATTTGTGACGTCCATTGATCAGGAACCGTTTCTGTCTTCGGCGTATTAATCGCTTTATCCAAAAATTCTTGAGGGTCATCACAATCGGCAATATTATGGTAGAAACCTTCTCCACCATGCCCGTCGCGAGAACCGGCAACCATAATGATAATACCGTGTTCCTTATTCGTAGCCTCGGCGGATGTCATCCCCTTAACTGCTTGGTAAATATTTTGATCTAGAGGGTAGCCACCATTTGTTGAAATCGTGATATCACTTTGTACTTTTGGCACTTCTGATAAGCGTTTAACAAACGCGCAGCCTTCAGCATGTGCTTCTTCTAAATCGCCTGCAAAAGAACCTATAATTTTTTTGTTTTCATCTAAAACAACGTTAATAATAAATTGTAAATTGGCCGTTTTAGCAGCATAAACCATATCTTTATGAATAGGATTATGGCTGATATTCCCCGTTCTTGCCTTAGGCGAGTTAATAAATGGTCCTGAATGGTTAGCTAAAATTGTTTTATATGAAGCAACACCAGGTAAAACAGATTTACGACCACCTGAAAACCCGGCAAAGAAATGAGATTCAATAAACCCTTCTGATAAAAGTAAATCAGCTTCTACTGCCACTTTGTTAACGATACATTCACCACCTGAGGGTAATGTACCGATTTTTGCCATTGAAGAATCATCCTCAGAGTTATGAATCACGATTTCTTCATTTGCGACAATATCTTCACCATACTTATCAACAAGTTCTTCATGTGTTGATGCCCTATGGAATCCTGTAGCAACCAAAATCCGAATTCTGGCATCTGGTGCAACCGATCGAATTCTTCTTAACAGGATAGGTGTAATAATTTTCGAAGGTACCGGGCGAGTATGATCTGAACTAATGATGACAATATTTTTTTTATCTTTTGCTAATTCTTCTAGCTTAGAACCGCCAATTGGGTTGTCTAATGACCGCTCAACTGTTTCTTCCTCAGTTAGTTCGTTATGATATGTTGCAGCTTCTGAAACTAATTTTCCGGCAAAATTCTTATCTGCGATGTTCACCGTAATCATCTTTTTATCATATGGTAATTTTATTGATACCATTTTATGTGTCATTTCCTTTCCCTATGCTTGCTTTTATAACATTTGAATTATATCGTGAGTTATAAATTTAAACTCTCTCTTTTGGCGTTGTTATTTTATACGTTTAATTATTGTCTACATTTGTATCCTTTAAATCAGTCGTTTTTTGTCATCCTTTGGCTCTATACTTTTGTTATGCAATTAGAACTACATGAATGTAAACAAATGTGTACAATTGTGATATAGGCGTTTTTTGTTTCTCACCTTGTCATATGTTAAAGATTAACGTTGTTTGTAAACAAATATAAAATTAAGGTGGCCCCCATGGTATTAACTGATATTGAATTTCTGATGAACTATTTAGAAGAAAAAAATGTACCTACAATTACTAAGAAGAGACACAATTATCTAACGTACAACGGTTTAGAAGAACGCTACACGTATATATTAAAAGAAGGTATCATCAAAAACAGCATTATCTTACAGGACGGTCGCGAATTTAACTTGTCATATATTGCTAAGCCAGATGTTATTTCCTTGTTACGCGATGAAGTTTCTAAATATACGTCTTCTCCATTTAACGTCCGTGTTGAATCAAAAGAAGCAACCTTCTATAGAATAGATCGTGTCACTTTTTGGGAGTATGTTAATTCAACCATCGAACTACAAAATTACGTGAAGAACTATTATCGAAAAAAACTTTCAGAAAATATTTATCGTTCACAACGAATGATTATGAATGGTAAAAAAGGGGCCATCTGTGCCTTCGTTTACATTCTCATCGATTTATTTGGTAAACAAATTAGTAATGGTATTTTAATCGACTTTGATATCACCAATGAGGATATTGCAAATTTCTGCGGTATTTCCTCCAGAAGCAGCGTGAATCGAATCCTTGTCGAGCTAGAAAAAGAACAAGTTATTTCAAAAATAAAACGAAAAATTGTTATCACTGATATCAGTTACCTCTTAGATTTCATCGCAAACTAATAAAGGAGATTCTCATGCACATTCCAGATAATTATCTTAGTCCTCAAACTTGTATAACCATGTTTGTTGCAATGGCACCAGTTTGGGCAATATCTGTTTCAAAGGTTAAAGTTCAAATTAAAGAAAAAAAAGAAACTGTTCCATTGTTAGGAATCGCTTCTTCTCTTTCTTTTTTAATTATGATGTTCAATTTACCCGTACCAGGTGGCACCACAGCCCATGCAGTTGGTGGAACGCTGCTCGCAATACTGCTAGGTCCGTGGGCCGCCTCCTTATCGATTACTGTTGCCTTATTACTACAAGCACTCTTATTTGGAGATGGTGGCATTTTAGCCTTTGGCGCCAATGCGTTCAATATGGCTTTCATAATGCCCTTTGTTGGCTACTTTATTTATTCTTTTTTTAAACGTTTTAACCAAGAAAAAATAGGTGCTTTCATTGGGGCTTATGTCGGAATTAATTTAGCCGCATTAATTGTGGCTGTTGAGTTAGGTATTCAGCCACTACTTTTTCAGGACCAGGGTGGTAACCCACTTTATGCTCCCTACCCACTCTCAATTTCAGTACCCGCAATGGCATTAACCCATTTACTCGTTGTCGGTTGGGTCGAAGCTGTTTTCACCGTCTTAGTCTTCTCGTTTGTAAAGAAAGTCTCTCCTAACTCTATTTATTTAGCCGGAAATCATCCACAGTCAAATGTAAAAAAAATGTTATCTCGCTTTTATCTTATAATTGGTGGGCTAGCCGTACTATCTCCGTTAGGTTTACTGGCTTCAGGAACGGCTTGGGGAGAGTGGAGTGCATCAGACATCCTACCCACACTTACGCAAAACGGTCTTAAGGCTCACATGCCTGCAGGGATGGCACATGGTCTAGATTTCAAGCCATTCTTACCCGACTATTCCTTATTCGGCGTGTCTTTACCGCTTGGTTATATATTTTCAGCTTTTTCGGCAGTCATTATTTTCATTATTTTATTTAAGCTGGTGACACATGAAAAATCAAAAATATCTTAATATGCCTGATTGGTTATCCTCACCGGAGAACTATTCACCCGTAAAACAAAAAAATACTTTCTTACAACAGAATAGAGGTCGATTGTTAAATCTATTGAGTTTGTTTTCAGACAAAACAGAGACGACCTCTCAATCGTTAAATCGACAAAACTCATTTATTCAACTTTTAACAACAATTACTTTAATTTTATTAACTTCTCTTTCAAGAAATATATCGTTTATTTGGATCATTTATATGTACCAATTTCTTCAAATTGCCTTGTTGCCAAAATTAAATATGTTAACGATATTAAAACGGATTCCGATTAATTTAGTTTTTGTTCTTTTGTTTATTCTACCGAGTTTTTTTTTAACGGATGCAAAAACTGTTATTTTTTTCGTACTCAAAACAAATTTAATTTTAATAATTGTTTCATACTTTATGAACACAAATACATTTTTTGATATTATAATCGTTTTAAAAAAATGTCATTTCCCAGATATTATTATTTTTATTATCGATATAACCATTAAATATTTAAAAATATTATCTGAATCACTCTACACTATGACTTCAGCGATGGAATTACGATCAGTTGGCGTTAATAGGCATCAATATCAGTCTTTATCAAATTTATTTGGCAGCTTGTATCTAAAAACAAAAAGTACGGCTTTAGAAATGTACGGTGCAATGGAGGCTCGCGGATTTACTGGCGACTATCATTTTACTCGTACAAAACAAAGACTTAATTTGTCTGATATCACACAAACTTGTATCACTATTTTTTTAATTACACTTTTTTTTAATTAGAGTAGGGGGCTCATTATGTTTTCATTTTCAAATATACGTTATGGTTATACTGACAAACTTAGCTTGAATAATATTAATCTATCCATTAAAAAAAATGAATTCGTTTGTCTATTAGGCCCTAATGGTTCTGGTAAATCTACCCTTTTTAAATTATTGAATGGTTTAATTTATCCCAGTGATGGTCAGTACACTTTTAATGATCAACAAATTAACGCTCACTTTTTTAAAAATTCGGTAAATGCTAAAAAGTTTCATCAACAAGTTGGATTTGTTTTTCAAAATAGTGATGTTCAATTGTTCAATACAACCGTTTATGATGAAATTGCTTTTGGCCCCAGACAAATGGGCTTTCCTGAGCCAGAGGTTAATAAACGCGTAATTGATTGTCTGACCTTACTAAATATAAATAAATTAGAAAATCGTGTTCCTTACCATCTTTCTGGTGGTGAAAAAAAATTAGTCGCAATCGCCAGCGTCCTATCCTTAAATCCGGATGTATTGGTTTTGGATGAACCACTCACAGGTCTTACAGCTCAGGCTCAGGAGAATATCATTTCAATTATGCAAGGATTACATAATGCTGGGAAGACAATCATTATGTCGACACACAATTTTACCCAAATCAAAGATTATGTGACGCGTTTTATAGAATTTTCGGAAAATCATACTATCGTCTTAGATGCACCGGCTAAGCTTGTTTTAACTAATTCTGACCTAATGGTTCATTTAGCCTCAATGTAAAAAAAGACACCAACATTATTTAAAATAATGCTGGTGTCTTTTTGGTTATTACGAAACTTTATCCCTATTCATTAAAACAACATGTTGATTATCCTCATTTAGTCGATCAATATGTTTCTCACCCCAAACGCATAACTTGTTTAATATCAGACTCAAAGACTCACCGTATTCTGTCAACTGATAGTCAACTTTTGGCGGCACTTGTTCATAAATGTGTCTTGAAATAATTCCATCTGACTCTAGTTCGCGCAATTGCTGTGTTAACATCTTCTGTGTGATATTCGGAATGGCGCGTTTTAATTCGCTAGTTCTTCTTTTTCCACCACGTAAATGACATAAAATAATTGTTTTCCACTTACCACCAATTACTTCCAATGTTGCTTCAACGCCAATATTATATGTTTTATTCTCCAATATAATCCTCCTATGGGTACTAAAAAGTGCCTATGGCACTTTTTAGTACGTTCTTGCCTTTTAACCTCGTACACGTATAATCATAAATTGTAGCATTATTTCAACAAAAATCAAGGAGGCTTTACACATTCATGGCAAAAAAACATATATCTCCATCTTTAACACTTCTAGCATTAGCAATTAGTGCTTTCGCAATTGGTTCGACTGAATTCATTAGTGTCGGCCTCATTCCATTATTAGTCAAAGACTTCGGTATCTCATTAAGCCAAGCAGGACTGACCGTTTCATTATATGCCCTTGGTGTCACAATAGGTGCACCCTTATTAACTATTATGACTGGTCAATTTGATCGTAAGAAACTACTTCTTAGCATTATGGGTCTTTTTATTATTGGTAATTTAGTTGCAGCATTTGCACCCACTTTTCTCATTCTATTGGTTGGTCGAATCGTTTCTGCACTTGCTCATGGTATCTTTATGACGATTGCATCTGTTATCGCAGCTGACGTTGTTGAACCATCAAAACGTGCCAGTGCTATCTCAGTCATGTTTACTGGTCTAACTGTTGCAACCGTGACTGGTGTTCCACTAGGTACCTTTATTGGTCAGCATACAAGTTGGCATGGATCATTTATTTTTATTAGCGTTATTGGCTTAATCGGTTTGATAGCTAACTTTTTCCTTGTACCTGATGGTTTACCCATTCCAGGTAAATCTGATGCCCATGGCTTCATTCGCGTTCTTAAAAATAAATATTTATTGATTACATTGCTCTTAACGGCCCTAGGCTATGGTGGTACGTTCGTCGTCTACACATACATCACGCCACTTCTACAAACATCAATGGGTTACAGTGAGAGCGCCGTCGTTATTATCTTAATTGTCTATGGATTGATGGTTGCCCTTGGAAATACAATTGGTGGGCGTCTAGCAAACCACAATCCCCTTCAAGCCCTATTAAAAATGTTTATTGGTCTTGCGATTGTATTATTCATTCTTTTCTTCACTTCAAAACTATCAATTTTAGGTTTATTAACGGTTATGGCATTGGGTCTTTTCGCCTTTATGAACGTTCCCGGTCTACAGTTATATATTGTTCAATTAGCTGAAAAATATACACCTAAAGATATTACGCTAGCATCATCGCTAAATATTTCTGCGTTCAATGTTGGTATTACATTGGGATCCTTAATTGGTGGACAAGTTGTTTCTAAGCTTAGTTTAGGGATGACACCACTTTTCGGAACGGTAATGGTTTTAATTGCTATCTTTATGACTATGTACTTAATCAAGCTCAATAAAAATGAAAAATAACTAAAAACGAGCGATACCGAATTTTTATATTCGATATCGCTCGTTTTTAGTTTAAGCTTTCTTTTCTTTCAAACCAATGCCCGTCCAGCCACTGATAATTGAAAAAACTGGAGATAATAAACTAAAGAAGACAAATGGTAGGTAATCTAACGTTGGAACACCAAGCGTACTTGCCGCAAATGCGCCGGCAACACCCCAAGGAATCAAGTAATTGATTACTGTCCCACCATCTTCAAGTGCGCGACTCAATGCCAAGTTATCTAATTTAGACTTATCAAAAGCGGGTTTAAATGCCTTCCCGGGTAAGATAACTGATAGGTATTGTTCCCCAACGAATAAATTAACCCCAATTCCGGCAAATATAGTTGCCGTGATTAATTTACCCGATGAGTTCAACCGTTTAACTAAAGGTTCCATAACAACTTGGATGATATTAAAGTTCATCAATAACCCACCTAAAGTTAACGTTAAGATAATTAATGAAACAGTCCCCATCATACTTGAAACACCACCTCTAGTTAACAACATATCCACATTCGCATTACCTGTTTTAGAAACAAAACCTGATTGAATTAATGCGGCAATACTTTGCAAGCTCGTATGTGGTTTTTGAATAAATAACATCACTAACGATACACCAATGTTGATAAATAACGTTGGAATCGCTGGGATTTTTAACCATGCGCAGACAAACATTAAAATAATTGGTAACGCGGCCCATGCCGTAATTGAGAAGTGGCTAGATAAGATTGAAATCGTTTGACTAATCTTGTCCATATTGGCTTCCGAACTACCACTTCCGAGTATGAAGTATAGAATCAAAGAGACCACAAAAGCAGGAATTGTTGTCCACATCATATTTTTAATGTGTTTAAACAAATCAGACTCCCCAATAGCCGCAGCTAAGTTCGTTGAATCAGATAAAGGTGACATCTTATCTCCAAAGATAGCACCTGAGATGATTGCCCCTGCAACTAATGCGGGGTTAACACCCATTGTCATTCCCATCCCAAACAATGCAATCCCAACAGTTGAAATCAAGGTAAATGCACTTCCTATCGATAGTCCAATAATTGCACAGACTACAAAGACCGATGGAACAAAAAATTTAACACTAATTAAGTTAAAGCCCCAAATCATTAAGGTTGGAATAATTCCTGCCGCAATCCAAGTTGCGATTAATGACCCAATCAGGATAAAAATAAAGATGGGGATTAATCCGGTACTCATTCCGTCCTTAATACCCGCGTGAACTTCTTCCCACGAAAAATGACGTATTCTAGCCCATAATATCAATAAGCCGATGACCAACATTACTGGCGTTTGTGGTGATAATCCAAACTTGATAACGCCAAATCCCATAATAATTAACATACCCATCAAAACACTTGCTGCTTCTGTAAATGATAATTTATTTTTCATTAGTAAACACTCCTATTTTTTAGTCGGTTCTAGTATTTATCATGAAAAATTTGATATCGAACCTTACTCCAATTTATATTTTGCATTTTTATTACCCCTTTTCTGGACAAAAAAAGTCCCTGACACAATATTAAATATTGTATCAGGGACGACTCTAGCCGTGGTACCACCCAGTTTAATTGAGAACACAAATTCTCACTCACTAGATGATAACGGTTCTAGATATTTATCCGGTATTTAAATAACGTTAACGTATTTGGTCCGTTTATCCTGATTGGTTCGCATCACCCACCAACTTTCTGACTCCCAGATAAAGAACTACTTTTGTGTTAACTTCATTTATTAAGTTGAATGAATCTTAACATGCCGAAATATTCTTGTCAATCAATCTATATTTTATAGAATTTCTTTTAGAACACGATCAACTGAGAAATAGAACGCATCTTTTCCTGCCGTCTCTTCAAATCCTGATCGTTCAAACATTTTCATCACGTTTGGTTGAACAGAAGAAAAGATGACTTCGTGATTTTTTTTCTGAGCATCCTGGTAAAAATCTTGAATGACGGCCATTGCTGTATTATCAATTGAGGGTACCCCACGTAACGAGAAGATAACTAAATCTCGTTCGTGAAGTGGTTGCAATGCCTTATCCAAACGGTCTGCGGACATAAAGAATAACGGTCCAGTGATATAAACAACAGCCCAGTCAGCCTTCAATCCTTCTTGTGCCGTTTCAACTTTACTTAAGTCAACGTCTTCAACCACAACATCCAAAATAGAACTCTTAGCCACAAAGATAACGATTCCGACCATTACGCCCATCATAATGGCCGTACTTAAATCAAAGATAACCGTACTAACCAACGTTAGGAAAAATAAAATTAGGGCGCTTTTAAATTTATTTTTAAAAAGATATTTAATGGCTGACCACTCATTCATGCGCCATGAAGTTACAACTAAAACCCCGGCCAACGCAGCCAAAGGAATCTGTGCCATAATTGGCGCCAATAAAAGCATTGAAACTAATAATGCAAGTGCATGAAAAATACCGGTTAACCGTGTTTGTGCACCCGATTTAATTGCCACGCTTGTCCTTGCAATTGCAGCTGTAGCTGGAATTCCACCAAAGAACGGTAGAATCATATTTCCAATACCTTGGGCAATTAATTCTTGGTTACTATCTAATGCCTTACCAGTCATACGACCGGCTGAAGCACCACACAATAAACTTTCAATCATCCCTAATAAAGCAATACTTGCTCCAGGAACAATTAAATTTTTAACAGTCTGAAGATCTAATGATCCCAGTTGTAATCGATCCCCACTAATAACACTCGTCGGAATTTTACCAACAGTCGCAACATCTAACTTGAATACCATCGTAATGGCAGTCGTCACAATAATTGCGATTAAAGAAGCAGGTACCACCTTATTCCATTTTTTCGGAAAAATGAATAACGCGATGACGACTAAAACTGCCATCAAAGTTGTCGCCAGTTTAGGCTGGAATCCAAGACTAGAATAACTCCCAATCTTCTCAATTAAACTGCCTCCGGTTGAATGCGTTCCAAAAAAATTATCTAATTGACCGAACGCAATAATAATTGAAATACCCGATGTAAAACCCGTAATAACAGGCGCCGGAATAAATGTTGTTAGAACCCCTAATTTAAAAATACCGGCTAATAATAAAATAATACCCGCAATTAAAGTGGCAATAAAAACCCCTTTTAGTCCATACTGCGCAATTACACCCATTAATACAGCAGCCATTGCACCAGTTGGCCCAGATATCTGATAATAGGCGCCTGATAACGTACTGATCAGAATACCGGCTACAATTGCTGTTATCAAACCCGCAGCAGCTGTTGCACCACTTGATACACCAAAAGCTAAAGCTAATGGGATTGCAACCGCTGCAACCGTTAATCCTGCCATTAAATCCTTAGCCAACTTGGCCAAGTTATACCCTTTAAACTCATCTTTTAACATTGAAATATAATTTGATATCATCACTTTACTCCTAATTTTGTTATACATAAAAGCATAACATAAACCTTATATATAAATAAACAAGTAAACGTTTCCCAAATAAAAATGACTAAATCTTTAGTAGATTTAATCATTTTGTATAACTTATTTCTATTAACGAACAACCATTACTGAAACTGGTGCGTACTTAGCTACGTATGCTGCCTGACTACCTAAATATTTACCAAATCCCTTGGTTACCACTGATCCAACAACAACTAAATCAGGTTTCACATCAGGAATAACATCCTTAACAATTGTTTCTCCGGGTTCACCCTCGGCAAGAACAATATGGACTTCCTTAACACCTGCATCTAATGCACTTTGTTTGTATTCTTGAAGTTGTTTTTCAACCTTCAAGCGTTTTTCAGCTAACGTATCTTTTGTTAAAACTTGGAAAACGTTCAAGTCATCTGACTCTAGAACTGTAACAATGTGTAGCAGAGAATCATCATCTAAAGCATGACTAACCGCATTTAAGAATGCTAACTGTGCATCAGCCGAATTATCGACCCCAACAAGAATGTTCTTATGCTTTGGTAATTCAAAACTTTTTTTCATGTGATTTTTCTCCCCATTCTATAAAATTTCTTCGAAAAATTGAATAACTAAATCGAAAACTAATTGAATATTTAAAATTGTTAAACCGATTGCGGCAGCCCAACCAATAATTGATACCCATAGTGGATTAACAAATCGTTCACCCATGTATTTCTTTGAAGAGGTGAACCAGATTAATGGAATCATTGTGAATGGCAAAGCGACGGATAAGAATACTTGTGAATACACAAGCAGGTTATCTAGGACACCTTCAGTACCACCCCAAATAATTGCGGCGACCATAACGGGAATTACTGCGATTATACGTGTTACCAATCGACGCGCCCATAATGGCATTTTTAAATGTATAAAACCTTCCATGATAATCTGACCAGTTAAGGTTCCGGTAATCGTCGCATTCTGTCCTGAAGCCAATAAGGCTACAGCAAACAGTGTTGACAGTACGGGTGATGCAATCCCTTTAGCAATCGTATTATCACTTAATGCTCGGTATAAATCACCGAACGCTTGAAGTTGGTCTGCATGCCCGAAGAACAAAGCAGCTCCCAAAAGTAAAAGTAAACTGTTAACGATTGTTGCACCAAATAATTGAATATTTGAATCCCAAGTTGTAAAACGCACAACCTTTGCAACTTCTTCTTCGTCACTTGAATCATATTGACGTGTTTGAGCGATTGAAGAATGGAGGTACAAGTTATGTGGCATAACCGTTGCACCAATGATACCTAAAGCTAATGTTAATTGATCATGGTTCATAACGATTGATGCTCTTGGTAAGATACCACCCATGATACCTGCTAAACTTGGTTTTGATAAAGCAACCAAGTAAAGGAAAATAATTAAAATTGATGCAATCAATGTCGCAACAATTGCTTCAATTGTTCTAAATCCTAATTTTGTTAACAATAATAGTAAGAAAACATCTAAGATGGTAATCATAACGCCCATTGTTAATGGAATTCCGAAAAGTAATTGCAAGGCAATCGCCCCACCAATTACTTCGGCAATATCTGTTGCCATAATTGCTAATTCTGTCATGATCCATAAAAGGAACCCAACCGGTTTGTTGGTATGATCACGGATTGCTTGTGCCAAATCCATTCTTGTAACGACCCCTAACTTAGCGGCCATATATTGCATTAACATGGCGATAAGTCCAGAGAAAATAACGACTGACAATAGTAAGTAACGGTATTGAGCCCCACCGATGATTGATGTAATCCAATTACCCGGATCCATATAACCAACGGCTACTAACGCACCCGGCCCACTAAATGCCCATAAGGTCCGTAAAAAACCGGCACTTTTTGGAACTTCGACTGATCCATTTACTTCTTCTAAACTAGCACTCTTTGTTATGGTAGCCATTTTTGGTTCTTGCACTTCTTTCGACATTTTTCACCACTCCTTTAATTCTTTTCTTTCTCAATTCCTTATTATACTCAAACTTTATACATTGTAAACAAAAAGTTTAGGTTAACCTTAAATCATTTTACCGACTATTAAATTTTTTTAATTCAATAAAAAAAGGCCGCTGATATCAATTTGATATCAACAACCTCTATGACTTTTAATTCAATTTTTTTATTATAAGCTTACTTAACAAAAATATAATGAGCAGCTTTATAACTGATATTTCTAACCTCGCCAGTATTTTCTAGCTTGATTTCAACCGGCCCTTCAAAAGGCGCATGCGAAACAACTGTTAATTTATCGCCAATGTGTAATTCTAGGTCATCTAAGTAAGTTAGCAAATCATGATTATCGATGAAACGTTCAATATTAACTTTAGTTCCATCTTCAACCGCTTCTAAAACTAAATGGCTATCTTCCTCATAGTTGCCTTCCTTATCAGGAATAACACCACCATGTGGACAATGCGTTGGATAACCCAGTGGACAATGCGTTGGATAACCCAAGAACTCATTTAAATGATCAAGTAAATATTCACTTGTCACATGTTCAAGTAATTCTGATTCACCATCAACATCTTGTAATTTGTAGTTTAACTTATAAACTAAGAAACACTCCCACAAACGGTGCTTACGCACTAAATCTTCGGCCAATAATATCCCAGGTTTCGTTAATGAAATCCCCGCGTATGGCGTATGTTCAACTAGTTCTTCTTTAACAAGTTTGTTGACCATTTCTGTAACTGATCCGGCCGCAATGTTCAGACTAAGCGCAATCTGTTTGTTCGATATTTTCTTTTGCGTACCGCCTAATTCAAAAATAATTTTTAAATAATCTTCCTTCATAGGTGTCATATTCGAGCTTTCATTTTTTGTCATTAGTTAATCAATTCACTTCCATTTTCTTAATAGTAAATTTATTATATCAGAATAACGGATGAATTGTAACTTATTTCTTAGGATAGCCTAACCTTTCAATTTAAAATGCCTAAACGTGGGAGTTTAAACTTCTTCATATCGACTCTCTAACTCTTTTTTAATTTTGGGATACATTCTATCCAGATTATAAAACATCATAGTTGCTATGGAACATATAATCATAATCATGGGAATATACAAATACATTAATTTTATGGCACTGATTGTCTGTGTTCCCTCGGTCTGACCTGGCACATAATTACCCCAAGCTAGTAACGCACCTGCCATTCCGCCAGCAACGGCTTGTGCTACCTTCCCTAGAAAACCATTAATTGCAGATAATGAGCCCGTGACATTTATGCCCGTCTTCCACTCCCCGTAATCAACAGGATCTGCCTGCATGGAGAAATAAATGCTTTCTTTTATTCCATAGCCAGTCGCGGAAACGAAAGCTCCTATTAATATACCAATATAATTTATATTTACTAAAAGAATGATAATTAATCCAACCAATTGAACTATTGAGGCGGACACAAAGAGGTTTCTCTTGCCCAATCTCTTAGCCAAAAATGGTACCGCAAAATTAGCAATCATTGGAACTACCGACATAATTGTGGCCACAGTTATCGATAACCCCTTATCGTGAATAACCACGACATAATAATAAACCAATGCACTCATTTGCAAAAAATACCCTGTCCACATGAATAATATATTTACTGCAAAAACAATCCACGGTTTATTATCCCGTAAAGAGGTAATAATTTTCTTTAGGGATACTTTTTCAACCGTTTGTATTACGTTTTCCCTAACATTAAAAAATGTAGCAAAGAGCAAGAGACAACCTACCACTCCAAAAATTCCCATGACAATTTTAAAGCCAAGCGCTTGATTTTCTTGACCAAAAACATGTACCAGGGTTAAAGCTGAAGAGCTAACTATTGTGGCTCCTAGAAATCCAAAAAATTTTCTACTCGTAGAAAGTGCCGTTCTCTCTTCCGTGCTTTTTGTTAAGCTTGGTAGAATAGATGCCATTGGAACGTTCACTAAAGTATATGCAACTGATAATCCAAAATAAGTAACATACGCATAAATTAACTTACCCGTATCGGAAATGTTAGGCACATTAAAACATAAAAACGCGAATAAGGCGAATGGAACCGCCCCAAACAGAAAGTAGGGACGTGATTTCCCCCATCGAGTATTCGTATGATCAATTATATAACCCACTAGTAAATCACTAATTCCATCTAAAAATCTTGTTAAAATAAACATAATACTGATGGCCACGGCACTTAGTTGCATAATATCCGTATAGAAAAATAATAAGTATAGTGAAATCATTTGCCAGATTAAATTGCAAGCTAAATCAGAGATTCCATATCCTATTCGCTGGTGCCACTTCGATATAGGCACTTCCATCTTAATACCCGATTTTAAACCCATCTGTGATTCCTCCATTCAATTATTTTTCTAGAATATATTTTTTTATTAAATAGGTAGGCGTACAACTCCATGCATGACAGTAACTACTTATAATTGGACTTCCATAAGGTGAAAAATCAGGATCCTCTGGCTTAAATGCTTCCCAGAACGTGTCCGCCCCCATATCAATCATTCCACCCCAATAATCTTTCATTAACTGAATGGCATCTTCATCTAATCCCGCAATAAACAACGCTTCTGTTACATGATGATACATGTATGGCGTTGCAATTCCAGTAATCGGAAATAGTGTTCGAATAGTTTCTTTCATAATTTTTGCATTCTCTTCCGCATCCATAACTTCCGCTAAAACCATCCAAACCTGACTAGCAATATTTATTTCACGATTTTTTTCGATTATGAATTGATGACGTTCTGAATCAAACAATGTATTCTTAGCAAAATCCTCTAGTTTATTTAAAATTAACTGATACTTAGTAACATCTTCATCAGCCATCATTTTTGATAATTCAATAAATCGTTTTAAGGTATAGATTAAAACGCCTTGCCCCGCAATTGATTTATCGAAGTCATTTGACCAATCGATAAAAGCAGGCCAATCATCATCCGTAACTAACCGACCCCTTGTATCTACCTGTTTCAATGCCAAATCAATTTCTTTTTTCGCAATTGGATAAAGGTCTTCTAAAACCTCTTTATCCTTCGTATGTTCAGTATAATCAAACAAAATGACTGCAAAAAAGAGACTGTAATCAAACAAGAAAGTATCGTCAGGTGTTAGTTTTGGTGCTGTAAATACATTAGCAGGTATTTTCCCCTCTTTAGTTGTCATCCCACCAAAGAGGTACAGACATCTCTTAACCAACGTCAAATCATCAAAGGTTGCATAATTGGCTAGTGCCTGTAAGCGTAAATCACCTATCCATAAGCGACGATCTCGCTTTGGACCATCTTCAAAAACTGTCTGCATGCAATCTTGAAGTGTTTTTAAAGAGACATCATAAATTGATTTTAATACGTTATCTTCTAATGGTATTTCCTCAACATCATCCATTGTTACGCTGCTTTCAGCAATGAACTTAGGGTTACTAAAACTAGCTTGCCACTTAGGAGATGTATCCAATACTTCTAGTTCAATGTAGCGGCAACTGTACCTTCTAGGCATTTTCAATGTAACAGGAAGAACGTCAACATGAATAAATTCTTCTTGTATCCATGATTTAGATAACCACCCATCATAATCTTTTGAATCTGCTTCAATTTCAGCAGCCACTTCTGCAAATTTCACATGGAGGTATAAAGGTGCATCCATTGGCGATCCAACAGATTTTATATCAATAGAGAATTTACCTACATAGTGATCACCCAAATCTAAAACAAGACGTTCATCTCGTTTTAATTTGTAAGAAGCTAAATTTTCTATTTTCTTATCACTTGAAACTGCCTTAAATCCATTGATTGAATTTTTATCCGCAACGATATCTACCAACTGAGTAGATTTAATACTTGTTTTAATTAGTCTAGGAATATTGTCATCCGCTTTTTTTAATAATGTTTCATCATGATTCCACTCAACATCATCATTTATTTGAAATGTAAAAGCCATTGTTCATACCTCCAATTTATTTATCTTGTTGTGCTACGTTATATTTTTTTTGAAGACGCATCATCCATATTCCTGCAATCGTTGCAATGGCGACAATTGCGGCAAATCCGTACATTGACGTTTGAATACGATTAGGAGCTACAAGGAAGGGTGTTATGAATGCAAATAACCCACAGCACATACGAGAAAAACCATTAATAAATCCTTGAAGTGAAGCACGCGATTCTGATGGAAATGATTCTTGCGTCCAAACTTTATAGATAGCTTCCCCAGCCAATGGGTTACCAAAGTTATAGAAAGCAATAGTGATTGCCAAAACAATAAATCCAGCACCACCACCTAACATTGCCATACCCATCATTGCACCAAATTGGACTAATGCCCCAATAAAAAATGCTTTATTTCTATACTTACCACCTGCAACAGAAGTGAAGACAATTGTTGTTATAAGGGAAACAACATTTAATACAATACCTAATCCCGTTGCTTGCATTTGACTGGCTCCTGCGTTAGTTAATGCGTACGTTTGGAATTGGCCCCATGTATTAGCCAATAAATTCCAACATACATAAAAAATAAGAATTGCCGCGAAGAAACTTAAAAATTTATTTTTATTTTTTCCAAAAAGAAGATTTTTAAACGAAACGTTTTGAGCATTTGTATTTTTTGATTGGTTAGCCTTTTGACGACTGTCCCCTTCATCATGGAATTTTTGAAATTTACTTGAAAATGTTCGCCATAACCATGTAAAAACGGCAAAAATAAATAATATTACAAATACAATTCTAGCGCCCAATACCCCTTGGATTCCTGATAATAGGAATGAACAAATATAAGATATAAACACACCAATTTGCCAAAATATTTGAGTCGACGAAATTAACTTAGCGGACGTCTTTTCGTCCGGCGCATCGTGTGAGACGACAGTTAAACTAATTGGTAAATCAGCTCCTGAAGCAAATCCCATTACGATAACACCAATCAATAACATTGCAAAATCATTTGATAAAATACAGAGAATAGCACCAATTGCATAAAATAAATTTAACCAATTAAATGAACGGATAAGACCAAACGTCTTTGAAATTTGACCCGCAAATAATGACCCGAATGCAATTGCAAACGTCAATCCACCAGATATAATCCCCACTTGTCCCGCAGATAAATCTAAACCATTCTGCCAAACAGGAATTGTTGCAGATAGTCCAACAATACATCCGGACCCCAGCATTGATCCAATCCCAGCCGCAGTTGCTAATGGTGAATATTTTTTTGCCGAAGCTGCACTAATACTATCTTGATTACTCATTTTTTTCACTCTCCTAAATTATATTTACTAACAAATACAATTGTAAGCGTTTCACAATCTCGTTAATATATCAAAATCGCTCTTTATAGATATCCAAATCACAGACAAAAAAATAACATGACTAATTTGAAGCACAAATTAACCATGTTATTCATATTTGTTCATTTTTTTCTCATAGTCCGTTCTTTTAACTCTTTTGGTGTTTTATTAGTATATTTTGCAATGAGTTTGTACAGAGATGGCGTGGAACTAAACCCAATTTCATATGATATATCCGAAAATGTTTTATCCGTTTCTCGCATTAAAGATAATACCGCTTGATATCTCATATTATTAATTAAATTTTTAAATGAATAACCTGTTTCTCGTTTTAATTTGTCACTCATATAATTTGGATTGTATCCAAATTTACTAGATAATCCATTTAAATTAAGCTCAGTGTAATGACTTTCGATGTATCGTAAAATCTCTAATATGTTATCGTCACTTTCTTGATGCTTTTCTAAACTATCTTCTTCGACAACACGGCTCAAATTAATTAAAAGGAGTGATAACAACAAGTTCATCGCTCTCATATAATAATTATCCTTTGAGTAATATTCAATAATCATTCGGCTCATTGCTTCTTGAACTTCAACTTTATTCGCACATCGAAAATAAAGAAAAGAATCATGATTTCGATATTCGCTAGAGGCGTTCAACAAAAATTCATTGACGACTCCTTTAGATTTTGCCAGGTTAACAATAATTGCCGTTGTAATCGAATCATCTTTAATTAATATATTAATTAATATATCATTTTCTCCAAGTTCATCAATACTCTGGACAATATCTTTGTCCATTAATAAAATTTCTCTTTCTTTTAGTTCAATCTTTTTACCGTCTACATACTGTGTGCAACTGCCCGAAAGCATGTAATTCAATTCAACAAATTCATGAGTATGGTCTGGCATTGCCGAATAACGATGATGCTTGTTTATGTAAATATTCCCATCAGAAAAAAAATCACCCTCTGGCATTTTAGGGATTTTAACCTTTTCAAATGGAAGATTTTGATCATTTATATTATGTCCTTCAATTCGTTGTTCACGTTCTACATTATCTTCTTCCAATAATATTTGTTTTAAACTCTCAAAATCCATTACGCCCTCCTTTTTTGTCAGTATTTAAATACAATAAAGGCCCTATCCTCAACAATAGCTGTGCAGAGCCTTCATCATCTAGATAATAAAATAATCTTTACCGCCCACATAAATCTCATTACCGTCATCAGCGATATCTTTTTCGCTCCCAATCCAATTGTATCCAGGAGTAACTTAAGTAAATCCGAAAGCATTTTTTGATCCATTTTAAATACATTCATTTCATCTGTATTCAATTAACTTCTTACAAACGTAACACTCTTATCAATATACTTTATTGATAAAAACATATTAGGTATTAAGTCAACTTCTTCAATTATCGTGATATTTATATTTGTCATTTTTATGATTTCCATTTTTTTGCATTAAAATAGGATTCGAGCATTCTTTTTAAGAAATGTCTCGAATCCTATCTTTTTGTAGTAGGAAAGCCGAAACCCGTGTTACCGAGAGTCGATTTTGCTTGATTGTTAATATGTTTCGCCTCTATATCTTTATACTTATCTAGTTCTATGAAGTCGCTTTTACATGCATTAATCATACAATTTCGAATGACGCCCTTTGAGCGATTTGTCTATCCATTCGAGTTCAAACGTTTCTTCAAGACCAAATACCTGTGAATCCGATTATTCGTTCTACTAAAACTTGAATCATCAAACTTCGATATCTTGATTTGCTTTTTAATGCTCAAGACCGGCACCGTTTTAATACGCCTTACCCGACGTCTCTCAACGTCAATGACTTGCCGTACATTGTAAATTTAAACCATCATCTTAATTGATGTGTCCTGATTTGCTTTTTAGCGCTCAAGACCAGCACCGTTTTAATACGCCTTACCCGACGTCTCTCAACGTCAATGACTTGCCGTACATTGTAAATTTGAAACACCATCTTAATTGATGTGTCCTGATTTGCTTTTTAGCGCTCAAGACTAGCACCGTTTTAAAACCTCGTTCGACGTCTCACGACGTCGCTAATACCAAAATTCTAAACTATCGGAGTAAACATCATCTAACTTGATGTGTCTTGATTTGCTTTTTAATGCTCAAGACCGGCACCGTTTTAATACGCCTTGCTCGACGTCTCTCAACGTCAATAACTTGTGTTACATTTTTCAAC
The DNA here is from genome assembly GCF_030127605.1 of Dellaglioa algida. Lineage (NCBI taxonomy): Bacteria > Bacillati > Bacillota > Bacilli > Lactobacillales > Lactobacillaceae > Dellaglioa > Dellaglioa algida. The sequence continues at coordinate 76,774 of NZ_JANXLE010000001.1, forward strand.
TATCTTCAGCACTAAACATCGTCCAACTAACTCCGTTTTTAAAAACCATTAAGTGAGTTTAAAAAAGTGACTTCAGTTTTATTTTGTTCAGGGATTTCGATAGCTTTCCTTGCTACAAATAAAGTATAACACAAATGAAAACGGTTGCAAGTGTTTTGTTCATTTATTTTAAAATTCTTTTTTTATACGTCTCTAAGTTCAAAATGAGTCCCATCTTCATCAATAACTGCAAACAAACGTTGCTTCTCAGTCTGATCAAAATAACCCATATCAAACACGGTTTTATTACCTTGTTTACCAACATCCGAAACACGGTCAATTATAAAATGTTTAAATTGTTTAAAAATAGCCATTTTTCCATTAACGCGTTCAATTGCCGCAACCAATGTATACCCTTCGTCTAATTCTGATTTTATGAGACTCACTTTTATAACCATATCCAGGCGGTACTCACGGGCTTTTGCACTATCATCTGCAATACTTTCAATGTATCCTTTTTGTTCCCAATAGCGTAATTGTCGTGTTGAAACGCCCGTCATTTTACTAATTTCACTAATACCGACAATCAATCTATCTTGTTTCATAAGATTTGTTAATGGGTTGTTATTCACTGTCCATACCTTCCATCTCTAGCTTTCTAGATACGTTTGAAACTTCTTATCAATTTCTGGCAAACTTTTCTGCAATGACTTTGATTGATTTTGTGTTCCGTCCGCCATAAATTTTAGATAGGTAAATAATATTTGACTAGCATCTTTGTGATACTTGTTTCCGAGTTCGATCGCAAACGCATAACGTTCATCCGTTAACAATTTAGAAAATGCAGTTTCTTTTGCCATTTAAGCTCCTTCAATCGTTTTAACCATTGTGTGATGCGGGATTCCGGCATCCATAAATCCTTCTCCCTCAATCTCATAACCCAATTTTTTATAAAAATTTTGTGCTTGATCTTGCGCGCCTAACGTTAGGTATTTAATGTCATAAACGGTTGCAAACCCTTCGATAAACATCAATATATCTGTTGCCAAGTGCTGACCGCGAACGTCTTTAATAGTTGCCACACGTTGAATATGCCATGTTTCGGAATCTTCGACTATTGTGCGTGCCGTGACAACAGCTTTATCATCTTTGTAGCCTACAAAATGAATTGCCTCTGCCTCATTTTCGATTTCTAACTCGATTGGGACATTTTGTTCGCCAACAAAAACGATTTTCCTGATTGTTAGAGCATCCTTGTATATTTGACTATCTAAATCTCTAGTTGATTTCACCGTAAACATATTATTAAACCTCGGCTTTCTTAAGTATCTTCGCATATAGCTTACCATAACTGGCTCTAAATTTGTACGACAAGAATCGTTGACCTATAATGAAGTAAATTACTTACAACAGGGGGAGATTATTAATGAAAAAATATGGCATATTAATTACTATCTTACTAATATTAGGATTAGGCACTGGACTCTTTTTATTGAACAAGACCCCATCAAAAAATGTCGTTACCGTTTCAACGAAAGCTACAAATCAAGTACCAACCTTGTACGTCCACGGTTATGGTGGGTCAGCCAATTCTACCAATGCTATGATAGCCGCCGCTGAAAAATCAGACAAGGCGCAAAAAGTTCTAACGGCAATTGTCTCTTCAACGGGTGACGTCACTTACTCCGGTGACTGGCAGGAATCCGTAAAAAATCCCATTATTCAAGTCGTCTTCAAACGCAGCAATGCTCAGATACCTGAAGAAGGTGAATGGATTGGAAAAATTGTAACTCATTTACAAAAATCATATAAAATTAAGGCTGTTAATATTGTTGCCCATTCTATGGGTGGTTCGTCCGCAGTCTACTGGGCTGAATCTGTTAGAAAAGAATCAGATCCCAAGTTAAATAACTTTGTGCCAATCGCTGTTCCAATTAATGGTGTTCTTGGTATGAATGAAGAAGCTAACAAAAATGTTCTCTTAAAAAATGGTGAACCTAAATCAAAATCGGAGAACTACCAAAGTTATTATGAGAACCGGAAAAAATTCCCATCTAACACAAATGTCTTTGTCATTTACGGTGATATCGACGATGGTTCTAATTCAGATACTGCCGTCAGCATTGTCTCTGCACGTTCGATGAGTTACCTTTTAAAAGACCAAGTAAAATCGTACAAAGAGCTAAAAATTACTGGTGAAAATGCTCAACATAGTAAGCTCCATAGTAATGACAAAGTTGATCAGGCAGTCATTCAATTCCTTTGGGGTAAATAAACGCTATACGAAACACTCGTATCGTGTTACACTGAATACATGCGATGAGTCGAGTAAAATCAGACAACTTCGGTTGTTCCGCTGCGGCGGCTAGTGATTAGTTCGAAGATGGGGCATTTTTTACCTACCGCATTGTAGGTATGTCTGATTGTCACTGTTTTGTGGAATTCATACAATCTATTTACTTCGGTAAGTACCATATCAAGAAGCATCAACTTCGGTTGGTGCTTTTTTTGTACAAAAAAATAACCTTAAGACTTAATCTTAAGGCCATTTATTATTATTTTTGAATTCTAATTGCTTCAACATCAAATACTTTATCAATCCAAGATTCATAAAATGGAGATTCATGACTAACCAATAAAACATTACCGGGGAATCGTCGAACTGCCCTTTGTAATGCATCTTTCGTGTCATCATCCAAATGATTAGTAGGTTCATCCAAAATCAAAAAGTTACTTGGTTTTAATTCAACCAAACTTAACTTCACTTTCATTTGTTCCCCACCGCTTAGAATACCAATTGGTTTCATAGTATTAGCAGCGTTAATACCTGATTTAGCTAAACGACGACGAATCGTTTTAGGTTCCAAATCAGGGTATTCATCTTGAATAATTTGTAATGGGGTCATTTCTTTATTATCCCAAATTAAATCTTGATCAAAATAATTTACGACAACAGAATCAGAAAATTCTGCCGTCCCACCAAATGTTGGGATTAACTTCAGTATTGACTTAATCATAGTTGATTTACCAATCCCATTGAATCCTTTCAAGACAACCTTTTCTTGATGTGACAGTGAAAAGGTTACCGGTGATAACAACGGTGTTTTATAACCAACAGACAGATTTTTAACAGCCAACGTCGACGCAGATCCAGTATCTAAATAAGGAAAATCAAATTTACCTTTTACGATATCACTTGGTGGCGTGACGCGTTCAATTTTATCCAAACGTTTCTGTCTGGACTTAGCCATCGTGGCACGAGTTCCGGCTTTATTTTTACGGATATAAGCTTCATCTTTTTCAATTTGAAGACGTTGTTTCTGGAAGGCTTTCAATTGAGCTTCTTTTTTTGCTTCTTTTTGCTTAATCGCTGCTTTAAAATTACCACGATATTTTGTGATTTTTCCAAATGCAACATCGATAATCGTATTCGTCACATTTTGTAAAAATTCAAAATCATGGGAAATAACCATAAAACAGCCTTCAAATTGATTCAAATAATCAGTTAACCAATCGATATGTTCCGTATCTAAATAATTAGTTGGTTCATCCAATAAGATAACTTCAGGATTCTCCAATAGTAACTTAGCTAAAATAATTTTTGAACGTTGGCCACCGCTTAACTCACTAACTTGATGGTCTTTTTCAATTGCATCCAGTCCTAGACCCGTTCTAACACGATCGATCTCAGTATCGATATCATAGAAATTCTTAGCCTCAAGCTCTTCTTGATAACGACCGGCTTTTTCCAACAACTTCTCATCCAAATTTTCAGCATAATCAGTATACGCCTGCGTTTGTTTATCGCTGATATCGTACAATCGTTGAAATGCCGTTTTCAAAAATTCAATCACGGTAATACCTTCAGCTACCTCAGCATATTGATCTAAATACCCAATTGTGGCACTTTTCTTCCACTTAATTTCGCCTTCATCGGGTAATTCTTGCCCCGTGATAATTTTAATTAACGTACTTTTACCGGCACCATTTTGGCCAATAATACCCATGTGGTCTTCTGTATTCAATTCGAAATGAGCGTCTTCATACAGTTGTTTATCCGCAAATTGATGGGAAAGTTGACGTACTTCTAAAACTCCCATTGTGTTCCTTCTTTCTAAAGACTAATTATCGTTATTAACTTCTAAAATGGCATTAAATACTTCTTGTGGTAAGTCCATTTCAGCCTTAGATCCTAAACGTTTATTAGCACTTTGACGGCGTAGCATATCCTGTTTAGCCGCATTCTTTTTATCGCTACCTGTTGTTGCACTCTTTCGAAGTGGTGGAACATTCGCACGCGCAATTGCCTTGTTTTCAACAACCGCTTGAACTGGCATTGGAAATAATTTACGTGGAATTGCATATTTTAATTGTTCTACTAATTTTTGACCAATCTCAACGGCATCTTGTCTATGGACCACAAATCCTAAAGCATCAACCGTTGCGTAATTAACTAAGACATCCATTTTAACAACATCGGCCGTTTGGTAGCCTTTGAACTGGGTTTCCATCGTTGCATAACCATGTGATAGTGATTTTAATTGATTAAAGAAATCGTAAGCAATTTCAGATGAAGGTAGCGCATAATTCAACTCAGTTTGACCTGAATTATAAGCCATATCTTGGAAAATCCCCTTACGTTTTTCGGCTAATTTCATAATATCGCCAACTTGTTCGTCTGGAACAGTCATATGGACATCCAAGAATGGTTCCTCAACATGACCAATCTCAGAAAAATCAGGAAATTGAACAGGGTTATCAACGATAACTTCTTTGCCATTTTTCAAAATAACATGATACGTAACGTTAGGTGTCGTTGTTAAGACGCCTAATTGATATTCTTTTTCAAGACGTTCACGAATGATGCTTAAATGCAGCATCCCTAAAAATCCACATCTAAAGCCTAAGCCCAAAGCATCCGATTTTTCTTCCTTGTAATGGAATGACGAATCGTTTAAAGCTAATTTTTGAATAGCCGATTTTAATTCTTTATAATTATTATCCTTGGGGTAAAATCCAGCAAAAACCATTGATTCTGACTCTTTATATCCGGGAAGTGCTTCCGGTGTTGGGTGATTTTGAGACGTCAACGTATCCCCAATTTTAACCAATTGAGGATCTTTTAATCCGGTGATAACGTAACCAACATCCCCAGCATGCAAACTATCCACAGCAACCATATCTGGTTTAAATATTCCTGCCTCAACAACTTGAAAATCAGTCGTTTGTTGCATAAATCGGAGTAAGTTATTAGCCTTGAACTCACCATCAAAAACCCGAATATAAGCAACGATTCCTTTGAATGCATCAAAATGCGAATCAAAAACTAAGGCCTTAAGCGGCGCTTCAATATCTCCGACTGGCTCTGGGATACGGTCTTTAATTGCTTCTAAGACTAAATCAACACCAATTCCCGTTTTTGCAGAAATTAATAACATTTCATCTTCATCGACATCGGCTAATTCCATTAATTGAATTTTAGTTTCTTCCACGTCCGCATTTGGATGGTCAATCTTATTGATAACAGGAATAATTTTCAAGTTATTTTCTTTAGCCAAACGGTAATTCGCAACCGTTTGTGCTTGAACACCCTGAGTGGCATCCACTAATAAAATGGCCCCATCACTGGCAGCCAAACTTTTCGAAACTTCATAAGAAAAGTCCACATGTCCTGGTGTATCAATAAAATTGTATTCAAAGGTTTCACCATTATTTGCGGTGTAATAACTCCGAACAGTTCTCGATTTAACAGTAATTCCATGTTCTTGTTCAACAGCCATCGAATCTAATAATTGGCTCGACATTTCACGTTCACTTACCGTTTGTGTTTCTTCCATAATTCGATCGGCTAAAGTTGATTTACCATGATCAATATGGGCAATAATTGAAAAATTTCTAATTTGTGATTGCTTCATTATGATTAAACCTCATTTTCTAAATAATCATCTACTATTTTAGAGTCTTTTTTATTATACGCTAAATTGGTGATAGAGTAATCTAAGATTGAGCTGTCCACATACTTGGCTAATTTCAGAACAAAAAATAACGACCATGAATTCAACAATTGTTAAAATCATACCCGTTATCTTATTTAGATAGTGCCATTTGTAAATTGACTATTATACAAATCAGCGTAGAAGCCATTTTTAGCAATCAATGCATCATGATTACCGGTTTCAATTATCGAACCATTATCCATTACAATAATGTTATCCGCATCACGAATCGTTGATAAACGATGAGCGACAACAAAACTTGTTCGGTTATCTAATAAGGTATCCATTGCCTTTTGAATTAAGACTTCCGTTCGCGTATCAACAGAACTCGTTGCTTCATCCAAAATTAAGATTTCAGGATCAGCTAAGAATGCACGGGCTATAGTCAATAATTGACGTTGTCCCTGTGAAATATTCGAAGCATCTTCGTTCAAGACAGTTTGATAGCCATCTGGTAACTGGCGAACGAATGTATCAACGTGAGCCGCTTTTGCAGCAGCATACACTTCTTCATCCGTTGCATCTTTACGACCATATTGAATATTTTCCATAATTGTTCCGGTAAATAACCAAGTATCTTGAAGAACCATCGAGATTGATTTTCGGAGCTCTTCACGTTTTAGATTTTTGGTGTCGACACCATTAAGACGAATTGAGCCTGATGAAACATCATAGAATCGTTCGATTAGGTTAATAATCGTGGTCTTACCTGCACCAGTCGGCCCAACAATTGCAACTTTTTGTCCTTCTTTGACGTCCAAATTATAATCAGTCATTAACAGTTTCTTATCTGCATAGCCGAATTGGACATGCTCAAAGGAAATTTTATTACCGTTATCAGGAACAGCCGCATTATCGTTACTTTCATCCTTCAATTCTTCTTCATCCAATACTTCAAAAATTCGTTCCGCTGAGGCAACTGTTGCTTGAATCGTGTTAGATAAATTGGCGATCTGGGTAATTGGTTGTGAGAACTGGTTCACATATTGTAGGAATGCTTGAACATTACCTAACGTGATTGTTCCCTGTGAAACTTTAATTCCCCCAACAACCGCAACAAAAACGTAGCCTATATTTTTAATAAAGTTCATTGCTGGCATGATTAATCCTGAGATAAATTGTGCCTTCCATGAATCTTTATAATAATCACTATTTTGTTTCTCAAAAATCTCAATGTTTTTTTCTTCTTTGTTAAAAGTTTTAACAACGGTATGGCCTGCATAAGTTTCTTCAACTTGATTATTTAAAAGGCCTAAACTCTTTTGTTGACCTGCAAAGAATTTTTGAGAACGTGGCGCAATCAGTGATACGACACCCAAACTTAAAGGTACGATAATTAAAGCAATCAAAGTTAATTCCCAACTAATTGAGAACATCATATAAAGTACACTGACAAATGTCACTATACTCGTCACTAACTGGGTAAAACTTTGTTGCAACGTACCAGAAATATTATCCACATCATTTACAGCACGCGACATAATATCACCGTTGGGATGTGTATCATAGTAAGAAATTGGGACACGTTCCATTTTCGCTTTGATATCTTTACGTAGTGCATAAACTGTCTTTTGAGAAATATTCGTCATAATCAGTTGTTGAATGAAACTGAATAAGGCGGACGCAACATACATCGCACCAACTGTGAATAAAATATTTTTAATCGCATTAAAGTCAATTGGCAAAGAGGTTACTTTTTGACCCTGCTTAATTTGAGTAAATCCTTTAGTCACGCCAGAGAAAATTTCTGTCGTCGCTTGCCCTAATATTTTAGGTGAAACGGCTTGGAAGATAACAGAAATAATGGCTAAAACTAATACAATCCCTATTAAAAGTAACCAAGGTGACATGTACTTCGCCAAGCGTCCAATTGTTTTCCAAAAATTCTTAGGCTTTTCAACGGGCCGTCCGATATTACCGCCGGGTCCACCGCCACGTCCACCACGCATTGGTGGTGTAGCTGAGCGTCCTGCTCCATTATTATCTGCCATTATTCTGCATCCCCCTCTCTAATTTGTGATTGCATAATTTCTTGATAGGTTTTATTCGTAGCCTTCAACTCTTCATGTGTTCCTTTACCTACAATCTTACCGCCATCAATAACCAAAATTAAATCGGCACCGGTCACACTAGAAATCCGTTGCGCAACAACCAAAACAACACTGTCTTTAACATTTTCATCCGTTTTAAGCGAGCCACGTAACTTAGCATCCGTTTTAAAATCAAGTGCTGAAAATGAATCATCAAACAAGTAAACTGAAGCTTTTTTCACCAATGATCGGGCAATGGCAAGTCGTTGTTTCTGCCCTCCCGAGAAGTTATCCCCATCTTGTTCAACTATTCCGTCCAATCCATCCGTTGATTCTTCAACAAATGATTTAGCTTGCGCAATTTCAAGTGCATGCCACATTTCATCATCAGTCGCATTTTCGTTACCGAATTGTAAATTGCTGCGGATGGTTCCTTTAAAGAGAACCGTTTTTTGTTGAACAAGTGAAATTTGATCATGCAAACTTGCCTGCGTCAATTCGTAAATTGATTTACCATCAATTTTGATGTCCCCTGATTCAACATCAAAGAGACGCGGAATTAAATTAATTAACGTTGACTTTCCAGAACCCGTTCCACCAATAATAGCAATCGTTTGACCAGCTTTTGCCTCGAAGTTAATATCCGTTAGCGCTGCTTTTTCAGCACCTACATATCGGAAGTTAACTTGACTAAATGACAATTGGCTCTCACCTAATTGACTACGATCAATTGTAACTGCGCCTGGTCTATCTTCAATTGAATCATTTTTATCTAGAACTTCATTAATACGCGCTGCAGCTGCCTGAGCACGTGGCAACATAACAAAGACCATCGATAACATCATAAAACTTGATAAGATTTGCATTGCATAAGTCATGAATGCCACTAAATTACCCACTTGCATCGACATATCACCAATCAAATGTCCCCCATACCAAATAATTGCGATATTGGTTGCACTTAGAACTAGGGTCATCATGGGTGACATTAATGCCGTAATTGAAAATACTGTACGGGCATTATCTGTATATTCTTTATTCACACCGTCAAACCGATCTTGTTCATAACCATCCTGATTGAAGGCTCGAATTACCCGGACACCCGTTAATCCTTCTCGGAAAACAAGGTTAATATGATCAATTCTTTTTTGTAATGTCTTAAATAATGGCACCGCGAAGGTCATAACCGCCGCGATCACAATAATCAAAATTGGAACAGCCACCAAGAAGATAACCGTTAATTCTTTTTGTTTATTGTATGCCAGAATGCTCGCACCAATTAACATAATTGGTGCTTGAATCATCATTCTTAACATCATCACTGTTACATTTTGAATTTGTAGAACATCAGTCGATGTTCTTGTGATCAAACTGGAATTACCAATTTGATCAAACTCGTAACTTGAGAAATGAAGTACCTTTTCGTAAATATTACTTCTCAAACTATGACCTAACTTTTGCGCTAATCGTGATGCTATAAAAACATTTCCAACTGCCGCCACAATACCAACTGCTGCAACACCTAACATGATGTAACCAACCTGCCAGATATAAGAAACATTACCTTGCGCAACACCTTTGTTAATCATGTCAGATGTTAATGTTGGTAAATATAAATCACAGATAACTTGAACAATCATAAAGACAAATGCACCTATAATCGCCCAACTATTAACACGATTTTTCATTATTTTTATCATTTAGTTCTCCCCCTTTCTTTTCGTAACCCCAATGGCTACCCAGTTCGCCATTGTTTCATATTCTTTTTGCAACTCTTCAACCGAAATTTCAGTACCTTCTCTTTGTTTCGCAAAATAATCATTAATCGTCTTCATAAATGGGCTCATCAACGAAAACATGAGTAAATTAATCTCTTCATCCGATGAAATTGTTAATAGAGAACGATCAATTTCACTCATCACATCAAAATCCGGTTTTTGGTTCTGATGAAATGGACCACCGAAATGTGGATGCGACCCACTATGAGGTCGATGATGTGGTTGCATCCGATTGCTCATTTTAAAATCCATTCTCACAAAGGCATTTTTAAAAAAAGCCGCATTCTCTCCTGACACTGTATCCGCAATCGTTTCAGAAAAGAAAGTTTTCATGGTTAAAACAATATCGCCATGATTTTGTTTTAATACTTCAACAAATCTCTTGCTCTGGTTCTGTCTAATCGTGTCAAAATAGTAAAAATATAAATCTTCTTTATTTTCAAAATACTGATAAAAACTACCTCGCGGAATCCCCGCAAGTTTTATAACATTACTAATTGAAGCTTCTAACAAGGGAACCCTTGAAAATTCTTCCTTTGCGGCATTCAATATTCGTAATTTTTTATCTTCATCCAAATTAAAATACGTTTTTTTAGGCATATTTTCTCCTTTACACAAAAAAATGACAAGTCGTCATGTGACAACTTGTCATATTACTAGTCTTTATTTAAAAATGCAACCTTTTTGTCTACTCTTTTCTTAACGATTCAACTGGATCTAGTTTTGATGCTCTGTTTGCTGGTAAGAAACTTGCAAACATGCTGATCAAAACACTAATTAAAATTCCAGAGAATGCATAACTTGCTGCGACTTTAACAATCGTAACATCAAAAGTTGCAATCGAGAATGCATTTAACCCAAAGGCTAAGACGTAAGTTACTCCGACACCAATTAAGCCAGATGCCAACCCAATTAAGAATGCTTCTGAAACGAAAATACGACGAATGTCTTTTCGACGTGCACCTAAAGCCTTCATAACCCCGATTTCTTTTGTTCTTTCAACAACGGAGATATTCAGCACAACTAATATCATGATTGCAGAAACAAGCAATGATATTGCGGCTACGGCCGTTAACACATCCGTTAAGATATCCAACATTTGTGTAAACATTTCAGACATTTTTTCTTGAATTGAACCTGTGTATCCCAATGATTTTACTTTAGCCTTAATTCCGGCTGTATTAGCTTTGTCATTCGTATGCAAATAAACAACATTGGGTTCAATTTTTTCATTATTATCTTTAACTAACTGTTGTAAATCCGCGTAGTTTAAGTAAACTAAACTACTTGAACTACTACTACCGGAAGCTTCGTAGATACCAGCAACCTTGACTGTTTTCTTGATTGTTTTTTCATTGTAAACAATCGCAATTTCAACTTTTTTGCCAACTATGTTCTTACCTAATGTATCGGCAGTCGTTTTATCCAGTAAGACGCCATCTTTACCTGGCTTTGAACCTTGCGTGATATTTGATTTTGTGATGCTTGAATTCATTGTTCCCAACTGCATTAAGCTAGCTTTTTTACCTTTATATGAAACTGTATTTGTCCCCAACGAAATGGCTGTATACCCTTTTTGAAGTGAATCAACATGTCTCACGTTGGTTAATTTTTTAATATCTTTTTCGGCAAATGAACCCGTTTGACCGGTTATTGCGGCCATTTGTGTTTGTTGTTCCTTAGCTTGCGCCGCCTGTGCATTTGAAGCTGTTGTCGGTGTATTGCTCCCACTGCTACTTGCAGCGGTAGGTTTAGCCTTCATATGCACCTCTGTTACATTTGGATTCACATAACTCGACATTGTACTTTTAATATAACTTGTTACCCCTTTACCAAGTGATAACATTAAAACAACCGACATAATTCCAATACTTGAACCAATAGCAACAAGTAAGTTACGCGAGAACTTAGCCTTCATATTAAGCGCCGCTAATCGAATAGCGGACCAGAGACTTAAATTTTTAGGTTTTTCGCCTTTAAATTCATCTTCATTTGCATGTAATTCAAGTTGTTCTTGTTCATCATCAGAAATAATTGCACCATTATCAATGCGCACAACACGACTTGAGTAGGCCGCAACACGATCAGAGTGAGTAACCATTAAAACTAACTTACCGCGTTTTGCAATGTCTTTAATAATTTCTAAGACAGCATCCGTTGTTTCCGAATCTAAGGCACCCGTGGGTTCATCCGCAATAATCACATCTGGATCGTTCATTAAAGCACGCGCAATTGCAACACGTTGTTTTTGTCCACCAGATATTTGATCAGGTTTTTTCGTCATATGATCTTGTAACCCGACATCTGTTAACAGTTTTTTAGCGCGCTCTACACGTACTGTTTTATCAACATTCGATAGCGTCATTGCCATAGCAACGTTATCGATCAAACTTAAATGAGGAATTAAATTAAAGTTCTGGAAAATGAAGCCGATACTTTTTTTGTGAAAGTTAACTAACTCTTTTTCAGAAAATTCACCAATATTTTCGCCATTATACGTAATTTCACCGTCAAAACTTGAATCTAGTCCACCAATTAAATTCATTAATGTTGATTTACCACTTCCAGATTCGCCGACAATTGAAACTAGTTCTCCTTTATCAAATGATGCATTAATATCTTTCAAGGCTTTAAAAGTTGTACCACCAGCCATATTATACGTTTTTGAAACGTGCTTAATTTCTAGAATCAATTTGATTCCCCCTTGTTTCTACTTTTCATTTATGACAACTTGTCATAATAGGATGATTTTTATTATAGATAACCCCATGATTAAAAGCAAAACATTTAACTTTTCCTTTACCTATTCTTTACAATTACTGGTACAAATCATTACATGATTCATACAGAACGATAACAATTACTTGATACTATAAAGGTGTTCTTAAATACGGGCGTAAAATAAAAGGAGAAATTAGTCATGAGAAAAAAAACAGCACTTATTTCAGTAGTCGCAATGGGTCTTCTATTATTAGCGGGGTGTGGTAAATCCTCATCATCAGGTGATACATCAAAAATCACGGGTAAAATTACAATCGTTGGATCAACTGCCTTACAACCTTTAGTCGAAAAAGCGGCTGAAACCTATCAAGATGATCATTCAGGTTTAACAATTGGGGTACAGGGTGGCGGTTCAGGAACTGGTTTAAGCCAAGTGTCAACGGGAGCCGTCACAGTTGGTAACTCAGATATCTTCGCGGAACAAAAAGACGGCGTCGATGCCAAAAAAATTGTTGATCACAAAGTTGCCGTCGTAGGTATTGCACCAGTTGTTAATAAGGAAACAAAAGTCACTAATCTCTCAAAATCACAACTGGCTGATATTTTCTTAGGTAAGGTTACAAACTGGAAAGCATTAGGCGGTGCCGATCAAGAAATCGTTGTGATTAACCGTGCTTCTGGTTCAGGTACCCGTACAGTATTTGATAGTATTATTCTTCCAAAACAAACCGCTAAACAAACGCAAGAACAGGACTCAAACGGGACGGTTCAAAAAATGGTTGCTTCAACACCAGGCGCCATCAGTTATTTAGCTTTCTCATACTTAAATGACAACGTTCAGGCGCTATCTATTGATAAAGTACAGCCAACATCAAAAAATGTTGAAAATAACAATTGGAAAATTTGGTCTTATGAACATATGTACACTAAGGGATCACCAAAATATGCAACGGCTAAATTTATTAGTTATATTCAATCAGAAAAAATTCAAAATAGCTTAATTAAAAAGTTAGGTTACATTTCAATTTCAGATATGCAAGTTGAAAAAGACGCTAAGGGTAATATTGAGGAAATAAACAAGTAAATAATCGAAAAAAGTAGCGCAAATTAATGCGCTACTTTTTTTGTGATTTATTTTTATAAATTAGCATCCATATTAAAGGTTAATTTAGATAACGTTAAGCCTTCAGTAATAAATTGACCAATCATTGCCATTGTTCTTTCACGCATTTCTGCCACAATCGCGTAATTCTGTTTCGTCAAATAGGCCGTTAAGTCGTCCCCACTCATATTTTCAGAGGCAGCATCAATATCGGCAACCATCGTCTTCAATTGTTGACGGCAAGCCTTTAAGTAATCCACATCTTCTTGCACAAACTGTGCATAATGTGACTCTGTCAACATCGAAACCGTTCGATACATCCAGTAAGCACTCGTCATATCCAATGTTAATGGTGTTTCACTATAACTTGGATCCGTATCTGTAGCATTTGTGTAGAACGGCACAAATGGTGCAAATGCTGGAACGCCTAAACAAATCCACATTAAAGCAGAATGCGCATCGTCAACGTCATTTCTTAATTGAAGAACATGTGCATTTTGCGTTCTGTTCATTGAAATAGGTCGGAAACGTAACCGATCTTCATCAGCACCATGACCAAATGGATCATACTGCGTTTCATTATAATGTGAGCCTAAAACGGCAGTTACATCCTCAACACTAATTTTTTTACTTGCGTAACAAATAAATGGTAACTCACTTGAAGTTGGTTCTTGCGCAATCTCGGGTGTTAAACAACGTTGACCGTACCAAACACGAGGCGTGTTGTAGTGACGGTCTTTTTCTGTGTCTGTCCCAAAGATATGACGGAAATTCCAACCCGTTTTATCTGGGTTCAAATGATGTTCCTCAACGTATTCGCGAATACCGTCCGACCACATAAAATTATCAGCATCATTAAAATCAATTTCTTGAATCGCAACTTGATTAGCTGCAACTGCGTACGCATCATCTGGAATACGTTGCGCAATCCAATGATGCCCAGTAACGATTTCCATGTACCAAACGTCATTTTTATCACTAAATAAAACGCCGTTTCCTTCTGGTGAACCGTATTTTGTAATCAGATTACCCAAGTACTGAACACCATGTTTTGCTGATTCAATATAAGGCGCAACCATTGTTTGTAATGAATCCTCTGCCAATCCGTTTTTAATTAAAGGATCATAGGCCAAAACACGTTCATTTGCATAAACACTTTCTGTAGCGCTCATTGCAACATTTTTTTCATTAATACTACTCTCATCAAAGACACCTTTACTAGCTACTTCAACGTTAGGCGTTGCCGTCCAACGGTACCCTTTTTCTGGTAATGGTGCGGTAAACCCATTTTTATTCGAAGTTAATGTTTCATGACGTCCTGCTACCGCAGGGTACATCAAGAATCGTTGTGGTGTAATAGGCAAAAACGTATCATCGTTTCTGGCAATCATTGTTGAACCATCAATTGTGGCCTTTTTTCCAACTAGAATTGTTGTACATGCTTGTTCCATCATAAATAATTCACTCCTTCTCATTATTAAATACCATTACAGTGTACAACTTTTATTCTTATATAGACATCATCTTTTTCATATACTTCTAAAAACAATTAAATCTAGTTTACAATACTAGGTGTAAATGATATTATAAAGTCATTACGTTAAGGGGGTTATCTATTGGGTCAAAAAGTACCAGAATCTTTTTTAAATTGGTTAGATAGCTTAAAGAAGATCACATTACCAACTTGGCAAGATTTTCCAGAATTGGATTTATACATGGATCAATCTATAAAACTCGTGAATCAATATCTGGAACCACTGAATTTAGCACCCGTAACCGCTACGATGGTTAATAATTATGTAAAAAAAGAAGTTATGTTTAAACCAATCAAAAAAAGATACCGTAAAGAACATTTAGCAGCAATCGTTGTCATTACAATTTTAAAATCCGCTTTTCCGTTAACCGTCATTAAGAATGGTATTGACCAACTTTTAGTTGATAATTCAGCTGAAGATGCATATATGAATTTTGCTTTAATTTTTAATGAGCAAATTAAGTCATTAACCTTTGACACTAACTTAAAACCGGTTACAATTGAGACAACGATTATCGAATTAGAACAACGAACAGCCGCTAGTGCTGTTATAAATCATATTATTAGTGAAAAATTAGTTATGCTTATGAAGGAGGCAACTAAATCATGAAAGAAGAAAAAATTGCAATATTAGTCGATTCAGGGGCTGATATTCCTAAGGAATTTATGGAACAGGAACATATCTATATGGTGCCCATCTTAATTACATTTAGTGATACAACCTATTTAGACCGGATTTCTATTTCACCGGAAGAGGTTTACGAACGAATGGAAACTGAAATTCCAACAACGGCAACGCCTTCAGGTGGTTCGATTCAAGATATTTTTGAACAAATTAAAGCTGATGGTTACACGCATGTTATTTCAACAACTATTTCAAGTGGGCTTTCTGGTACCTATAACGCGATTAAAACATTCGCAAAAACGTCACCACTAAAAGTTGAGGTTATTGATACAAAGAGTGTTGGTATTGGTGGCGGTTTAGCTGGGATTTTTGCGGCAAACTTAATCAAAGAGGGTAATGACTTTGGCGAAATTGTTACCAAAGTTCAATTAGCCGTCGATGAAAGTAGTGTTTTCTTCTACTTACCAACGTTGCATTATCTTCAAGTTGGTGGTCGTATCGGACGCGTTTCTGGTATCATGGGCAATCTTTTAAATATTAAACCTATTATTTCATGTGACGAAAATGGTATCTACTACCCTGTTGCAAAAGCTCGTGGCGAAAAAGCTGCCTTAAAGAAATTTTTATCACTAGTTGATGATAAAATTGGCGAAACTGAACATTTTGATTTAGCTGTTGCCTATGGCAATAATAAACCTTTGGCTGAAAGCATGCTAAAAGAATTAAAAGAAAATTATCCAAATGCTGAACATATCTATTTCGGGGATGTTTCCCCCGCTCTCGGCGTTCATGCTGGACCCGGCGTTATTGGTATCGGTATTGAAGTTTTAGATTAAAAAATAACAAACAAATAGAAACTATTGTTCTAAAATAAAAAGAATCTTACTTTTTAGTAAGATTCTTTTTATTTGGATTAATTTAATGGTCATCGACAATGGTTATCATTTTTATAAAAAAATTAATTCAGTTTATTTTCAATAAGAAACTTCATGAATTTTTCTGTACATATTTTAATATATTCATCAATATCTTTGTCCGAAATCAACTGGGACCTTATTTGATTACTATCTAAAAAGTCCTTATTTAAATCATTAATTACCTCGGAAATATCATTATCTACTATTTCAGTAACGCCCGTCATTATCGCGGGGCTATACTCTAAAGGTTTTAATTTGTATTTTTCTATAAGTCTGCTATTAAAGTAATGAAAATCTGCATAAAATTTCTTTAGGGCTTGTTCTTTAGACTCATTTTTATTTTCAATAATGTCCTTTTGATATATCGTTTTCAACCATATATCATCAGAAATTAAATGTAAATAATACCCTAGTTTGAATGGACTTAACGTTTGACTATATTTATTCAAAAATATATCGGGAAACATCTCATGCTCACCATCTGATTTTATTTTCATAAAATGAGTTAATTCTTTAGGAGTCTTTGAGCTTTTATTTACATCAGGTGCAATACTCCCAATTAAGAATTCTTCTCCAAGATTAGCTTTACTAAAAATATTATTCGCTATCGCATAGTGCATGATTCTTGATCCCATGTTTATCTCCTTTTTATCAGAATATCCATACAATAAAGAGCCCTAACCACTGGATGATTAGAACTCCTATTAGTTTCCACCAACACTAGCGCTGACGAAAAATTTAGATTATGGCCTCAGATTATATTTTTCGTCAGCTCGTTGCGTACTTACCTTCAATTTGTTTCATCATTTTTTTAAAATTTCTCTTTTTGAAGAAACTCATCATCATACTCATAAAGACGTCATTCATTTGCTGCATCTTACCCTTAGAAGTCATTGATTCTTTATAACTTAACAAGCAATGGTCGGCGTCAACCGCGGTAATTTCATATTCCACTTCAAACTTGTTACGGTTATTCTCAGTTTGAAAATGATAGCTTTCATTCTCAACAATTTTAGTTACTTTTAGCGCAGCTGTTTGCGTTTTTGAGAAGTTTTTTGTGAATTCAAAATCCTCTAATTGGTTTCTCTTCAACTTACGACCCGTTTGTGTATGAATATCATATAATACGGATTCCATAATCTGATCAAACAAATAAGTCGCCGGCATTTTTAATTTTATTTCCATTTCCATAAGTCAGTGCCTCCACATTTTAGTCGCTAAATCCATTTTGTTCTGTCATTTCTTTAAACCAGTACCCACTCTTTTTAATTGTCCGTTTAGCCTCATTATCCAAATCAACGCTAATAAATCCATAGCGATTCTTATAGGCGTTCAACCATGACCAATTATCCATACACGTCCACATATGGTAACCATGAACATTACTGCCTTCTTCAAGCGCCTTATGCACCCATTTCAGATGGTCTTGAATAAATTCAATTCGATAATCATCATTGATTTGACCATCAGCGTTAATAAATCTAGCTTCGTCTTCAACGCCCATCCCATTTTCAGAGATAAAGCAATCAATATTACCGTAATTATCTTTAATATTAATCAGCGCATCATAAATGCCTTTTTCATATATTTCCCAACCACGATACGGGTTCACTTTTTTCCCCGGCATATCATATACCGTATAGAAGTCTTCAGGCATCCACCCATTTTCGCCTTCTGGTTCAACTTGAATTTCTTTTGCTGCCGCTCGTCTTGGTTGATAATAGTTTACACCTAATAAATCAATCGTATTTTCTTTAATGATAGCTAAATCACTTTGGTGATAGGTTGGCATTAAGTCATACTCACCTAACCAATCAACGATATCACTTGGAAATGTCCCTTTAATTGCGGGATCTAAAAATGAACGGTTAAAGAAACCATCTACGAATTTAGCTGCCTTAACATCTGCCGAATTTGTATTATCCTTAGGATACGTGGGCATTAAGTTTAAAATAATCCCAATCGTGCCACCTAAATTAAGTGCATGATACTTTTCGACCGCTTTAGCACTTGCTAAAGCCTCATGATAAGCCACTTGGACACCATGCTTTAAATTCCGTTCATCGGGTAAGTGCCACCCATATAAATAACCACCTTCGACGGGAACAATTGGTTCATTTTGAGTAAACCATTTCTTAACCCGATCACCAAATAATTTAAAACACGTTTCCGCATAATCGGTATATAGATCAACTACTTCACGATTTAGCCAACCACCATTTTCTTGTAATACCATCGGCATATCGAAATGATACAAATTAATAAACGGTTCGATTCCGGCGGCAATTAAATCATCAATTAAATGATTATAAAAGGTAACGGCTTCTGGATTGACTTCCCCTGTAAATGGGTTCGGAATTAATCGTGACCATTGAATTGAAGTTCGATATGAATTATGGCCAGTTTGTTTCATCAGAGAGATATCTTCTTGGTACTTTTGATAAACCATCGATGTTTTTTCCGGACCAACTTGATTAAAAAACTTTTCGGGAGCCGTTTGATACCAAGCATCCCAGATATTATCAGCTTTGCCATCGCCCGCAACGCGTCCTTCAGATTGTGGGCCACTCGCAGCGGAACCCCACCAGAAATCTTTTGGAAATTCATATTTAGCCATAGTAAACTCCTTTATTTAGCACAAAATCCCTCTACATAAATTACGTAAAGAGATTTGCTTTTTATTTTATTTGTTGTCCAAAGCTTCTTCTTCAGCTTTTTCGACTTCTTTTGTTGCTAAGATAACAAATGGTGCATAGATTAATGCAGAGATAACCACATTGACTGCGGCTAAAACACCACCTGCCATACTCTTAGTTGCCAAGATTCCGCCAATAATTGGTGGTGTAACCCAAGGGGGCATTACCGTGGCTGCTGGCACAATTCCGGTGGCAGTTGCCACATAGGCAACAGTCACAAGTACCATTGGTGTTAGGATAAATGGTACAAACATGATTGGGTTCAACACAATTGGTAATCCAAACATCATTGGTTCGTTAATGTTAAAGATTCCAGGAGCTGCTGACAATGAACTAATCATTTTGTAAGGTTTGTTTTTACGACCAACGATGAAAATGGCAATAATTAAACCAATTGTTGCACCAGTTCCACCTAAGTTAACGAATGAATCAAAGAATGGTTTGTTAACAATAAATGGAATTGCTTTACCTTCACTAAGTGCTTTAACGTTAGCTGCAATAGCAGGTGCGTTAATTGTTTGCATTAGTGGATCAATCATATTAGCACCATGCAATCCAAAGAACCATAAGAATGGTGCGATGAATGCTAATAATAATGCTGATGGATATGAGTTTGCCAAGCCCATGAATGGTTCTTGAACAAGTTTGTAGAATGATGCAATAATATCAGTTACGCCGAATCCTTGGAATAATGTATTAATAAAGGCAAAGATTGTGACAACAATCATTGCTGGAAATAATGATGCGAATGCTTTTGCTACAGCAGGTGGAACACCATCAGGCATGTTGATAATTAAGCGTTTGTTACCACTTAAACGTTGGAATAATTCTCCTGAAATTAACGCAACAAGAAGTGCTACGAATAATCCTGTTGAAGTCATACCAGCTAATTGTAAGCCGCCAAGTGCAAAGAATGAAGCAACTGATACTGTACCAGCAGCCATACCATCTTTACCGTATGATTTTGCAACGTTATGAGCGACTAAGAATGCAATGAATAATGACATAATACCAAAACTTGCATTCCAAACACCGCCACCTAAACTTTTCCAAATTGGAGCTTCATTAACTATTTTAGGAAATAGTCCATCCATGAAATTTGTAAATCCGGGGATAGGAAGGTTATTAACCAATGTTCCTAAGGCACCCAAAATCATAAGAGGCATGATAACAACGAAAGCATCTCGAATTGCTATTAAATGTCTCTGTGCGCCTATTTTTGAAGCTACTGGGATGAAGTGAATATCCATCCATTTTATAAATTTATCCATGAGTAGTTCCTCCTTAAATTCTGATACTTACCCGATCTTTTTGTACATGTCCACTACCTCACCGGCTAAGTCTCTGAATGTAATTGCATTCATTAAATGGTCTTGTCCATGGACCATTAATAAACTAACTGGTACCGGATCCCCTGAGGCTTCTTGCGTTAACATTGCTGTTTGAGAATGATGCGCCTCAATTAATGATTTATCGGCATCGGCTAATTTAGCAGCCGCCGTCTCAAAATCACCTTTTTTTGCGGCATGGATTGCTTCCATAGAATCACTCTTAGCGTTTCCGCCATTCACAATCAACCCCATGATTGTTTGCATTTGTGCATCATTTTCATTCATAATTGTGACCACCCTTTTTTATTTAAGTAATGTTTTAGCTGTTGCGAGTACTTTTTCGCCGTTCATCATGCCATAATCTTGCATGTTGATGACTTCTACCGGAATATCTTTATCGGCAACTTTTTTCTCAAATTCGTCTTTCATAAAACGAACTTGTGGGCCTAACATCAAAACATCAACTGGTTTTGATTCAAGCATTGAATCTGCTTCTGAAGCACCAACCGCAAAAATTTCTGAATCGTAATTTTCTGCTGCTGCTGCTTTTTGCATTTTTGATACTAGTAAACTTGTACTCATCCCTGCTGAACAAACTAACATAATTGTTTTCATAATTTACCACTCCTTTTTCTATTTATACTCTTATATACGCAAGTTCCGTGCCAAAAATAAAAGGTCTTAGAAAACGCTTACCGAAAGCGTTTTCTAAGACCTTTTATTTTACTTACACACTGTGGTTTGTGACTACACACTGATTTTATTCAATGTATTACCCATAAATATTTGGACAATATAGGCAACTTCATCATCTGAAATCGTAATATTATACATTTTTTCGACAATAATCAGTGCTGTTTTAACAATTTCCATCTGTAAATGTTTTTCAGCTGAAAATTCTTGAATGTTATCAAACGGTTTAATCGGTTGATCTTTTAGTCTTGAATCTACTAGGAAAGCTAAATGCATCATAATACCCACAATAATTTCAGGATCGAGAACAATCTGTAAATCCGATTGAATTTTAATAATCATTGTTTGAATAGTATGAATTAAATCAGGTACCGAATTAACAGAGTTAATGCTGCCCTCTAACGCTGTAATCGTTTCCTGTGTTAAATCACTATCAGATAGCATTCGTTGTAAGACTTGTAATGTTTCATCATTGAAGATATCAAGAGCTGAGAAAAATGGCACTCTTTGATAAGAAACTTCAACGGTTCCAACAATCGCCTTCACATCGTAATCCCGCATTAATGTGTTTATATGTTTTTTAAAAGCATCTTTTTCTAAATACTGCATTCGGATAACTTTTACTTCATCTTCATTTACAATTGGTACAATTCGATCATACAATCTGGCTGCGACCCCTTCACCAGTGAAACAAGCAACGATAACCGCTTTTTTTCTAGGACGCATATGGAAAAATTGTTCCTTAACGGATGATTCAAAAATATGTTGCGCGTTCGCGTAGATATCTTCTAGTTCACGTCCAGCAATCGCAATTCTTAACGATTCAAGGACGACCAGCGTACTGGTCATTGAAACCGCTCGAATATTAATTCCCGTTTCTTCACCTAACATTGAAGCGAAACTGGTTAACGAGCCCATATCCGTTAAAAGGAGTAGTCCTTTTTTCAACTGTTCTTGACTGTCTAATACGTAATCCCGAACTTGATCATAAATTTCTGAGACATTCACATCCAGTGGCATATTAATTGCCTTTCCTTTTGTTGTTCCCAGTAATTCCTGAGCCGTTTGTAACATTGAAGAAGCAGTTGATGCGCCATGCATTAATACAATGATACCGACCTTAATTTCATTTTGTTGTTTTTTTTCGCTTAAGTCGGTACTTAAAAACATTGTTATAAATCCAATTTCATCTAATGGAATCTCAATATCAAACTCATGTTCAATTCTATCGGCCATCTCCAAAGCCACACGAAATGCCTTTGGGTTTTTTTGGCGTAAGTTATTTAGGTCGGGATGCACGATTGCAACATTTTTTCTAATGCGTTCGATCGCGCTAACCAGATGTAATCCAAAAGCAAAACGCGCGCTTTCATTATACTTTTGACCCAATTTATTTTGGGCCAAATCGTAAACTTCATTGGTAACTGCCCAAACATCATCTGGTAATAATTCTTTACGGACGCCCTCACCAGATAATTGTTCAATATAATCTTTGAAATAACCCTTATTATCCGAATCAATTAACATTTTAAGATTTAATGACTTTAAATTTTGTTGATCGGTTTCACTGACCTTTTTATCAATCGTTTCATAGACAGTTGGTTTTTGGTCATTCTTTTCAACCGTCTCATTATTTTTAAACGTAACAACCTGTGTATTCTTTTCATTTGTTCTTTTTGCTAGGCGATCCATTAAAACATCGATTTTTTTATATTTTGATTTACCTTCTAAACGCCCTTTTTGAACATTTAATGGGAGGTCCTTTAATCGAATATATAATGACGTTGCATCATGCGTTCTGAAATACAAAAAAGCCTTCGCACAAACAACTTTAATATCCCGTTGAATTTGGCCAATATTCGCCTCTGGTTCATACAACAATAATATCCTGATTTAACCGCCCAACTTCTTGTTCAAAGAAGTTCATAACCATTCCGTAACGTTCATCAATTGTCCGTTTTGAGATAGGCGGTAAAGTAATTGCCATCGGAATTCGACGATTGAACGTACTTAAAAAGTTTTCAGACGTCTCAGTTGTTGCGCCAATAATCTGGACGCTGGCCTCTTTAGTGATTGATGATTCACCCAAAGGTCGATAAAACCCTTTATCAATAAAGGTAAAGAGCATCTCTTGTCCCTCAGGAGGTAATCGATGTATTTCATCTAAAAATAAAATACCACCATCAGCTTTTTCTATTAGTCCCTGTTTATCTTGATCAGCGCCCGTATACGCCCCCTTTTTCACACCAAATATATGTGCAAAAAGTAATTGTGGATTATTTGCATAATCCGCACAGTTAAATCGAATGAACGGTGCATCCCCTTTAACCATTTCTGACTCCAACGCAAATTGATACATACATTCAGCAAACAAGGATTTCCCAGTTCCAGTTTCACCAAAAATAATAGTGTGTAACCCTCTTGGTGGGTACAAAATAGCCGCTTCCGCCTGTTGAATCATGACTTTTAACGAATCATCCGAGCCAATTAATTTTTTGAAGCTCATTTCTTTTACACTTTTATCATTAATCTTTTTCTGCCGTATCTCTTTTTCTTCAACTGACGACCATTGATACAAGACAGGTCGTCCCTCGCTCTTAGTAACATCACCATTTTTGTACAAATCATTCAAATAACGACTGACATTTGCGCGGTTACACTCAAGCTCATCCGCAATTTGTGTCGCATTCATTACCGTTCCTTTATTTTTTAAAAGGTTAGCAATATCATTTTTTCGATCTCCCAAATTATCCACAACTCCCTACTTATTAACGAAAAACAAGAAAACGCTTACCTTGATTATAACGCAACCCCACCCTATTTACACACTAATCTTAAATTGTCTATAGAGGTCCCTATTTAGTTGCAAAACCGTTACTGTAACGCTATTATAAAGTTACTTATTCCGAACCGATTTTTAGGGGGCTTTACTATGAAACTCGACCGCGTACAGGCCTTTAGCGATGGTGTTTTTTCAATTTTAATTACAATTATGGTACTTGAATTTCACATAGATAATTTTAAACCAGGACATTTATTCAATGAAGTACTTAACCAATGGCCAATATTTGGGACGTATCTCATTTCATACTTGTACGTGGGTACCTTGTGGTTATTCCATCATGATTATATTGCTGGATTGAAGATTACCGATAGAGGCTTAAATATTTTAAATTTACTGATGCTCTTTTCAATTACATTAATTAATTATCCAATGACGTTAATATCAGCCGTTTTGGCATCCGGTAATACGCCAGATATCCGTACGGCGTTCATTTTTTACGATTTGGTTGCACTGTTTATCTCGGGAACATTTTTACTGATTTATTTTTATGTTAACCAGCATTCTTATTTAAAATCAAAAGCAAAACCAGAATCATATTACCAATCGATTCGCTTTGATCCGCTTGGTTCAATGGCCATTTATGGGACATCAATTGCCTTATCGTTTGTTAATATTTGGTTATCTGGATTTCTTCTTGTAGCCGGTATTATCTATCATTTCATTGCTTATATTCGGATGAGTGCTAGTGAAGATCTTGCCGAAAAACTTGCATTAAACAAAAAAAATCTTACTGGTAAGTAAGATTTTTTTATTTGCTCCGTAAATATTTTTTTAATTCTACAACCCGTGCGGCTAGTTCTTGGCCCACGTCTGTCTCAGCAATGGTTTGTCTACTAACTTCACTATCAATAATGCGTTTCACAGAAATAATATCTGTTCCATTTTCAATTGAATCCCACATAGATGTAAAGGGTTGATGCGCAACTAATTGTAGCCCATATGAATTTGAGAGCAGTGTGTATCCCCCAATCCCAGTGGTTGCTTGATACGCTTTAGAAAATCCACCATCAATAACAATCATTTTTTTGTTAGCCATAACTGGTTCATGTCCACGTTTAACGGGCGTATGCCCATTAATTATTTTTCCATTATCCGGATTAAGTTCAAATTCTTCTAATAAATGACGACAAAAATCTTCATTGTGGCGTAATTTATAGTAGGCATTTGGTATTTCTATTTGAACCTCTTTATTATCTATGAAGTAACGTTCAAATGTTTTCATCGCATGTTTACCGAACAACGGCGACTTTGGTCCTTGCCAAAGATACCAAAGTAAATCCGTCTCAAGGTCAGTTGATTTTTTTGGCTCCGCATAACTTTTCCGTAAATTATCTTCAAAAAACAGTAACAACTCCGGACCGGCATATGATTTACCTTTTAGATCAAAGCTCTCAAGTTCGCCGTTTGGCATCACCGGGATACAACCGTGAACTAGTAAATTACCGTTATATCGTTTGAACATACTACCGCGCCTCATCATAAAATCTAAATGTTCCCGTAATTTAGTCGCGTGGATAAATGATTGGACTAATTTATCCATTATTTCTGCTTCATCGGCCGTTAATTCATACGGATTGGTCCAATCAACCGTCTGGAAACAAGTATCTTGCAACGAATAACGATTACCATCAATATCGATTTCTGTTCCGTCATTTATAATTTTATCCAATATGGCCCGATTATCCATATCAAAATCGGGGCGTCTTTGAATAATTTGTCCTTCTAATTTAAATTGAATAATCGCCATTGCTTGGTGCATTTTAGTCATCAAAAGCCGTTCATCTTCTGTAATTTCTTCTTGAGCTGAGTTAACTTTTGGCGAAAATGCCGGATTATCTTGATAAATTTTATCTGCAAATGAGGCTAAGTGTCGTAAGTTTATACCATAAGCATCTTCAACAATAGCTAAATTATTATACCTTGCACAAATTCTTAGCAGATTAGCAATGCATAGAGGTGAACCGGCTACACCACCTAACCATAAAATATCATGATTCCCCCACTGGATATCAACTGAGTGATAATCCATCAAGGTTTTCATGATTTTATCTGGGTTAGGACCACGATCAAAAATGTCACCAATCACGTGTAAGTGATCAACAACTAAGCGTTGGATGGTATATGCAGTCACAGTTAAAAAGGCTTCAGCCTGATTTAAGTCAATCAGATTTTCAATAATCCGATTATAGTAATCCCTTTGATCTAATTCATTTGAATTACTATATAATAATTCTTCCGTTATATATAAAAAATCAGGTGATATTGCTTTTCTGACCTTCGATCGGGAGTATTTTGTGGCCGTTTTTTGTAATAACTCAAGCATCCTACCAATCGTATCTAGGTACCATTGATCTAATTCGGATTTCGAAGTCATTTGTTGCTTTTTGGCTATCAATTTTTCTTCAGGATAGTAAATTAAAATTGCAAAATCTTGTATATTGGCTTCAGTTAGACGACCATTAAACGTTTCTTTAATCTTCTGTTTGACATTCCCAGAACCATTTCTTAAAACATGTTGAAAAGCATTATATTCACCATGAATATCGCTAACAAAATGTTCCGTCCCTTTTGGTAAATTAAGAATGGCTTCCAGATTAATAATTTCAGTAACGATACTTTGTTTTGTTGGATATCTTTTTTCCAACAATGTTGCATAGTAGGAATTCATTCGAATGTCCTCCCTTAATTTTGTAATGCGCTTACAAACACTATACCACGCTATTTAAACAATACCAATTATTAATTTTAAAACTATATCTATTATCAGATACGCTTACCTGAGCCAGACGATTAGCTATACCAAAAAAGCAGATTGGACGTACCAATCTGCTTTTAACTACCCTTATTTTGTTTGAACAATCGCTGAAACTTCATTAGCTTTGACCACTTCATTCAAATGCTCAAATGTTATGTCTGCGACTTTATCCATATTTGTGAAAACAACCATCATTGTTGTTTCTTTACCGGCATCTTTAATTGCATCCAAGTCAACGCGCGCAATTAAGCTGCCTTTTCCAACACTTTCACCTTCTGAAACAACCACTTCAAAGGGTTTCCCCTCGAGTTGGACAGTGTCAATCCCCATGTGCAGCAATACTTCTATTCCCGTTTCAGTTAAAATACTAACGGCATGTTTGGTAGGGAATATGCTCATTACTTTACCGGCAACCGGCGTATAAATTTCACCGTCAGTCGGTTCCACGGCATAACCATCGCCCAACATTTTCTCAGCAAAAGTTGTATCTTTTACGTCTGATATGCTCATTAATTGACCGTTTGAGACTGTATAGAATTCCTCACGTCCAAATGAACCGGGTGCAACTAGATTAGCTGTATCGTCCAATTTATCAATATTTTCTTGAAGGTCCTCGTTGCTAAGCGCGATTGCCTCAGCTTTTCCTTCATACAATTTACCCAGCTCATCTGCAACAAATTGAACCTCTGTCCCAATCACGACTTGAATGTTTGTTTTATCAATAACTTTAAATCCGGCAGCACCTGATGATTTAAGCGCGGCTTCATTAACAAGACCAGTATCTTTAACCTGTAATCGGAGACGCGTCGTACAGTTATCAACGACCGTTAAATTATCTTTGCCACCCAACGCAGCATAAACAATTTGAGCCTGTCTTGTATATTTATCGTCACCTAATTCTGATGATAATTGAACATCGTCAGAGATGGGTTCTCGTCCCGGAGTCATTAAATTAAATTTTTTGATTGCAAAATTAAATAATGTGTAATAGATAATAGCCATAACAACACCCTGCACTAATAACATCAATGGTAAATTAGCCATGGGCACACGTACACTCAGGACGTAATCAACCAGACCGGCACTAAATGTAAATCCGGCGGTCCAATGCATAAATGCGGCAAACGCTAAAGATAAGCCCGTTAACGCTGCATGAATCACATATAAAGGCCATGCAACAAACATAAATGAAAATTCTAATGGTTCACTTACACCAGTAAAGAATGACGCAAATGCGCCCGCTAACATCAATGATCCAACTTCTTTTTTTCGTTCTGGTAAAGCATTTTTGTAGATAGCGTATGCCCCAGCTGGTAACCCAAACATCATGATGGGAAAGAATCCTGCCATGTACATACCAGTTGTTCCTTTGACTCCTGTATTACTCCAAAAATTTCCAATATCGTTAATTTTAGCAACATCAAACCAAAACACTGAATTTAAAGCTTGATGTAGCCCCGTCGGAATTAATAGACGATTAAAGAACCCATATAGTCCGGCACCTGCCCAACCGAGACCAACCATGAACTTACCGAACGCGACTAACCACGCATAAACCAACGGCCATACAAATAATAATGCTAATGTTACAAAAATCATGACTAAAGCAGACATAATTGGTACTAGTCGTTTCCCACTAAAAAAGGAAATAGCCATCGGTAGTTTTACGCTGTGAAAACGATTGTACATTGCGGCCGCGATTAATCCCGCAATAATACCAATAAAGACGTTACCGCTAATAGAACTAAACGCCGGATTAACATCGGTAACTTTTATTCCCAACAACATTGCAACCGAAGTTGGTTCCAACATTTTAACGGGTATTTCAAATGCTACAACCCCTGCCAATGCGGCAGCTCCATCTTTATTAACTGACATTCCCAATGCAAGTCCAGCAGCGAATAAGAGCGCCAGATTGCCTAAAATAGCATTTCCGCCTGCCTGCATAAATGTTGCCGCAAACCAATTTTGCGGTAACCAATTCCCAATTCCAACTAATAACGCTGCTGCCGGTAAAACTGCGATTGGCAACATAAGTGAACGTCCCATTCTTTGTAAATAACTTTTCATAATTTATCCCCTTTTTATCTTATGAAATCTATCATACCTGTTAGACCAAAAAAATTCAAATAAAACCAAAAAAGGATTAAAGTCGCCTAAATATAGCGTTTTCACAAGTTCAAAATGCAAATAAACATCTATACCAATTTATTTTTAGGCAAAAAAAAAGCTACTTAATTTGCATTAAGTAGACCATTTTCAGAAAATAAGCGTCCCCACACTAAATCTTCTTATCAATATTCTGTGTCCTAATCAATAAACTCCAGAAATCATTTATTTACAAGACTTATTATGCCATATAAAATTAAATAAAAAGAGTCAATATTTGAGTGCTAACTCACAATTATTGACTGTTTTCGTTCTATTTGCTTATACGACAAGGTTTTATCGTCCTAGACAGCGCTACTTCATTTAAAGAATTTAAGGCTTTATTATAAGCTGGATTAAAATAAAAATCCATTGTAGCCAATTTAGCCATTGTCATTCGCATGTTAATGGCCACAGACATCACATTAATGGTATCCAAAATATTATTTTCTGAATAAATTTGTGCACCAACAATAACTTCAGTATCCTTTTCATAGATGACTTTAACAACAATTTTAGAATTGTTTTTCACATAATTATATTCAATTTCTTCTTCAATTGTGCTCGATAAAACATTTAATCCAATATATGGCGCATTTTCCTCGGTAATACCTGTAGTTGCGATATAATGGCCAAATAACTTCGTTCCCGTCGTACCTTGAGTTGTTTCAACTTTGATTGGTTTAAACAACCCTGTGCAGTTATATGCAGCTACAATAGCACCTTTAACGGCGTTATTAACGAGCGGTTGATAACTTCTATGTTGACTAACTGTCTGTCTAAACTCAACGTTATCTCCCGCAGCATAGATATGTTCATCACTCGTATGCATGTAATCGTCAATCTTGATTGTATTATTCTGATTAAGATCAATTACGCCTCTTAAAAAATCATTATTTGGTTTCAATCCCACGGAGAAAACGACCAAATCGCAATCGATCTCCTGATCGGTTGTTGAAACACTGATGACCTTATCATTATTATCAACGTTGATAGCATGGACATCATTTCGTAAAATAAATTTTACGCCTTTTTTCTTCAGGTCGTTAATTAATCGACTACTAATTTCTTGATCAACGTAGTGCGTTAAAATACCTTCCATCGCTTCAACCATTGTGATGTCAACGTCTTTACCTTTTCGTCCTTCATAAATTGAGCTAGCTAGAGCTAAACCAGCTAGGCCGGCTCCTACAATCAAAATACGTTTACCCGCTGAATTTAACCGTTCTACAGCACGTTTTGATTCTTCCAAATCTTTATAAAGAACGACATTTTCATTATCAATTCCTTTTATCCTTGGTTTAACAACTTTTGAACCATTCGCCAGAATTAATTTATCATAGTCAACATAACTATATTGTTCGTCCCCACTAACAACGTACAAGCGTTTATCTTGCGTGTTAACGTTCAAGACCTCAGAACCGAGCATTAACTTAACCCCCTCGGACTTCAACAAATCAGGTGTTGCATAACTTGCATCGGCTAAATCATCAACCGTTCCGTCAAAGAATAAATTGATTCCGGACGAGATATAGCTGACATTTTCCTTCATTTCTACAATAAGGACATCAGCCTGCGCGTTTGCTTTTAAAATTGTTCTGGCGGCAGAGATACCTGCATGTGTACCACCAATAATGACATATTTCATCGTGATTCCCTCTCCAAACTTTGCGTGTTTATTTTTTTATCTTTATCAATTTCTAATATTTCATTTATAACATCAGCGATTGCCTCGTCAGAACTAACCCCAATCTCCGACATGACATACAATGGTGATTCGAATTGTCCCTGACTAACGCCCATTCTATTCGTCACGATTAAATCATACGTCTCATCTTTTTGATAACTTTCTACCTGAACGTTCAAAATGCCATGCAAAAGACGTTCCATAATAATCTTAGTTAATTTTTCCATAATTGGATCACGGTTAATTAATAATCCTATTTTTAAGACATCGTCAAATTCAAAGTTTAAGATATTCAAAATATATAGATACTGGTTTTGCAAATAATACAAATTATCCGGAGAATTCAATCCATTAAACTGTGCAACAGATTGATAAGCGGTTAATAGTTTCTGAATAATTTGCGCAAAATCTTCTCGTTCTAATGATTTTCGATTAAATTCAGTGATTGTTCGATTATAAATAAAACTCTCGCCCTTGAAGATGGCCAATTTACTGTATAAATTAAATAGTGTGTAATTAATTTTTACATCATTTTTAAAGTATGTATACTTCTCGATATCTCTCCAAAAAAGATTAATGGCAACATGAATTGGTGTTTTTTTATCAATATCTACGTCTTTAATTTGTACATATCATTCTGAATCATTTTTAATTAAATTAAATCCAATTAAAAAATAGTACAACCCAATTGCATCTTCTTCTACAAAAGAAAGTGCATATTTTTTCAAGAACCTAAAAAAGCTTATTTTGACTTTACCGTATGCGGGATTATTTTTAATCAACTCACGGGAAACTGGTGTTAAAGATTCTTCGCGTTGTTCCTTGTACGAGTTCAAACGAATAAGAATTTTGAGCCATAAAAAAACGCTAAGTTTCTCGTCGTCGCCCCAACCTAAATCATATTGTTTATTTAAAACATCTGTATAGGCGCTAATTGTTTTACTTCTGGATAGGAGTTCGGTGCGATCCGTAAAAGGCATCACCCTAATGAAAAACAAGTAATAAAAATAATTTAATTGGATTTTAGTTCCAACCAATCGGCGATTTTTAATTTTTAAATTAAATTCTGCTAATATTTCGTTTAATTCTTTAATTCGCCTTGTTATTGATGAGCCACTAATATGTAATTCGTTCTCGAGATCAATTAAATTCAATGTTTCATTCATGTATAAATACATAATTATCTTATATTTGTATGAATCCATTAAAAAATCATTACTAATATTAGATAAATTCGTTGTCCCATCAACGCTAAACCTTACATTGTTTGCTTCCACTTCAAAAAAAACATGTCCAGATTCGACAACTTTTTCAAACCTTGTCTCAATATTTTTCAAATAAATGCGAAGTGAGTTACCAGATATTTCTAATAGTTCTGTTAACTTCTTTTTGCTTAAATATCCACCATGTGTTTGAAGCAGTTCCAATATTTGATTAGAAATTCTTTCTTGCTTATCTAAAAAGTCTTCCATATACATAAAAAAATCCCCAGCCTCATTTGACCATTTACCCAGATCGTTAAAAAGGTCAATTTTTAATTTTAATGCTATTTATATGTTACCGCGAAATGAACTAAATTGGTATGAATAATTTTTTATTTAATTTAGCTCTTGCATTTTAGATAAACAATTGTTATATTGGATAAGTAACCTAATCAATAAAACTCATTCAGTACCTCCCCCAAGGTCTGAATATCAAAATCAATCCCCCAATTGATTTTGACTGTTTTACCCTTTTCGACACTGTAACTTACGTTATAGTGTCGTTTTTTTGTTTAAAAATATTGATTACATCCCATATAAATTTAATTTCAACTTATTTTGGTCATACTTTCTTCATATTTACCTGTTATTATCTGTTTATACCTTAAATAAATAACTTTTAAACCTTAATTTGTTCCCCAAATTAAACTAACTAACTGATAATTAATTTCTCCCCGGATTTTAATTACTCCTACTCCTTTCCGTTATTACCATACCCGGTAATAACGGTTTTTTATTTTCAATGATTTCTAGATTATTTGAAAAGTTCAATTTAAAACCTTAAAAAGTAACTTTTTAACTGACGTATCTTGCAAAATAAATTATAAACTAACAAAGTTGTCACATCAGTATATTTTCATAAATAAACCTGTATACTATTGATATAGGCATAAAGCTAATTTATGTTTAACTTAATTCTACTATAAAATACGGTCATTTTAGTTTAAATGTTTCATTTAGATCTAACCTACTCCCCCCAGAGTCTCGAATAGATTAGTATTTTCATACCACTACTTAATAAGTAGTGGTATTTTTTCTTTTTAACGTCATATTTTCTTCACAACTACTTGTTATTATCTATTCATACCTTAATTGATAACTTTTAATTTGTTTCCCCGAACAAATTAAATAAGATAACCAACTTCTCCCCCGAAGTTAATTATCCCTACTTTTTTCCACCATTATCGTTCTTGATAATGGTGGTTTTTATTTATGTTCTATCTTCAACAATCGTTCTTTCATTTGAATGCCACCACGATATCCGCCCAAACTACCATCTTTTCTTATAACGCGATGACAGGGAACGACTATTAAAACTGGATTACGTCCAACCGCAGTTGCCACCGCCCGAATGACTTTTGGTTTCCCGACTGATACCGCCAACTCAACATATGTTCTTGTTTCCCCATATGGAATCAATTGGAGTTGTTTCCAGACTTCGTTCTGTAGTTTGGTTCCACTCGAACTGAAATCGATAGGTCCCGTGAACACTTGTAAATCGCCGGCCAAATAAGCTTGTAATTCGTCAATTACAGGTTGAAAATAACGATCATTTTCTTCAAACTCGGTTTCTGGATAGAATTTATTAATCTCACTCTTTAGGCCATTAGGCGACCCGACAAAACTTAACCCCTGGCTGGTCATTCCCAGCCAGTATCGTTCTGTACCATTAACCCAATTCATTAAATACATATTAAAAGCTCCTATTCAATTCCGGATAAGTTAGCACCATGAACTTCTGCAATATTATATACGATAATAAATGCATTCGGGTCAATCTCATGCACTTTATTCAGCATTTGTTGATAGTTTTGATTTTCAACAATAATCATCAACATTTCCTTATCTTCGCCCGAGTATCCACCTTTAGCATCAAAGATTGTGAATCCTCTATCTACGTTGGCATTAATGTCTTCTTTCAATTTATTCAATCCTACTTCGGTACTCATCACATATAAGACTTTTTTTCGGTCTAGTCCCGTTTCAATATAGTTCATAATAAAGTAAGTAATAACTAAAGAAAAAATAGCTAAAATAAAAGCTTCTATACCCGAAACAAATATATTGAAAATACACACAATTGCATCAATAACTAATAAACTAGATGCTGGTTTAATGTTAAAATATTTTTTTAATATCATGGGGGGAACAGTTGTCCCACCGCTAGATGCATCAATTCGATAAAGAATTGAAATCCCTACCGCAAAAACTGCACCACCAACAATAACGGCTAACAATCTATCTTCAACAACATTTATTTGAGGCGTAATAGCTAAAAATAACGGTAAAATGAAACTTCCCATCATTATTTTTTTAGTAGTTGAACGATCCAACATAAAATAAGCTAAAATCAGTAACGCAACATTAATACTCAATAAAACGACAGAAACATTCCAGTTAAAAGCTGTTTCTAAAAGAATAGCAATACCCGTTGCGCCACCAACTGCAACTTTTTGTGGTGCAAAGAAGAAATTAATGCTTATTGCAATGATTTCTAGCCCTATCAGCATGAATAAAAATTGTATTAAATGCGGTTTTATCTTATTTATCATAAATACCTCTTCTCATTATCGATTTGTATACCCTTACTATTTAGCATACTGAAGTTTATTCCGGAAAACAAATTTAAACCTTAGTAAACAAAAAAGCATCCAAAATTTTGGATGCTAAAGTGTAATATTAATCATTTATTCGAATCCGTCTGTTGTCATTGTTGCCTTATATAAGTCAACAACATCGTTAACCGACATATCAACGTAAACGGCGCTATCTAATTGGCCAACCTTAACAGCTGATTCAGCCATCACCTTAAAGTTAGTATCGTCATTAATATCAACACCTGGTAATGTTGTTGGTACGCCTAATGATTTAACCCAATCATAAACTGCTTGAATAGCAATATCAGCTACTACTTGGTCGTTATCGTTTTGAATATGCCAAACATTTCTGCCAAATTTTGCAAATTTAGCAACTGTTTCAGCAGATAAAACAAATTTCATCCATCGGGGTGTTATGATACCTAATCCAACACCATGTGTAATATCATAATAAGCTGACAATTCATGTTCAATTGGGTGTGACGTCCAACCATCTTGATAACCTAATCGTACGATACCATTTAATGCCATCGTTGACGACCACATTAAGTTAGCACGCGCGTCATAATTATCAGGTTCTGCAACGGCAATTGGTGCCCATTTAATAACGGTACGCATAATACCTTCAATCATACCATCTGATACATCATTATTTTTTTCTTTATCAAAATATTGTTCTGTTAAATGAGAGAATATATCAATTGACCCCGCCGCAGTTTGCCATTTAGAAACGCTCATTGTTAAAGCTGGATCTAAGAATGATACAGCAGGCGTATTAGGACCATAAGTCCCCAACTTATCATTTGTTTCTGGATTTGAAATAACTGATCCGGCATTCATTTCTGTCCCAGTAGCTGATAATGTTAAGATATCAATAAGTGGTAATTGATCAAGTTTAAATCGTTTTGTTGAATCGAGTACTAAATCCCAAGGATCGCCTTCGTAAAATGCTGATGAAGCAATTACTTTAGAAGCATCGACAACAGATCCACCACCAACGGCTAAAACAACATCAATTTTATTTTCTTTAGCTAATTTTTGTCCTTCGCGAACTGAATTAATCTTAGGGTTTGGTTCGATTCCAGCCAATTCAATGATATTTAAATCACTCAAAATTTTCTTTACAGAATCATATAAACCTGAACGCTTAATTGACCCACCACCATATGTTAATAGTACATTTGGGCCAAACTGTGCAACTGCATCATGTAATTCTGTTTCAATACGGTTAGAACCAAAACGGATGTCAGTTGTATTCTTAAATTGAAAATCTTTCATAATTATAATCTCCTTTGTATTTTGAAGTTACAGTCAAAGTTCTTTTCAATGAACAACTACATTATAACGCTTTCTTACAATTTCATTCCAATACAACCCTTTAATAAAAAAGGATTTACCTTTTTTCAGGTAAATCCTTCGGATAATAGTCTGTATTTCTAGTTAAACCGTTTTTTTCGCTTCATCACTTGCATGAATCATACTCAATATTTTTCTTGAAATTGGGCCTACAATGATTAATTGTAAAGGCACCGCAACAATAATATTATGTCCAATAGTAGATAAATATGCAGGCCAGAAATGGGTCGGCATACCACCTTCAATGAGTAATCCATAAAGTGACATAAAGGCAACCATCCCGCAAATCATCATTCCTGAGATTGCAAGAATCATTTGCCACATTTTGTCATGATTTAGGGGCAATTTATCAGCAATCGCCATCGCAATTTTACCGACAACTAATACATCTAAAATGAAAGCAACAATAAACCCTGGAATAAATCCAAGTAACAATGTTGTAACCCCTAGTTTCCCGACTAATAATAAATTGTACGCACTCATTACAAAAACCATCATTGAGCACATTAACGTTGTAAAAATAATTCCCTCTTTTGCATTTGTTGGCATAATTAATTCTCCTTAATAGTATTAATAGAGATTATGTTACACATATTTAGTCGCCGTCATAAGTCTTTTTTTTGAATATTAAAATATTCTCATTGTAAGCGATTATATTGATTAATTGTAGTATCAATACCATTACGTTATACTATGTTCACAACTATTAAGGGGAGATTTTTATGTTAATTGCACTTATATTATCTTGGATTGTTGCACTTGAACACCTATTTATTATGATTCTTGAGATGTTTTTCTCAACTACTTCAACCGCTCAAAATGCTTTTGAACTAAAACCAGAGTTTTTAAACCAAAAAGAAGCCAAATCATTAATGGCTAATCAGGGACTGTATAACGGTTTTATTAGTATTGGTTTAATGATTGTGTTATTAATATTGTCTGGTGCCGCACTCAAATCAATGTTATTGCTTTTTACCGGTTTTGTTTTTATTGCCGCCGTTTTTGGCAGTTTAACGGCCGCTAAAAAAATTATTTTAGTTCAGGGGTTACCCGCACTTCTAGCATTCATTGCCATTGCTTTAACGCTATAGACCAACTAAAATAACGTCAATCTTAATTGATTGGCGTTATTTTTTTGGTACTTATTTAATTTTCAATTCGTCTAATTGCTTTTCAATATCTGTTAACTTAACATCTGCTGCTACCAAAGACGCCGCAGTATAAGCACTTTCAACTAGCGCTGTGTCATATAAATGGACTGTTTTATCTGAAAATTCCATTACCATATTTAAATTCATTTTTGCGCTGCCCAAATCGTAAAAAGCTAACAGTTCATCGGCTTCATTGTTATCGAAGGCGGCTTGAATTTTATTAAACGACGTTCCAACCCCATTATCATCAGTTCCACCAGCAATCGTAATTGACACATCTGCTGCAACTTGGTCCAATAAGCGCTTAACACCTACTGCAATTTCGGGAACATGCGACACAATTACAATACCATATGTCATTCTAACGCCCCCGTTTCCAATAATGTCTCAAATAAATAACCGCTCGACATTGAACCCGGATCAATATGCCCAATAGACCGTTCCCCAAGATATGAAGCACGTCCTTTTGTTGCAACAAGTGCCTTGGTTGCTTCAACATCTGCGTTAATTTTTTCAATAGTTAATTGACCTGCCTTTAACTCTTCAAGAACGGGTGCCCAAACGTCAATCATTGTTTTAGCACCAACATCTGAAGCACCACGCCGCTTGATGCCATCCAAACCAGTTGCAACTAATTCAGTGGGATTACTTGTTTCTTTACTTGTTTTAGACATCTCAATAAAAGCCGTTCCATAAAGTGGACCAGAAGCACCACCAACTGATTTAATAAATGCCATAGCCACATTCTTAAATAAATCTGATAACGTATCAAACTGTTGATTTTTCAATAATTCTTGAATTGCTTCGGCGCCCCGTGCCATATTATTCCCGTGGTCACCATCGCCAATTGGCGTATCTAATTCACTCAAGTAATCTTTATTTTCAATAATTTTATCAGAGAAAAGTTGAAACCATTTCATCGTATTTTCAATTGTTAACATTTTATAACCTCTTTCTTACCAAGCGATTGTGTCTACTGCATAATTTAAATATGATAACCATTCATCATCTTCAATTTTAAATAAGGTTAAAGAAATTCCGGCCATCTCTAATGACGTCATATAGTTACCCACTTTAGTAAAGGCTACCTCGACGTTTTCATCAGCTAATTGATCAAGCGTGTCGTTCATAAAAACGTACTGTTCCATCAATGGTGTTGCTCCCATACCATTTACCAAAACTGCATACTTGTCATTAGGTTTCATATCAAATACATCTTTTAACTTACTCAATAGTTCTTGTACTAGTTCTTTAGATGGTTTTAATTTTTCACGGCGATATCCGGGTTCACCATGAATTCCCACACCGTACTCTATTTCATCATCAGCAAGTTCAAAACCTGGTTTGCCAACCTCCGGAACAGTTGCACCACTTAACGCAACTGCAATTGTCTTAATATTTGGCATTACTTTTTGAGCAAGCGCATCGATTTCTGCTAATGTTGCACCTTGATCTGCTGCGGCACCAACTATTTTATGCATAAAAATCGTTCCCGCAACACCACGTTTACCTTGCGTATATAGACTGTCTTCCACTGCAATATCATCGTCAACAACAACCATCTTCACTTCAATATCGTCGATTTCAGCTAATTCCTTAGCCATATCAAAGTTCATAATATCTCCAGAATAGTTTTTCACAACACAAAAGACACCTTTTCCATGATTAGCTGCTTTGATTGCTTCATAAATCTGATCCGGCGTAGGCGAAGTAAATACCTGTCCGGCAACGGCACCTGACAACATACCGGGACCAACAAAACCAGCATGAGCAGGTTCATGTCCACTTCCGCCACCACTAATTATCCCCACTTTATCAACCATAGAAGCTTCATTACTTCTAACCATTGCTTCCGTGCCCTCAATTTTTTGTAAATATTGTGGATAGGCTCTAACCAGTCCGCTGACCATTTCGTTTACAACGTTTTTAGGATCGTTAATTATTTTTTTCATAATATCCCTTTCTTTACCCGTATTATGTACCCCTTCATTATATTGCAAACGGTTACAAACAGCCACTTAAATCGTCTTTTTATTTATCTCTTACTAACCGATATTCAATTTTGCACAAAAAAAGAGCTCTCAAAATCAAAATGATTTTGAAAACTCTTTTTTAGCAGAACTAAATAAATTATTTAGCTGCTTCTGTACCGAACCATTCAATACGATCTTCAACAAGTTCAGTAATTGCTTTTGTACCTGGTGCGAATAATTTACGAGGGTCAAAACCTTTACCTTCTTGGTCTTTTCCTTCTTCAATATATTTGCGAGTTGCAGCAGCAAATACTAATTGACATTCAGTGTTAACGTTAACTTTTGAGATACCCATTTTAACAGCTTTTTGGATTTGGTCTTTAGGAATACCTGAACCACCATGTAATACAAGTGGTGTTTTGATTACAGCAGCTAATTCTGATAAACGGTCAAGGTTCAAACCAGTCCAGTTAGCTGGGTATTGGCCATGAATGTTACCAATTCCACAAGCCAAGTAATCAATACCAGTAGCAGCAAGTGTTTTAGCTTCTTCAACATCAGCTAATTCACCAGCTCCGACGATACCATCTTCTTCTCCACCAATTGAACCAACTTCGGCTTCAACTGAGATACCTTTAGCATGAGCTAAAGCAACGATTTCTTTTGTTTTTTCTAAGTTTTCTGCAAATGGTAAGTCATGGCCATCAAACATAACTGAGTTGTATCCAACTTCGATACATTCTTTAGCTGCTTCATAGTTACCATGATCTAAATGCATAACAACGGGAACAGTAATACCCATTGATTTAACAGTATCTTGAACAAGGTGTAAACATAATTCGTATCCACCCATATATTTTGCAGCACCCATTGAAGTTTGGATTAAAACAGGAACACCTTTTTCTTGGGCAGCAGCAAGAATACCGCGAGTCCATTCCAAGTTGTTTGTGTTAAAAGCACCAATAGCATAACTACCAGCACGTGCAGCGTCTAACATACTTTTACCATTTACTAATGACATTTAAAGTCCTCCTAGATAAATTACAATACATTTGTATTGCATTTTTTAATACAGATATAGTTTAGCACATTTAATCATCAGATAAAACTTTCATTTTTTAAATAAAAATAATTAATACTTATTTTTGACCGGATATGAACGTTTATGACTGATTTAACAGTCTTATACACTCACGTCTTCAAATTCAAATCGACTGACATTAACTAATCCCATATCAGTAATTTTAAGTTCCGGAATTACGGCCAATGACATAAAGCTTAAAGTCATTACGGGATCAACATTATGATTAATTCCCAGTTCTTTATAGGCTACTTCATTGAATTTTTCAAGTTGTGCCGTTACCCATTCTCCGGATTGATCACTCATTAGCCCGCCAATTGGTAACGGAATTGACATTAAGACCTGATTATTTTTCGTTAAGACCATCCCACCTTGAATATCTTTTAATGCAGTAACAGCTAAAGCCATATCTTGATCGTTAGTTCCAGCCGTAATTAAATTATGTGAATCATGTGCAATCGAAATTGCGATTGCGCCTTCTTTGATTCCATAATCTTTCAGCACACCAGTAAAAACATTCCCGGTTTCATGGTGACGTTCAATTACCGAAATCTTGGCAACGGGAATGCTTGAATCGTAAACAAAGTTACCCGCGGCATCACGATTAACATCGATTTCTCTATCTAATGTTATTGCTTCATTAGGAATAACTTCAATTGCATGTACTCGATTGCTTGTTAATGGTAGAACTAATTTATCTTGGCTGAAATTAGCTAAATGGACTGATGACTGAACACTGTCGATAGGGTAACTTTTGGTTTCCAATAAATAAGAGCCCGCTTCGGCAACTTTTTCACCAGCAATGTAGACGCTCGAAACTGTCATCTCAGTTAAATCACTAATAATAGCTAAATCGGCCCTAAGTCCGGGTGCAACTGCACCTCTGTCTTTAAGTTCACAGCACTCCGCCGTATTAAGGGTTGCCATTTGGATTGCAACCAATGGATCTACGCCTTCTTCAACACAAATCTTCAGACTATTATCCAGATGACCTTTTTCAATAATTGTCTTCGCCTGAACATCATCCCCACACAAAACCGTTCTTCTAGAATTATTAGGCGTTACACCTTTTAATAAGGTTCTTAAATTATGCGTCACTGAACCTTCACGTAAAAATACATACATCCCTCGGCTTAAACGATCTTGCAATTCTTCAAGTGTTGAACATTCATGGTCATTTTGAATGCCCGCAGCAATATATGCATTTAAATCTTTTCCATAAACTTGTGGGCTGTGACCATCAATGCGTTTATTTAAATTTGTAGCAACGAGTAATTTATCGAGAATGTCACTTTCCGTATTGATTACTCCAGGAAAGTCCATAAATTCAGCTAATCCTTTTGTTTCCCCACTTGTCAGCGGCTCAATCATATCTCCGGCCGAGATAACGGCTCCAGAATTTTCCATTTTTGTTGCCGGAACGCATGAAGGCAACATATATTGAATGTCTAACGCGGTTTCTTTAGCTGCATTAATCATATAATCTAATCCCGTTAATCCAGCAACATTAACAATTTCATGTGGATCCGCCATTACCGTCGTTGTCCCGTGAGGCGTCATCAATCGCCCAAACTCTTCAGGAGAAACATAAGCCGATTCCACATGAATATGTGGATCAATAAATCCTGGAGAAATAAATTGTCCATGAATATCAACAACCGTTTTACCATTGTAGTGGCCACCAATACCCGCAATAACGCCATCAACAAT
Organism: Dellaglioa algida; assembly: GCF_030127605.1. Lineage (NCBI taxonomy): Bacteria > Bacillati > Bacillota > Bacilli > Lactobacillales > Lactobacillaceae > Dellaglioa > Dellaglioa algida. The sequence continues at coordinate 118,741 of NZ_JANXLE010000001.1, forward strand.
GGCTACATCTCCGTCCATTAAACGCGCGTTATAAACATCAATAATCTTACCATTCGTTAGGACTAAATCAGCAGGAAGTCTTCCTGCAGCGACATCAATTAACTTCTTTAGGCGTTCCTTTTTCATCGTATCTCCTATCCTTTAAGAGGCATAATCTGAATAATTGGGTCAACAATTTTCAGTGCAACACAATCTACCATTCCTAAATCAGTAATGGCTAAATCCGGAATAGCCGTAATTGGTAAAAAGGACATATAAAACATTGGGTCGGGTAATTCACTACCCATTAAATCAGTTCCTTTTCTTAAAGCAATTTCACCCGCTTCAATTTCTCTTGGTGACAAGTCACTCATAATCCCGCCAACTGGTAAAGCCAAAAATGAAATGACTTCGCCATCAATCACGACAATTTGTCCGCCGCCCGCTTCAATTAACTTGTTCGTAGCAATTGACATATCATTCGCGCTTACACCCATGACAACAATATTATTATCGTCAGGCGCAGAAGACGACGCCATCGCACCTTTTTTAAGTCCCCATCCAGATGTGAATCCGAGTGATTGATTACCATTTTTACCAAATCGCTCTAACACGGAAACTAAGGCGACATCTTTTTCCGGACTAGGTTGTACAACGCCATCATTGATAATCAAATCCACATCTTTTCTTTTTCGAACGAAAGCTCCCTGACTATTAATCGTTTGAACAGTCGCCATTCCTGCCTTTTCAGTCACCTTATACTCAAAATCATTCGCAGATGTAAGTTCATGCTTTAACTTCCCTTTGAATAAGTCACTTCTAACTGGCGCAACTAGTGGTTTCAATATTTCTTTATTCTCAGCAACAACCTGACCGCGACTAATTACTAATTCAACATTAAATGAACCAGGCTGATCAACAATTAATATATCGGCTAATCGTCCCGGTGATACAGAACCCACTTGATCATCAATTCGATAAGCCTCAGCGCTATTGATTGTTGCCATTTGAATCGCTGTAATTGGTTCAACGCCAGCTTGAATCGCTAATTTAACAAGATTATCGAGATGACCTTTTTCCAATATATCAGTTGCTGTCACGTCATCTGTACAAAAACTAACGTGACGTGCTATTGCTGGATTAACCTCAGTAACGGCGCGAATATTTTCTGCCAAGAAATGTGTTACGGATGACTCCCTGATTAAAACATTCATCCCATTTCTAGCTTTTTCAACAAGTTCTTCATGTCCATAACTCTCGTGATCCAATCGAATACCGCTCGCCAGATATTCATTCAATTTAACGCCGGTTGCCATTGGTGCACAACCGAAGATTGGTAAGTGATTATTTTGCGCGTGAACCAAAGTTTTCAATGTATCCTCATCTTGTGTTTCAATTGCTTCTCTGACCGTTTCCCAAACACCGTAGCACTCTGTCCATTTTTGAATCGTTTCTTGAACATCCGCATCGATGTTGAAAGCAATTGTTGATTGTGGAATCGTATATGGTGTTTTATAAGGTGCACCCCAAAATAGATTAAGCGGCAAACCTTCTATTTCTTTGAATACTTCTTGCACACCTTCCAGTCCGGCGACCGCGACCGTTTCATCTAGTCCAGAAACCAAACTAGTCGTTCCAAATGGCACAACCGCATTAGCAAAACTAGTCATGCTCATTTTGCTACACTCAACGTGAATATGCCCATCAATTAATCCCGGCGTTATATACTTTCCAGTTGCATCTATGTGCTTTGTTTTATCACCGATATAAGCTTCAACATTTCCAACAGCAACAATTTTTTCTTTATAAATGGCAATATCTGCCTGATAGAACTCGGTTGTCATAACATTAACTAACGTTCCATTTTCAATGACTAAATCTGCTGAAATCTTTGCGGCTCCGGCTTTTATATAATCCTTTAATTGTGCTAACGTTTGTGTCATTTAGTTTTCCACCTATCATTTTTATTATTGAAGAATATTTAAGACATAAAGCAAGAATAAGAAAACAAAAAGTAGTACATACATTACCGGCCCAACTTCTTTTCTACGACCCGCTGCAATCATTGTGACAGGATATAAGATGAACCCAAAAGCAATACCGTACGAAATATTATAAGTTAAAGGCATTCCCACAACCATTAAGAATGCTGGTACAGCTACTTCAAAACGACTCCAATCGATTCCTTTTAATGATTGTGCCATTAAGATACCCACGACAATTAAAACGGGCGCTGTAACTTGTGAGGTCACAACCGTTAAAAGGGGTGAGAAGAATAAGCTCAGTACGAACATTGCACCAACAACTAATGACGTCAATCCAGTTCGCCCACCAACGGCAATTCCGGCAGACGATTCAACATAAGCAGCAGTTGGTGTGGTTCCTAAAACAGATCCGGCCATCATTGAGGCTGAATCCGCCAATAAAGCCTGACCAACTCTTGGCATCTTATTGTCTTTCATAAATCCGGCTTGAGTTGCCAATCCAATTAACGTTCCCGCTGTATCAAAAAAGGCAACCATTAAGAAAATTAGAACAACTGACCAAAGTTGAAGTGAATCTATTTTATGTAAATTTTCAACTCCCACCCCAAATGTTGGTGCCATACTTGGAACAGAAGATACAATCTGTGTTGGTAATTTAATGAGGCCCATAACAAGACCTAGAGCAGTCGTCGCAATCATTCCAATGAAAATTGAACCGGGAACTTTTTTTGCCATCAAAACAACAATCACAACAAGTCCGAAAACAGTTAACCAAGTTGTTGGGACAGTCAATGAACCAATTGCAACTAAGGTTGATTTGTCTCCAACGATCAATCCACCTTCTTGCAATCCAACAAAGGCGATGAATAAGCCAATACCTGCGGCCATCGCTAATTTCAAGTCATGTGGGATTGCGTCTATCACAATTTCACGAATTTTAAACAGGGTAATAACCATAAAAATAATTGATGAAATCACAACACCAGCCATCGCCGTTTGCCATGGGATACCCATTCCAATAACAACTGAATAAGTAAAGAACGCGTTATCACCCAAACCGGGCGCAATTGCGATTGGGTAATTTGCTAAAAACGCCATCAAGAAACAACCAAATGCGGCGGATATCGCTGTTGCCGTAAAGACTGCCCCTTTATCCATACCAGCCGCTCCCAATACCTGCGGATTTACAAATAAAATATAGGCCATTGATACAAATGTTGTTAATCCAGCCATCGATTCACGCTTAACGGTTGACCCTAATTCATTAATATGAAAAAATCGTTCAAAAAATCCTATCTTTTTCTCTGCGTCATCCATGCGATATAATCTCCCCGTTTTTCTTTTTTGTATTATACGCATTATATTACGCGATTTAAATTAAAAATCAATAGTAAAGGCGCACTTTTTTTATATTAACAAAATAATTGTTCGTGTTTTAATAATTTACGTAAAATAAAAACTGCTAAAAGGTCTTAACAACCCATTAACAGTTCTATTTTTCATTAAAAACTTTGTCGCCATCTTTTCTTGTATTAATAGCCATGACACTTAACATAATTAGTTGTGCAATCATCGCCGTAGGAGGGAAGTAGTAAATACTTACAAGTACGAACCCAATCAATACTGGATAATACCAACTAGTCAAAATAACATAAGTAATCATACGATCAATTTTGTGGCTAACTTCTGGATGTTTCTCTTCATTAACAGCTTTTATTTCGCGTGCCAATAAAATCCAGGTAAAGCTCCAAAAACAACATACCGCAAAGTAAGCATATTCCGGTACTTTATCAAACATAAATCGTCCGGTCCAAGCTGTTGAAACAGGTATGAAAGACATTGAGAAAATCCAAAAATTATTCAACCAATAGATTTTTTTTGTTACACGTTTTGTTAAACTGAACATAAAATGATGACTAAACCAACCAACTCCCATGAACAAAAAACTAGTCGCATATGAGAAAAAATATGGAATAATTTTAATTAGTTCACTTAATTTAGGGGTTTCAGGCACGGCAAACTCCAGTACCATAATCGTCAATAAAATAGCAATTACAGCATCCGTAAACGCCTCAATTCTCGCTTTATTCAAAATACTATCCTCAATTCATTTTTACGTTTTCTAAAAAATAACTTTATCAATTTACAATATATTAGTTTCCGTAAGGATTATCAACTAATTTGGTCCGTTTAATTTCATCAATATTATGCGTCCCCGTTAATTGCATCGTTAATTCTAATTCATGTTGGAAATAATTAAAGACATTTTGAACACCTTGATGTCCACCAAGTGCTAATCCGTAAACAACTGGACGACCAATTGCAACCAAGTCTGCACCACTTGCTAAAGCCTTATAAACATGAGTCCCACGTCGAACACCACTATCAAAAACTACTGGGACACGTTTATTAACAGTCTCCGCAACACCCTGTAGTGCATCAAAAGCAGCAATTCCACCATCAATTTGACGACCACCATGGTTTGATACCCAAATACCACCGGCACCAGAATTAATTGCAACGCTTGCATCCTCACCATCTTGAACACCTTTAACAAAGACAGGTAATCCTGAATATTCTGCTAAGAATTCAATATCTTTTGGACTTAGACGTTGTTTCGCTGATTTATAAACGGCATCCATTGTTTGACCAACACCACTTTGGTAGGCCTGAACAATTGGCATTCCTAATGGGAAAGTAAACCCATTACGTTTATCCGTTTCACGGTTACCACCAACAGTTGCATCGGCAGTTAAAACAATTGCTTTTACACCATTAGCCTTTGCTTCATCCATGATATTACGGTTAATACCGTCATCTTTACTCATATAGAATTGGAACCATTGTGGTTGTCCATTTGCTTGATCCGACATTTCTTTGAATGATTTTGTCGCAAATGAACTTGCTGTATAAATTGACCCATAATCTGAGACACCTTTTGCGCTGTCAATTTCGCCTTTAACATGAGCTAGTCCATGAGCAGCAACTGGTGCCATAATGATAGGCGATGTGATTTCATCCCCAAAAATACTTGTTTTTGTATCCGGGTTATCGATTTCTTGTAACACCCGTGGTTTAATTAATTTATGATTAAATGATCTAATATTTTCTTCTAAGGTATATAAATCTCCAGCCCCGCTAGAAATATAACCAAATCCACCCTTTGGGATAACCTTTTCCGCATCTGTTTCCAAATCAAAAGTATTAATAATTGTGATATCTTTTTCTAAATCACTTGCAATGTATTCTGCCATATTAACCGCCCCTTTATATTGTACCCGATTTAACGCACCTAAAGCATAGCATTGTATCTAGCTTCTAGCAAGCGTTTACAATCATAAATATGGATATTTATGAAGAACATGTTTTTGCGGCAGTAATCCATTTCACGAGTGGTTATTTGAACCCAAATAATGATTGATTTTGTGCCGTTAACTTATAAAAATAAGACAATTTACTGATTAATCAGTCGATTGTCTTATCTTATTTAAATTTAACTCTCATTACGTCTATAATTCATTAACCCGTGACTAATTTCAGCCGTTTGTTGGTAAACCTTTGTATAAAGTTGATATAATTTTTGATATTTTTTAACATTTTCAGGATTAGGTAAGTATTCTTTACCATAACTCACGAATTCTTTAGCCGTATCCTGTAGGCTGTCAAACCACCCGGCACCTGTTGCGGCAATCATTGCGGCGCCCATACCTGGCCCTTGCTCGTTAACCAATGAAACCACTTTTTTATTAAAAATATCCGCCTGAATCTGTAGCCATACGGGACTTTTAGCCCCACCACCAATTGAAACAACGGTATCAAAATCATTTCCCTGTGCATTAAAAATTGTCATAATATCTTCAAACGAGAAAACAATACCTTCCAAAACGGCTCTCGTAAAATCATTTTTTGTATGAGTTCCATCAATTCCGATGAAACTTCCACGAATATCACTATCTGGATGCGGTGTTCGTTCCCCAACGATATAAGGCGTAAATAACAATCCATTAGCCCCAACCGTCGATTTATCTGCATCTGAAACAAACGTTGAAAAGTCTGCGTCTTCGGCAAAGGTTTTCTTGAACCAAGATAGACTATATCCGGCCGCTAATGTCACGCCCATTGTGTAATATTTATTTGGGATGGCATGATTGAAAAAGTGCAATTTACCATTATAATTCACATCGGCCGAATCTTCATATTTCAACACAACTCCCGAGGTCCCAATTGATGACATAACCATGTTAGGGTATAAAATTCCTGCGCCAATTGCGCCAGCCGCATTATCCGCTGCGCCACCAAAAACTTTAGTATCAGTGGTCAATCCTGAAAATGCCGAATAAGAATCACTAATATTACCTGCTAGTTCAATTGATTCAATTAAGTCGGGGAAAATAGACAATGGCAGATCAAATTTTTCAGCAACCTCCTTACTCCAAGTTTTATTGGCTTCATCTAACATGACCGTACCCGCCGCATCTGAATACTCCATTGCCAAATTACCAGTCATCCGATAACGCAGGTAATCCTTTGGTAACAGGAATGTCTTTACTTTTGCATAAATTTTAGGTTCATTTTCTTTAACCCACAATAGTTTAGGCAATGTGAATCCTTCTAATGGAACATTCCGAGTAATATCAATAAATTCTTGTCCCATCACATCAAGAATTTCCTTACGTTGCGCAGTTGTTCGCGTATCGTTCCATAGAATTGCGGGACGCAGAACTTGATTATTTTCGTCCAATAAGACAAGTCCATGCATTTGACCGGAGTAACTAATCCCTTCGATATCTTCGGGTTTAATGTGATCATTTAAAATCAAACGCGCAATTGCGACCGTAGTTGCTGTAACCCAATCTTCAGGATTTTGTTCACTATATCCCGGTTTAAGCCGTGATAAAGGATAATCGTATCCTTCCTGGGCAATAATCGTTCCTTTTCGGTCCACAACTGATACTTTAACGGCACTCGTCCCTAAATCAACTCCTAATACAACTCCCATTTCATTCGCTTCTTTCTAAATTTTATTTTAGCCATTTTAGAAAATAAAAGAGCATCGGAATTCACTCCACTGCTCTTTTATCTTTTTCGCTATTTACCTAAAACTGAATAAATGTAATTATTTAATGTTGATTTTAATTGTTCCAAATGACCTGATTTTGTTGAAGCAATAAGTTCTGCTTGTGGTTTATCAATAATATAATCTTCAAATTCTTTGAAACTTACTTTTCCTGCTTCAAAATCTGCACCAATTCCTGATTTAAATGAACTGTAGCGATCATCTAAAACTTTATCGAATACACGATCTTCAATTAATTTAGTAGCAACCCGTAAACCGGCAGCATAAGTATCCATACCAACCATGTGTGATAAGAATAAATCTTGCATTTCAAATGATTGACGACGAGGTTTAGCATCAAAGTTCAATCCACCTGTTGGTAACCCACCATTTTTCAACATTTCATACATCACTAATGTTGCTTCGTAAATATCATTTGGAAATTCATCAATATCCCAACCAACTAATTTATCACCCATGTTAGCATCTAATGAACCTAATAAGTTAGCATCGCGAGCAACGCGAACTTCATGTTCGTAAGTGTGACCGGCTAAGTAAGCATGGTTTCCTTCAAGGTTAAGTTTGAAGTCATTTTCTAAACCGTATGTTTTTAAGAACGCGATAGTTGTTGCAGCGTCAGTATCATATTGATGTGTCGATGGTTCCATTGGTTTAGGTTCAAGCAAGAATTGTCCGGTATAACCAATTTCATTTGCGTAGTCCTTAGCTAATCTAAAGAATTTAGCAATATGATCTTGTTCCAATTTCATATCAGTATTCAATAATGAGTCATAACCTTCACGGCCACCCCAGAATACATACGATTGAGAATTAACACGTTTAGCAATTTCCAATGAATGTTTAATTTGTGCTGCCGAGTAAGCAAAAATATCAGCAAATGGTGCAGTTGCGCCACCAGCAACAAAACGTGAATTTGTAAAAAGACTTGATGTATTCCATAGAACTTTTTTTCCAGTCTCTTCCATTTTTTCAACGATATGGTCAATTACTTTATCAAGGTTAGCGTTTGTTTCACGTAACGTGTCCCCTTCTGGCGCTAAATCACGATCATGGAATGCGAAGTATTCAACACCCATTTTATCAAGAAATTCGAACAAATAATCGACTTTAGCGATAGCTTGTTTCATTGGGTCTTCAATTGTATCCCAAGGACGTTGAGCAGTACCATCTCCAAATGGATCAGTTAGTCGTTGGTCCATTGTATGCCAGAAAGCCACTGAGAATTTTAGCCATTCGCTCATTTTTTTACCATTAACGATTTCGTCAGCATTATAGTAATGAAATCCATTACCTGCCTGTAAGTCTTTCGTATTTCCAACGTAAGTTAATTTTTCTTGTTCGAATAATGACATAATATATTCCCCTTTTTAGTTAGTTAGTTTTGTTTACAAACTTATTATAATACGCGTCCATTTATTTAGCAAGCGCTTTCTTGATAACTTCTATTTTTCTCGTCAAAAAAAGGTAGGTGCCCTATTGGCCCTGCCTTTTTAAAATTATCGTAATTCAATTAAAACTTAATTTTTATTTTCCCCATATCTAGCACTCGGTGTGTAATAGCAGACATGGCTCCAAGTAACGTTGATAACTCAACATTACTTGATAATTTGACTATTACTTTTTTGCTTGAAACTACTTTTAATTCAGCATTAATTTGATCAATAATTATCGGTATCTTTTCAATTAATGGTGAATTCAAATAAATAATCTCCGGATTAAATTCAACATTAACGTTGTGTACGACCTCTGTTATTAAATGCACAAAATAATCAATTTCCTTTTTCACAACGACGTTATTTTGGTAATACAATTTCTGTACGTCATCCAATTCAATTTCTTTTTTCAACCTAATTTTCAGCTTATTGATAATTGCATCTTGCGAGCACACATCTTCAATCCGATATGTACTTCCCGCTATTTCATTTTCAGAATGTATTAACATTCTTCCGATTTCTCCCGCCTCACCACTCCACCCTCGGTAAAGCTCATTATCAATAATTAATCCCGCACCGATTCCTTTATGAATACTGATTGTAATTAAATTACTGATCACCTTATCACCAAAATCACGTTCAAAAATGGCCGCTAAATTGGCTTCGTTTTCTATACTAATCGGAACGTCTACTATTTTTTTAAGTTCTTCAATGACTGACATACCCTGCAAATCTAAAAATGGTAAATAAGTAATTTCATAATTATTATCGACAACCCCATGAACTGATATTCCAATACCCAAAAGTCCATGTAACGTTTCTTTCTTATCAGAAAAATTAATTTTTTCATTAATAATACTTAAAACATTCGTGAAATCGTTAACCTTTAATTGATAACGATTATAAGAAATCATTTTTCCATTAAAATGATTTAACATGACATCCAAATAATCGTAACCCATATCAAGCGCAATCGTGTATCCATAATCCTGATTTATATTTAACATTATTGGTTTCCGGCCACCTATTTTAGTACTGTCACCTTCGCCATGTTTCTTAACGAGTTGTTGTTCTTCCAATTCATTAAAAATACTTGATACTGTTGCCTTATTTAAATTCAAGTTTTTTGATATTTGCGCCCTAGAAATATTTTCATTATTAAAAATTTGCTGTAAAACTAATTTTGAATTATCCCCTCGCAATGTCACTTTTTCCACTTTAATTACTTCCTCACGTATTATTAATATCCTGAACAATCATATTTATCTCACTAGTATAGTGATGACTCAAAAACATATCAATGTTTACTCATAACAAATTCCGCAACTAATATTTACATAAGATACAAATATAATCTAATTTATCTTAAAAAGAATACCGCTTTTGGTAATACTACCTTAACACAACGTCAATGTAATTCACCAGCTCAAGACAATGCATATTAAATAACTACTCTCATTCATGGAAGATATCTGACCCTAAAGTAATTCTCTCCCTTAATAATTGAGAGAAAATTATTTATTCACTTATTAAAGTCTTTACAAAGTACTTTTAGCTATGTTTAAGCCATCTTAACGCATTACCATAAATTAATACAAAATTTTTTCATTTTAAATTAAAATGAAAAATATAATAATAACCGGAATCAATCCACACTAGTTTGAGTATTGAATATCTAAGACATCTTGGTTTTAGTCTCCCGTAAACGCGAGTAACGTATATCAAAAGGGTATTGTCACTTTATGACAATACCCTTTTGATATACGTTCAGAAATACTATTTAAGACAACACCGATGTATGAACAACCACATTAATTTTAAAAACTACACTATCAGCGTACGTATTTTTAAATTTATAAATAATCTTTCAACAATATCTTTGAGTCATCAGGTGTCATAATAGCCGTCACTTCAATTTTCCTATTGATTAGTTCTATTAGCGCTTCTTCTTCTTCCGGCGTCACACTAATACTTGGACGAATAACTCTCGTATTATCTTTAGCAGACATATTACCTACGTTAATTGCCCCAATATCCATTCCTCTATTGGAAAGTTCTAATAAATCTAACGGAGATTTTACAATAATCAGGACACTTTGTCCTTTGTATTTTCCACTTTGTATATTTTTAAATGCAGTATCTTTCGAAATTAAAGACGTACTGACATTTGAAGGAGCAGCCATTCTTAGTACCGATTTTTGTATATCATTTTTTGATACCTCATCGTTAATTACCATAATTCTTGAGACGCCTAATTTATTTGTCCACATCGTTGCAACTTGACCATGAATTAATCGATCATCTATTCGGATATGTTTAATACCTTCCATTCCAATAACCTCCTATTTTAAAATATTCAAAACATATAAAACAATTGACAATACCATCACGATAAGAATCAAGGTAACCGGTTTAACATTTTTTTTCAAGGCAAAATATACACCAAATACTACGGCCGCCGGAATCAACCCCGGCATAATTTGATTAAGTACTTCTTGTCCGGTCATCGAGAAATTACCCTGTTTAAATTTAAACGCGACATTTGCTTTAACCACCGAAGGAATTAAAGCCCCTATTACGGTTAATCCTAAAATTGCGGTACTTTCCGTTAAGGTTTTTAAACTTTTATCTAAATTTTCTATTAATTTTGTCCCGGATACGTAACCAGATTTAAATAATGGAAAACTTAATAATTTCACTCCTATACTTACTGCAATCCAGAGAAAAACTCCAACTGGACTTCCATCAATGGCCATATTTGCGGCAATTGCTCCAAATATAGTCCATGGAATTACTACAAATAAACTATCACCCACGCCGGCCGCTGGCCCCATCAATCCAGTTTTAATAGAAGCAATTGCCTCATTAGCTTCCGCGCCCTGTCTCTTTTCCTCCATAGCCACGTTTACCCCCAATATATAAGGCGCAATCCATGGATTTGTATTGAAGAATTGTAAATGGTTTTTTACAGACGCCTTCAATGCCTCGGGATTATCTTTATAAACAACCTTTAAAAATGGAAGCATAGCATAACAATATGCTAAAGCCTGCATTTTTTCATAATTCGATGAGACACTGTTAGTAAATATCCATCTCCATAAAACGCTATATCTAATTTTTTTACTTACGACTTTATCATTTTTACTCATCTTCATCCATACCTCCCTCTACTTGGTTCGAAACCGTTTTAGATCCATTTTTAAAGTTAATTAGAGCAACTGCGGCACCTAATAATGCCACGCCAAGTAATGGAATCTTAAGGTATGATACCAATACGAATCCAACTATTAGATAACTTATATATTCTTTTGCTGGTAGGTAACGTAATAACAAACCAATACCGACGGCCGGAAGTAACCCCCCCGCAACCGTTAGTCCTCCTGTAAGCCATTCAGGAGTATATGCTAATATTGCATTAACCAACTTAGGCCCAAATACAACTGCCAATAAGACTGGAATACCTGTTGTAGCCACCGTTAAAACAACACCAATCATTTGCATTGAAGAAATTTTCCTGTAATCACCATTTTCGGCCGATTTTTCGGCTCTATGCACTAAATAAATACCTGCCGCTTGTCTGAGAACATCAAATTGAACCATTAATAATGCAACCGGAATTCCAATCGTAATTCCCAAACTTGCAGCCTGTCCAGTTGTAATTGTAATAAATGTTGCAACGATACTTGCAGTCTGATAATCCGGAATAGATGCCCCTCCAAAATTACTTATCCCAAGGGACATCAATTGTAAAGTCCCTCCGATGAATAAACCAGTAGTCATGTCCCCCATTATCAATCCTACCACCAACCCCGCCGTAACCGGTTGATAAGTACTAAACATAGTACTATTTTTTTCATAATTTATAAAAAATCCATATAGAATTACTAATACCATTTGCCAAATTTGTACTTCCATTATTTTTCCCCCTTTTTATCATTACTCATCATCATCATTTACTTCATTAGTTAATTTTTCAGTTAATAAAATTGCTTTATTTGCCTGTTTTATCAACGGAATAATTTCCGAAATGGTCATTTGGTTCCTTTGCAACATTGCCTCCATTAAAGCCGGTAAATTAACGCCTGCTACAATTTCTTTATCACCTTTAAAACTATTAATTTTTTTTGATAATACATTGAATGGCGTGCCATAGAATAAATCCGTAAAAACTAAAACGTTATCATTTTTGATTTTTTCGATCAATATATCTATTCTTTTTTCAAAGATATTAATTCCTTTATTATCAAGTTCTACGGTATAAACGCCACTAATTTCAGGCGAAAATAATTTTAATGTTTCAAAAAAAGCTTCTGCCAGGGTACCGTGGCTTACTATAACAATTTTATACATTTCCTTCCTCCCTGAATATATTAATTAAATTATTTTGATAATCTTTATTTTTATTGTGCTTAACAAATACGGGTATTTCATCCAAGTCTGCAGAAACGTTATAACTTTTTCCGCCATTGTACGTTTCACCGTTTAATGTGCTAATCCATTGACTACCTTCAGGAAGATACACTAATCGCTCTCTTTGTTCATACTCCATTATTGGAGCCACTAATAAGTCATCTCCAAACATATATGTGTTATCTACATCCCACGAAAGACTATCCTTATAAAAGTCATAAAATAAAGGTTTCATCAGTGGTGTCCCTTTTTCATGCGCTTGTTTCATCAAATTACTAATATATAATTTTAATTTTTCTCGAATGAAAACATATTTCATAAATATTTTTTCATTTTCTTGTCCGTACGACCAAATTTCATTTGGTCCGCCACTAACCATTTTACCCCCGCCATCAACTCCTAATGCCTTAGTATGTGGCTGTCTATCTCCGTGCATTCTTAAAATGGGAGAAAATGTTGCGTATTGGAACCATCTAACCATTAATTCTCTAAATTCTGTGTCATTAGGGTTACCACCATGGAATCCCCCTATATCAGTTGTCCACCATGGAATCCCTGCAATCCCCATATTTAATCCCGTATTTACTTGGTTTCTAAATGCCTCAAAACTGGAATCGATATCACCAGACCACACTAACGCTCCGTATTTTTGTGCTCCCGCCCAAGCGCCCCTGACTAAACTTACTACAGACCCTTGTCCTTCCGCCTCTAATCCATCGTATACCATTTTTAAGTACCCAACCGGATACAAATTTCCTATTTGCAAATTGGTTCCCTTTTTATAACGATAATTATCAAAATCGTAAACTGCATAGCCTGGTTCCGCAACATCTATCCAAAAATTTTTAATACCATAATCAACATAATTATTTTTAATTAAACCCCATACATATTTTTGTGCTTCTTCATTTGTCGCATCCATAAAAATGGTATTTCCTTGAGTTTGCATTGTGGTTCTAACCCCACGATTAACCTTTACCAGATAACCTTTTTCCAAATACTCCTGGTATCTCTCTGTCTCAGTTGATACAGTTGGCCATATTGAAACATTTAGTTCAATACCCATTTTTTTTAGTTCATCGACCATCGCTTTTGGATCAGGCCAATATCGATCATCGAATTTATATTCACCTTGCTCTGGCCAATGAAAATAATCAACCGCTATGGATGATAGTTGAATGCCCCTACTATCATATTCTCTGGCAACACCCATCAATTCGTCTTGCGTTTGATATCTTAGTTTACTTTGCCACAAACCCAATAAGTTATCTGGCATTGTGGGAACCTTTCCCGTGACATTGGCGTAGCTCTCCTCAATTTGGGCCGGCGTTCCCCCGGCTGTAATCCAATAATCTAAGTGCGTAGTGGATTGCAAATACCATTCTGTAATATTTTTAGCAAACGAAACTTTACCAATACCCGGATTATTCCAAAGAAATCCATATCCTAAACTCGAGATGTAAAATGGAACACTCAATTGAGAATTCCGATGTGCTAATTCAAGTACAGTATTTTTTAAATTTAAAAAATCGTGTTGATATTGTCCCATACCAAATATTTTTTCATTTGGATTGGAAACAAATCTCGTTGTTAAAGAATAATCGCCCCCAATTTGTGATACAAACTCCCTTGACTTTAATTTAAGCGTCGAATTAAATGCTTTCATTACTTCGAAATTAGCATCTTCACTTCCAGTATCATGCTTAACCGCTCTTTGTCGTATATATTCTTCGAGAAGTATTTTACCTTCTTGATTTTTAAAAATAATTTTGTTTCTGTTATTAACGTAAGCTGATATGTTTCCATTCTTAATTTCCGCCCCGTCTTCACGAATATTAATGACCACAAAAGAAGATAAATCTTTTATGTCTTCCGTGAGCGCCCCCTCTTCATCAGGATATTCACCTTCAGGAGAAGATAATATCCTCAAACTATTTTCACCCCAGGGTACAATCCAAACAGTTTCTTCATCGTACCGCCTTACAAGTTTACCTTTCTCTTCAAAAAACATACCTGCACTCCTTTCTTAATCAAATTAATGTCATTTCAAGATGTAAATTAATCTTTTAATTCACATCACATATTCAAACTTTTGTACTGGTACTAAATCCTCCTAATTTGTTACCATTTAAAAAAACTCTGCCAGTTAGTTAATTTATCAAACTAACCATTACCCTATTATATATTCGGTATCTTTTTTTGTCAACGCTTTCATTTTAATTTTTACCGAATGTCGATTTGCCTCATTCGCTCTCTTATTTAATTACACTAATCAGACTGTATTTATAAATTAATTAACCCTTTTTTTCTAGCATAATCACAATTAAATATTTTTTATCATCGGTCCGCTAAAATATATCTCATAATATACGTTAATTCACTCTCAAAATTTCATTGAGTTAAAAAAAGACATGCAAAATTTAGATTTCTGATCTAATTTCTACATACCTTTTAATTGCTAACCTTCTTGATTCGACTATTACAGACTAGTTATGATGTAGTCTAAATCGTATTTACAAATAATTTAATTTTCCTCTAAAATCCTCAATACTAGTGTAACCTTTTTCTGCCATAATTGCTTCAAGCTCAGCAGTCAGTCGTTCAAAAATAACTGGGCCCTCAACCATTAAGGCTGTACCAACTTGAACCATGCTTGCGCCACAAAGAATGTGTTCAAAGATATCTTTACCAGTTTGAATACCACCAGTTCCGATAATTTGAATATCTTTATTTAACCGTTGATAGAACGCATGCACATTAGCTAAAGCCGTTGGTTTCACATATTCACCACCAATGCCACCGAAACCTTGTTTAGGCTTGATAACGACTGTTTCTGTATCATCATTAATATACAATCCATTACCAATACTGTTGATACTATTCACATATGATAAGGGATACTTATTTAAAATTTCTGCCATTTGATCAAAATGAATAATGTCAAAATATGGCGGTAACTTAACACCCAGTGGTTTATGATAAGCGTCAAAAACCGCTTTTAAAATAGCGTCAACCGTTTCAAAATCGTATCCGGTTTGTGGTTTCCCCGGAACATTAGGACAAGATAAATTTAATTCAACAACCCCTGCGAAATCTGAATCAGTTACTTTTTGAAGTAACTCGAGATCTTCTGCCAGATTAAACCCCGTAATTGATAAAAAGTACGTTTTACCAGGATGGTTTATCTGATCTTGAGAGACAAAATCTAAATAATAATCAACGCCATTATTTGGTAAACCCATCGAGTTAATGCTACCAAACTCAGTCTCAAAATAACGAGGTTCTGGATTACCCTTGCGTGGTTGAAGCGTGCCACTCTTTGTTACAAAAGTTGCTGCCTTAGAATTTTCGACGGCAAGTAATTCATCACTATCCATACAATAAACACCCGATGCGTTCATCATACAATTGTCAAAATTAGAACCTGCTAAAGTCGTTGCTGTTGAAATCAAAAAATCCCTCCTTCATATTGATTGGTCTTAGTATACCCTATCAAAATTAAATTTGTCGATTTTTTTGCAAAGAAAAAGACGACAAATTTATTTATCGTCTTGAACACCTTATTTTAAAATAATTTGATAAACATGTCGTTCTGCTTCATCACTATCTGGGGTCCGAATAATTCCTTTATACTCGAAACCATTCGTTTCAATAATATGTTGCATCCCTCTATTTTCTGAATTTGTATCAACTCGAATATCCTTATAACCTGATAATCTAGCGGTTGTTAAGAGACAAGAAATCGTCTTTGTTGCTAAATTTTGGCCTCTAAATTTTGTAGGAATAGCAACACGATGAATAGTAGCATAATGTGCTTCAGTGCCATTAACCCACTCACCATCTTCAATATGAAGATACATGGGCTCAATACCCGGACAAAGTGCAGCAGTTCCTGCAATTTTGTCTCCGACCATTAAAATATACGTCAATTCATCTTTAACATCTTGTTCTAATTGTTTAGCTTCTGGGTAGGAACCTTGCCATTGATTAATTTTTTGTTCTTTAAGATACGCCTTTGCTTCTTCAATAATTCTTGTAATCTCTGATAAATCTTCTGGCATTGCCAGCCTTAAATAAGATGCGGTCACTGTTACACTCCCTTTTTTAGATATTGGTTGAAACAAGATTGTTGATTATTGTAGCGCACAATTTTTCAAGATACAACTAAATTTTAATTAAAATAAAAACAGTACTGGAATTTCTTCCAATACTGTTAGATTTAAAATATCTTATTTTAAAATAATTTGGTAAGCATATCGTTCTGAGTTGTCGCCATCTTCCATGTGAATGATACCTTTATAATCAAAACCATTTGACGTGATAACGTGTTGCATCCCTTTATTCTCAGGATGCGTATCCACACGGACATCTTTGTATCCTAATGATCTAGCAATTGTTAAAAGACCAGAAATCATTTTTTCTGATAAACGTTGTCCTCTAAATTTTGAAGATACAGCAACACGATGAATGGCCGAGTAACGAGCTTCTGGGCCATTAATCCATTCTCCGCCTTCAATATGAAGATACATAGGATCGATTCCCAACCAAAGTGCAGCAGTTCCTGCAATTTCATCGCCAACCATTAAAACATATGTTAATTCATCTTTAATATCTTGTTCCAAATGGTTCGCCGCCGGGTAGGCACCTTGCCATTGGTCAATCCCTTGTTCCTTAAGGTAAGCCTTTGCTTCCTCAATAATTCCTGTAATTGCTGGTAAGTCTTCTGGCGTTGCCAGTCTTAAGTAAGATACAGTCACTGTTACACATCCTTTATTATGCTTAATCTATTCGTATATTTACGATTGAAAAATTATTATAACGCATAATTTATCAATATTCAATCGGTTTTCAGTTTATTTTTAAAAGGAAAATAGCCTTCTCTTCTCAACAAAAAAATACCTTTTAAAAGTTTGTCAAAATCTCAACTTTTAAAAGGTATTAATTATTTAAATTAAATCAGTAATAAGTGCTTAATTAATCTATGCCACAGCCATGAATAACCATGCAGCTACCATTGCACCGGCAAATGGTCCAACGATTGGTACCCAACTATAAGCCCAATCAGATCCACCTTTATTCGCAATTGGTAAAATAGCATGTGCAATACGCGGGCCTAAATCACGAGCCGGATTAATTGCGTATCCTGTTGATCCTCCAAGTGAAAGACCAATACCAACAATTAAGATACCGACAACAACTGGTGTTAAACCATCCGTGAAGTTGCCCTTTGTAAATGCTAATAAACTGTAAACTAAGACGAATGTCCCAATTAATTCACTAATAAAGTTATTGAAATAACTTCTAATTGCTGGACCCGTTGAAAATGATCCAAGAATTGCAGCGGAATCTTGTGTTTCTTTCCAATGTGGCATGTATTGAACCCACACAAGAAAGGCACCGACAATACCGCCGGCAACTTGTGCAACCATATAAGGTAACACAGAAGCCCAAGCAATTTTACCAACCATTGCCATTGCCAAAGTCACAGCTGGATTCAAATGTCCTGGCCCCATGAAGGCCGTCGCATAAACACCTAAGGTTACGGCAATACCCCAACCTAATGTAATGGCAATCCAACCGGCACCTTCAGCTTTTGACTTACGTAACGAAACGCCAGCAACAACCCCATTACCTAGTAACACTAAAATCATTGTGCCTAAAAACTCACCCAAAAGTTGCGTTGTAAGATCTGTTGTCATCATACTCACCCCTACCTTAAATGATTATTTTAAGTAACTCATGTCTGATTCTGCAATTGTTGCGTCTAAATCTGCAGATTGTTTTGCTTTTTCTTCTTTAGTCCAGCTATAGAAGCTTGCCATTTCGTTAATTACGCCAACTTTAACAGCATCTAATGTATCACGATGGAAAAGAATGTGGTTCGTACGACGCATCAAGTAATCAGTTGGTGTTAGCGTCATTTCTTCTTCCATTGAGTAATGAAGACTTGCCATTTCACCTAAAGATAATCCTTCTGATGCTTTAACATGTGACATTTGGCTGAATACGCGAGCTGCATTTGATCCGAATAAATTAGCAAACAATGTTGCTTCTTCTTCAGTTAAACCGTTATCCATTCCTTGTTTTGCAAAGAAACTAATCGTTGCTTCAACGTTGTTAGGATCAATATCCCCACCTGAAACAGGTAAGTTCTTTGAATCAATTGGATTGAATTCTTGGCTATAGTTATCTTTCAATAACTTCGTAATTGTGGCCATTGCACCAGCAGCCATCTTACGGTAATCCGTAATTTTACCACCAGCTAATGTTAATAAACCATCTTTTGAAACAGTTAATGAACTTCCACGAGAAACTTGTGAAGCACTAACTTTATCTTCAGAAAGTGTACTTTCCAAATCATTCAAGATATCTTCAACATCAGTTTTAGTGACTTCTTCTTTTTCGTAGCGTTTGATAACATCAATAACGTCGTTGAAACTCTTTTCACTAATTTTACCTGAGTTTCCACCATTATAATCTGAGCTTCCGTTTGATGAAATTAATGGACGTAATCCAGCCCAACTCGATTCGATATCGCTAATTTTAACGTTAGCACTTGGGTAGCGTTCGTTAATAATATCAAGTAAGTAATCAGCATCTTCTTGTTCTACGCGAGGATGTTCAAAATCACCATGGAAATCAGTATCTGTTGTTCCAAAGTATGTTTTATCTTCTCTTGGCACAACGAAGATCATACGACCATCTTGTTTACCAGAATCAAAATACGTTGGTTGTGGTACGTTCAATTTTTTAGAATCAACAACTAAATGAACCCCTTTTGTAGGACGCATTTGTGGGACAAAGTCTTCATCTGTATCCATCTTACGGATAAAGTCAGACCATGGACCTGTTGTATTGATAACATATTTAGCATGAATATCAAATTCTTCGTTAGTCAATAAATCTAATACGTGAACACCGGTAATTTTACCGTTCTCATGTAATAAATCTAAAGCTTTAATACGACTAACCATCAATCCGCCATCTTCATGTGCTTTTTTGATGTTTTCAATAACTAAACGTGAGTCATTGTTTTTAAAATCAAGGTAGACACCACCACCCATTAATTTATCTGATTTCAATTGAGGTTCGCGTTGTAAAACTTCTGCTTTAGAAATCGTGTAGTTAACCCATTGAGGATCAACAACGCCTGCTAATTGATCATATAAATTCATGGCAACTTTAACTGAGAACATATCAAAAGTTGCACCAGGTTCATCGTAGATAGGTAACAACATTGATTGTGGACGTGGAATATGTGGTGCGATATGTTGAACAACTGCACGTTCTTGAACAGTATCTGCAACAACTCCAACATCAAATGTCTTCAAATAACGAATACCACCATGAACTAATTTTGTTGATCGAGATGATGTTCCTTCAGCAAAATCTTGCATTTCGATTAATCCGTTTTTCAATCCCATTGCGCTTGCTTGAATCGCAACTCCGGCACCAGTGATACCACCACCAATTGTTAATAAATCTAATTCTTCATTCTTTAATCGTTCAATATCTTGTTTTCTTGACGTTGCTGAAAATGACATAGTCGTATCCCCCTTATTTATTGTTTTTCTTCATTGGTTTGTGTTTGAAAACTCTTGTTGCTTCAACCGCTTGTTGCCAACCAGCATATAAATCTTCGCTTTCTTCTTTTGGCATCGTTGGTTTAAAGACGTCACCTTCAGTATACTCAGCTTTGAGTTCATCTAGATCTTTCCAATAACCAACAGCTAGTCCAGCTAAAAATGCTGCACCCAAAGCAGTTGTTTCAAGATCATGTGCACGTTCAATTGGTGTATTAATAATATCCGCTTGGAAATTCATCAGATAATCATTTTTAGCCGCGCCACCATCAACCTTTAACAACGGAATTTTAATTCCTGTATCTAATTCCATTGTTCTCACAACATCCCTAGTTTGGTAAGCTAATGATTGCAACGTTGCTTTAATGAAATCTTCACGCGTTGTTCCACGAGTAATCCCAAAGACAGAACCTCGTGCATCGGGATCCCAATAAGGTGCCCCTAATCCAGTAAATGCCGGAACAACGTAAACTTCATTATCATTCGTTGAGTCCTTAGCTGCCTGTTCTGTATCCGGCGCATGTTCCACCAAACGCATCCCATCTCTTAACCATTGAATTGCTGATCCAGCAACGAAGATACTTCCTTCTAAGGCGTAATAGACTTTGCCATTAATCCCATAACCGATTGTTGTCAATAAGTTATTCTTAGATAATTTTGGTTCTGTTCCCGTATTCATGACGATAAATGAACCCGTTCCATAGGTGTTTTTAACCATTCCTGGTTCAAAAGCCATTTGACCAAACAATGCGGCTTGTTGATCGCCCGCCATTCCTGAAATAGGGACTTCACTACCATAAAAATGATAATCTTTTGTATGTCCGTAAACTTCAGAATTTGATTTAACTTCTGGCAACATAATTGCCGGAATATTCATAATTTTTAAGATTTCTTCATCCCATTTTAAATCATGAATGTTAAATAACATTGTACGACTAGCATTAGAATAATCAGTTACATGTGTTTCATCCCCTGATAACTTCCAAGTTAACCATGTATCGATAGTCCCAAAAAGTAACTCACCCTTTTCGGCTCTTTCTTGAGCGCCGTCAACGTGATCCAAAATCCAACGAATCTTAGTTGCTGAGAAATATGCATCGATTAACAATCCTGTCTTTTCGTGAATTAAATCGCCGTAACCCTCTTGCTTTAATTGTTCTGCAATATCTGCCGTTTGTCGTGATTGCCAAACGATTGCGTTATAAATGGGTAATCCCGTTTTTTTATCCCAAATAACCGTTGTTTCACGTTGGTTTGTAATCCCAACCCCTGCTATTTGTTTAGGTTTAATCCCGGAATCAATAAATGTATTTGCGATTGTAGATAAGACTGCATTCCATATCTCGTTCGCGTTATGTTCAACCCAACCAGGTTGAGGAAAATATTGTGGAAATTCGCGCTGCGCATCTGATACTTTTTGACCTTTATGATCAAATATAATGGCTCTGGTACTAGTGGTTCCTTCGTCGATAGCTAAAATATATTTTTCCAAATAACTCACTTTCTTTCTTTTGATTATTTTTTGGAAACGCTAACATTTATCAATATGGATATTCTACATCCTAAGCGTCGCCTTGTCAAATAGATTGTGCAAAATATATTTAATTATTATTTTGGCGCTTTTTGTAAGCCTTTTATTTCTAATTATGGTACATTATAGCTAGTAACAGCATTATTTAATTTAAAGGGGGCTTACACTTATGAAAGCATTTGGTTTTAACCAATATGGTGACGCAAACGTGTTTGAAGAATTACAAATCGAACCGGTAGCGGAACTTAAATCAAAACAAGTTAGGGTTTCAATTGAAGCCATTGGGATCAACCCGTTTGAAGCAATTCTACGTGCTGGTTACATGAAAGATTCTATGCCTCTACCGTTTCCAATTGTGCCCGGTGGCGATGTAACTGGGATTATTACTGAGATTGGTGATAAAGTGGACAATTTTAGTGTTGGGGATGCCGTTGTCGTGCACAAAGGTTTTGGGGGATATGCGGAAGAACTTATCGCATTTACGTCTCACATTGCTATCCGACCTGACAACATTACGCTCGCTGAGGCTGCTGGTTTACCAACGCCTGGTATTGCTGCGTATAATATTTTAACGTTCTTTGCAAAAGCAAGAGCCGGCGAAACGATTTTTATCGAGGGTGCATCTGGAAGTGTCGGTATGGTTTTAGTTCAACTTGCTAAGCTAATGGAACTAACGGTTCTTGCTAGCGGTTCGAGTGCTAACGAAGACTACGTCCGTCAATTAGGGGCCGACCAGTATAGCGCTTACGATAAAGAAAATCCTGGCGAAACATTTAAAGACATGGCCGATATCGTTGTTGATGCAACACTCGGTGGCCGTGCTAGCGAAGTTGGCGTTAAAGCCTTAAAACCAAACGGCCGAATGGTTTCGCTCATTAACGTTCCAACTGAAGATATGCAAAAAGAAAAACCTCTTGCAGATTACTACCAAGTTGAGAGTGTTAAAGAACTAAAAGATAATGATGCATTAAAATTCTTAACAGATTTAATGATGCAAGATGAATTAGAAATTAAAATTGCCAAGAAGTACAAATTTACTTTAACTGATATTATTGAATCTCATAAACAATTAGATTTACCTCGTACCGCTGGTAAGATGGTTGTTATCGTTAAAGAAAATTAATTTATAGGAGGCATGACTTATGACAGTCACTGAAAAATTAACACAGGATGTATATAAAGATGTAGGCGAAAACGTCAATTTTACAATTTTAAACTTAAATCACAAGGATCAAAAAGCTGAATTAGCAGCCGTTCAAGAATTAGCTGACCGAATTCCAGCAATCATTCGTAGTATGAACGTTCGTTATCCAAAAGCCGCTTTAAAGGTCGCTTTCGGGTTTGGTTCAGACGCTTGGGATTATCTTTTCCCAGATGCCATCAAACCTATGGAACTCATCCGCTTTAAAGAAATTGTGGGTCCAAAATATACAGCAATTTCAACACCAGGTGATTTATTCTTCCACGTTCGGGCTGGCGAAAGTGCAGTTGTCTACGAAGTTATGGCTCAATTTATGCTTTTCATTAAAGACGCTACAACCGTCGAAGACGAAACACATGGCTTCCGTTACTTCGAAGGTCGCGCCGTCATTGGTTTCATCGATGGAACTGAAAATCCAGACGTAAATGAAGCGCTAGATTACGCTGTAATTGGCGATGAAGATCCTGAATTTACAAACGGTTCTTATGCCTTTGCTCAAAAATATCGCCATGATATGACTGCTTGGAATGCCTTAAAAACGGAAGACCAAGAAAAAGCAATTGGCCGTAAGAAAGATTCTGATTTGGAACTAGCTGATGAAGAGAAGTTACCAAATTCTCATAACGTTGCATCACAAGATATGAAGGACGGCATCGAACATAAAATTGTCCGCATGAATGTACCTTTCTCAGAACCCGGTAAAGACATTACAGGAACATACTTCATTGGCTACGCACGTCATTTTGCGGTAACCAACAGAATGTTAATTAATATGTTCGAAAGTAAAAGTGACCGTTTGTTAGATTTCAGTACAGCTGAAACAGGGAATTTATTTTTCATCCCTTCAACAACGACACTTGAAAGTATTGTTGATAACGCCTTATAAAATAAACTAAAAATCCCGTAACTACTCAATTACAAGTGTAGTTACGGGATTTTATTTATGTTGATTATTTCTTAAAATAAATTTATCAACTCATTTTTTAATACTTAATTCAAAAATCCATCTCCCCGTTGAACGGCTTACGATGAGAGTTGATTTACCATTGCGACATGTTTAAAGATGACCAATATAATGATAACTGCTCCAAAATGCGCATCACTAGACCAATAATATTAACAGCGACAATATTATTACCTAAAACTAGTCTTTCAATTCCTTCGATTCAGATGCGTCTTCACGTTCTCCCAGAGTTATTATCACCTTTGAATGACTTTGTTTGCCAACCATCTTAGCTGCTCTACCGTGTTAACTAAAAAAGATGTTACCAAATGGCAACATCTTTCAAAAATTTACTACATTTTATTTTCTTCACTTGCGGCACGATTTGAAGCGAGTACAAATGGTAAATAGATTACAACACCAACTGCAATAATAACAACTTGCATCAGCGGCGCTCTCCAGTCTCCAGCTGTTGCTAGGTAGCCCGATAAAATAGGGGGGGTCACCCATGGAATTAAGATATAAGTCGGTGAGACTAACTCTAACGCAGTTGCCGTATAGGCAATAACCGTACCTACCATTGGCGTAATTACAAATGGGATTGCATAAATTGGATTAAAAACGATTGGTAGTCCGAACATTAACGGCTCACTAATATTAAATAATGTTGGTAGTCCACCAATGCTGGCAATTAAGCGTTCATCTTTTCTTCTTGATCCTATAAACAATGCAATAATTAAACAAATCATTGTTCCACCACCACCCATGTAAATATAGGCATCTAAGAACGGTTGCGTAACAATATTAGGTGCAACATGCCCTGCATTAACCGCATCAATATTTTGTTGTAACGATGTTAATAAAATAGGGCCTGAAATAGCTCCAAAAACATATGCGCCATGAATACCAAACACAAAAACTAACGTTGATAAAAAGACGTAGAAAAGAATACCTGGTAACGTTTGAAAACCACCAACAAGAGGAGCTTGTAGAACTCTGACAACAACTTCAGGAACTGTTAACCCCGTCATATGGCGTAAAATAACTTCAAAAGATGCAAAAATAGAAATAACTAAAAATGATGGAACTAAACTATTAAATGATTTTGCAATTGCCGGTGGAACTGTATCCGGCATTTTTATTTTAATTTTGTCAATATTACTTAACGTGACCAGTAATTTTGTTCCGACAAGTGCAGCAATAATTCCAAGTAACATTGCTGAGGCACTTGTATATGTTTGTGTCAAAACGGCTGTTGTAGTTACTGTTTTACCCGATGTTGTTAAAACGCTAACTGCATTTGGAACAACAGTAATGTAACAAGCAACCGCAACAATACTCTCAAGTGCACCGTCAGCACCTAGTGATTTAGCTAAACGGTAACCAATTAAAAAGGTTACAAGTAGCCCTAAAATGCCTAATGTTCCATTATAGGCCTGTGTCCCAATTTCAAACATCAATTCATGTCCCGGAATATTACGTAAAAGTCCTGTCTCTGGCTGTAAAAATACATTGTTAACTAACAAGAAAAAAGCTGCAACAATCGTAATTGGAATTGTACTGGCAAATGCGTCACGAATGGCACCAATATATCTATTCATTGCTAACTTATTTGCAAATGTAGTTAATTTTTCTACAAATTTATCTTTCATTTACTTGCCCTCTTTTCGGTTTTTAAAAGATCTGATAATAGTCCCATCCATTTACCGGCATTTCCAACCCAAACCTCTTTATACGTTGCATTGTTAAATTGTGGCCAGTAAGGTTCATCTTCATTCCCAAATGTTTGCATTCCGACAGGCATTTCACCAACCATTTCACCGGATGATACCGTATATTGTTGTGCAAAATTATGTCCTTCCCCATAGACCATCGATTGATTAAAGGGATTTTTACCTACCATCCATTGCAATTGTCCAGCCGCCATATCAGTTAAACCCTGGTCTTGCAGTAAATTACCTAAAATTGCAGATGCTCGTCCAGCAGATAAAATAATGGCATTATTTCCGCGAAATGAAAACCATACCGGAAAACGTTTAATATATAAATTCTGTCCAATTTTAACGGCATTCTTTAACTGAATTTGATACTCTTCCTTAGCGGACTCCCCAACCAATAAGTGTTGACGATTAAAACTTTCCTGATCTTGATATTCTTCCATTTGATATACACCACTTGGAAACATATCGTAAGGTTGTGTAAATTCTTTCAAATATTTATAGTATGAACCAAGTAAAACCGCACTTTTTTTCCAATCATCAACTAATTTACTTTTTGATTGAGAAATTATAATTCCTTCTAATGCCATAGCGTACATACTTTCACGAGATTGATGATTAAAATGTTGGAAAATTTTCTTACCTGCATCCCTATAGAACATTCCTTGTAACTTTTTACCGTCAAAAAGATCTATTCCAACGACTTCTTGACAATCCAACATGACATCCATGAAACGCGTTGCTTCATCAGCATATTTTTTTATCTTAGTTCTTTGATATAACATTGAACTTGCCCATGAAATTGTTGCTGCAAATAGACTATTAGACATATTGTAAGTGTGTTCCCAAAAAACTGGTTCATGTACGTAGGGACTAATTTCAAATTTTGTTTGTGCAAACTCATAATCTTCTTGAGCGACATCTGTTATTTTTTCGATTAATGAATGTTGATCAGGCAACAAATTACCAATTTTTGCAAGAATACCAGCCAGTAAAAAATTATCGTACGCGTGATTTCCAATACGTGCTTGTGCATCATCCATGTTTCCAACATGGTTATCTGTCCAACGTGTAATTCCCGCACTGGTGACGTGAAATCCATTTGCTAATCGTGTTTTTAAAATAAAATCAATTCCCCACTCGCCTTCTTCCAGTAAACGTCGGCTCAACATTGGGTCAGATTCACGATACTGTTCAGACATTTCAATAATATTTAGGGTCAGCTCTGCCGATTGAATGAGCTGTTGTGACAAATCTCCTGCATCATGCCAGCCACCATTGAACGTTATTGTTTCATTCTCAAATGTTGCGACTACATCCTCATGACATGTGCCATGAATACCTGAAACAGGACATCCGCACCGTTCACAATAAATAAAATTCAATGACCTCCAAATAGAGTCACCATAAAGTTTATCAAAGGCCATAATTGTAAATGGATCTGTTTTCAATCCCGCCGTTTCTAAAACGAATAATCCCTCATTCGTAAAATCAGTAAAATCAAAAATACGATAATTTCCAACGATTTCCTTTTTTAAAATAGATTTCCCATCATAAACGACTTTCCCAGTCGTAACATCAATAAGCTGAAAGTCAGCGTACTGATCTTTGGGTGACCATAAAATAGACTTTTTTTCCGACGTAGTTTGATAGCCAATATGTGAATATATTAATTCGTTAGATGACGCTTTCCAACCTTTTGCATGACTAATTAAATTGTTTTTTTGTAATTTAATATTTCTAATTTGATAAGACAGTTTGCCAGGTAAATTCATATACGACCCATTTGCACCACTCGCTATAGCCATACTCATGATGGCTTCTCGAGGTAAATTACTTAAATCAAGAACATATGTATGCCAATCTTCACCCTTTAAATTAATCACGTGATACCCTTCACGATCATAAATATCAGGAATTTTAATAGTTCCATCATTTACAAAAGATACTGTAACATTAGGATTAATCATATTTTTACATGATGCCAAAATTTCAAATGAAATTTGATTATATTCAGACCAATCTGAACGATTAAATTCAGTTATTATCTTTGCTTCACCAAAATTAACGTAATCTCCATCTTTTGGCGCACCTTTCGCCCACGAATCATATCGACTATCAGCAATAAATCCAGCAGTCGATGTATCCTTAATTAACGCACCACGTCCTTCATGTTTCCATAATACAGAATGGTTTTGATCAAAAATAATCTTTTCAATTCCTACATTGCTTTTTTTTAACTCTAATGTTTCATATGATTGTTCATCATGAACTGGTAATGGTTGATGTAATATGTTACTGTTCAATATTTCTTTTGATAATAAAGTCATTTCAATCTACTCCTTCACATTTTTAAAACCTAGCATTGCACTACCTTTTAGTGCAATTGTACTTGAATCCAGATTAGTCACGTGCACGCCTTTTTTTACAAAACGCATTGTCTTTTTATCCAATAGAGGTTCTAGTCTTTCTAACATCCAACCACTACTCATAACACCACCACCTAAAATAATAGCTTCTGGATCAGACACACGAACCATATTCATAATTAATGTAGCTAATCCTTTTAAGGATTGGTTAATTACCTTTTTGGAAAGTTCATCTTGCTTTTCATACCCGTCCATTAATTCTCTTGCACCAACCCGCTGACCTTCTACAAATAAGATAATTGTATCTGGAAATTCATCTTTAAATCGAACCGCTTGATTATGCATCCCAAGCCCTGAAGAGATAGGCTCCACACACCCTTTCCGACCACAAATACACTTCCAATTGCTATTCATATCTACAACCATGTGCCCAATTTCCCCTGAATCAAAGTGATTACCAACCATGACTTTCCCTTTATCAACAATACGTCCTGCAATACCCGTTCCAATATTCATGTAAACAAACGATTTGGTATCGGTACCAAATCCGAGTAACAATTCTGCTAATGTAGCACAATATACATCATTAGCTATAAAAACTGGAATTTCTGTAAATTCAGAAAATTCTCGTCTTACATTAATTTCATCAGCAAGTTCTGGATGAATTTCATACCAAATTCCTTTTTCAGTATCCATCCTTCCAACCATACCGATACCAATACCGATAATATTTCCTTTTCTTACCGCAGTTTTTAAATATATTTGTACTGCCTTTTTAATAGCATTTATTGCCACCCTCTGAGATGTTACATCTGATGATGCTTTAACTTGTGAAAGTATTTCACCAGATTGCGTTACTTCACCAATTAATAATTTAGT
Organism: Dellaglioa algida; assembly: GCF_030127605.1. Classification (NCBI taxonomy): domain Bacteria; kingdom Bacillati; phylum Bacillota; class Bacilli; order Lactobacillales; family Lactobacillaceae; genus Dellaglioa; species Dellaglioa algida. Next base: position 147,849 of record NZ_JANXLE010000001.1, read on the forward strand.
TCCTCCTAAATCTACTGCTAATATTGTATCAATCATTATCAACACTCCATTCTTAAATTTCCTCTATGCCAATTATTTAACACTATTATGAAAACGTTGTCAATACTTTTATTAAACGTTTGGTATCGATACCAATTTTATTGCTTTTTTTATTATTATTGTTTACACTATGATTATAAAAGATTACGAGAGGATTATTTCATGACTCATAAAAATTTAACCATCAAAGAAATTGCTCAACGAAGCGGTGTTTCTATATCAACTGTTTCTCGCGTTTTAAATAATAGTCCTTCCGTATCTAACGAAAAACGTGAAAAAATTCAAGCCGTTATTCACGAAAATGATTATCAGCCTAGTATGGTTGCACGGAGCATGGTCTCTAAAAGAACCCATACCTTAGCTATTATTGCTCCAGATATTAATAATCCTTACTTTACAGATTTAATTTCTGAAATTGAGTTAATTGCTAATCAATCAAATTATTCGATTTTACTGTTCAATACAATGTCTGCTGGCAATCGTAAAGTGGAAACCAAAGATTCAATTGAAATAAGTGTTTTTAAATCCATCTTAGAGAAACAAGTTGATGGTATATTTATTTTAGGTGGTGATATTGATAAAGAAGATCTTTCCGAAAGTTATTTAACCGCATTAAACCATTTAAATTCTATTATTCCAGTCGTTGTTATTGGCCAATACCAAAATGGCGTAAATTGTCATTTTATAGACAGAAATCTAAAATATGGCGTTACCTTAATAACTCAGCATTTATTATCTTTAGGTTATCGAGATATCGGTTTTATTGGTGGCGAACCTAAGATTAAGATCACCACAGAGCGAGTTAAGGCTTTCAAAGAGATCCTCTCTTTATATTCGTCTGTCAATGAAGAAACAATTATTTTAAATGACTACTATGCAAAGGATGGTTACCAAGCAATTAAACTTTTAATTGAAAAAAATATTTTACCTAAAGCTCTAGTGGCAATGAATGACCAAGTTGCCTTAGGTGCGTTCCGTGCTCTAAATGATTACCACTTATCTTGTCCTGAAGATATCGCTATTGTCAGCTGCGATGCATTCCCAGATGCGGATTTCCAGACACCACGTATCACTAATGTTAACCAACACAATCACGATTTAGCTCAAGTTGCTTTAACAACTTTATTATTTTATTTAGATACTACAGAGATACTTCCTGAAAACATGTCTCAGCACTTACCGGAACTAGTTATCCGCGAATCATGCGGTTCTAAAAATATTGGAGGATTAAAATTATGAATCAACATCTTATATTTATGGATATTGATGGCACACTCGTTAACAACGATTATGTTGTGTCACAAAAAACAATTGAAACAATCAAAAAATATCAAAAAGAGGGCCACATTTTCTATATTTCAACTGGTAGAATGCTGGTTTCAGCAAGACAAGTCGCAAAATCAATTAGTCCAGAAACACTCGAAGTTGCATCTAATGGTAGTATCTTTGAAATAGGAGATACTATCCATACTGCTTCTCTGTCTACTAATGCATTAACTGAAATTTATCACCAAAGTATTGATAAGAAAGCTCCCGTTTTCTTTTTTACTTCAAAGGATGTCTTTTATACATTGACATTGCCCTCATATTTCAACAATAATGATCAGCAACGTTTAGCCGTACAAGATAAAACTCAACATATTCAAATTAAGAACCTTGATGATTTATTAACCCATCAAGGTCAAATTATAAATGCAATTTTAATTATGGATGAAAACCCTAAGATTCTTAAAAGTATTAAAACTGAACTTGAAGCATCTCAAGATATTTCTCTCTCCTCTTCCAGTTCTAATAATATTGAAATTACTGCTAAAAACGTTAATAAAGCATACGCTATTCACCATTTAAAAAATTTTTATCATATTCCAACAGACCAAATTATTAGTTTTGGAGATGGCCAAAATGATATTGAAATGTTCCAACATTCAGGTGTTAGCGTGGCCATGAAAAATGCTTCTGATGAAGTTAAAAAATATGCAGATTATGTAACTGAATCAAATATCAATGATGGAATTGCCGTCTTCCTTAATAAATATTTTAAATAACGACTCTTATTGATTAAAAAAAACTTCATTTCAAATGAGTAATCCAATATTATTTGGTCTACTCTTCGAAATGAAGTTTTTTATTTTGTGCTATAAAGATTCACCTAATATTAATTTTGGGGTAACATTGTGTACCATATCATTTTTTGAATCAGATTGATTTAAAAGATTCATCAACACAGAAGTCGTATTCTTAGAGAGCTGTTCAATATTGTGATCAACCGAAGTTATTCGTGGCGTATTATATTCGTTATCTGTGAAGTATTCACAACTAGCTACCCCTTTTCTCGCATCAGTTCCCAACATATCTAAAATCCCTCTGAGCACCCCCTGAGCAACTTGGTCATTAATAGCAAGAACTGCATCAAAATCGATACTATTATCTACTAAATATGACACACCTTCGTACCCATTTTTTGCATAAAAATTATTATTAAGTACAACATTTTTATCGGATGTCACTTTAACAAATGTATTTACTCTGTCTTTTGTAATCCAATCTGTTTTTGTACCACCAATAAAAACAATTTTTTTGTAATTTTCTTTAACAAGATGCTTGGTTATCAGATTAGTCGAAATAGTTTGATCTCTTTGAATAAAAATTACATTTTTAAGCATGTCCATTTTTTTTCGTCCGACTACTACTACAGGTGTTCTTTCGGCAACCGATTTTAACGTATCCAAATAATCTTCATTAACTTCTAATTTATCTATTAAACCACCTAGGATTAGAACCGCATCATAGTTATTTTTTTGAATTTGATTAAAAATATCAATTTCTATTTTTAATGCTTTTTTTGAATCTTTTTTATTTGCACTCTGTGTATCAAATAACGATAACGTATACCCATGTTCTAAAAATTGTTGTTCTAAAAAAGCAATAAATTGATTAAAATAAGGATTTGTAATATCTGAGACCACAACAGCAATCATATTTGTTTTTTTTGAAATCATACCACGAGCTAACATACTTGGAGTATAGTTCATTTCTTTAATTACAGCTTTGATTCTCTCCCTTGTAGAATTTGCCACATTGGGATCATTATTTAAAACTCTAGAAACGGTACTTATGGATGTTGCCGCATATTTCGCTATATCTTTAATAGTTATATTTTTAGTCATCTTTATCACCAATATTCCTTTAATTATAGAACCATTATCTGGTAATTAAAAAAGTAAGTCAACTTAATTTAAACAACGCATATAAAACGCTTGCAAAAAAGTGAACACTATTATATTATGGTTTATGGGAACGTTACCATAAACAGAAAGGTGAATCTAATATGACTGAAAATAATTTAACGATGATGACTTATATTAACGAAGAACAACCTATTTTAAGTAGTATCCTACGTGATTACCATATAAATACGAAACCTATCAAAGGTAAAGAATGGTTGATATTAGCAACGGGTTCAAGTCTTAACGCCGCTTACAGCGCAAAATACTATATTGAAAGTATTTGTGACGTCTATATTTCCATTGAGGAACCTTTTAAATTTGAGTATTATGAAAAATTACGCCCCACTATTGATGTTGTAATTGGTGTTTCTCAAAGTGGTGAAAGCACTTCTACAATAGAAGCACTTAAACATATCAGAATTAACGACAACACTGTTCATTTGATGGCATTAACAAATAATATAAATAGTGAAATTACAGAAGTAGTTGATGAAGTTATTGATCTTCAAAGTGGTGAAGAAAAAATTGGATACGTTACTAAAGGTTTTTCTGTTACTATTTTAAGATTAATGTTATTAGGTCTTAAAACAGCTGCAGTAACAAATACAATATCTGTTGAAAAAGAAAATAAAGAATTATTGGAATTTTCAAATGCAATTGATAAAATCAGTGATATTATCAACAAAACGGAGATATTCTTTAATGCATGGAAGTCTGAACTTATAAAAGCCAGTCGTTATACGGCTTTATGTTGTGGATCAGCAATAGGTACAGCACTTGAAATGCAAACAAAATTTTCCGAAACAGTCCGCGTCCCTAGTCAAGGAATGGATATTGAAGTATTCATGCATGGTCCCTATTTTGAAATAAACAAGAACCATCAGTTATTTTATATTGAAACAAATTCACCTGTTAATGATCGACTACTAAGATTGAAAGAGTATGAAAAAAATTATGTTGAAAACTACTTTACAATTACTTTAAACAAGTCAACTAATAATAGAACAATTGGCCTAGATTTAAGCGTCGATGAATTTAAAGCACCATTATTTACAATTATTCCTTTTCAAATTTTGGCACATCATATCGCAGAAGAATTAGGAAATAATTTACCAAAAAGAATTTTTACAGATTTCGGTATTGCAATGCAAAGTAAAACAAAACCAGGGTCTTATATTTAAGCATAACAGGATATCACTACAAATTTATAAAGTATAACGAAAGAAACCATCCCTGAAGGATGGTTTCTTTCGTTATACTTTATAATGATTTTTTTACTAACATTAATTATTTCTTAATTTCAACATACTCAACATCAAACATTTTAGCAAGATCAACAACTTGTTGTTCCTTAACATTCATTGAAATAACAGTATGATGACCACCACCATTTTCAATCCATGAGTGGATACCTTCATGGAAACCGGGTTCTGGAACCCATAATTGACGAGCTACTGGTAAGTGAGGTGCCTCAACTTCTGGTTTTGACCCATCAACTGAATTGATGAGTAATTTATATTCAGTACCAAAATCAGACATTGAAATAACAACACCATGACCATCTGAACCATCAAAAATTAAACGAGCTGGGTCTTCACGGTCACCAATTCCTAATGGATGTACTTCCACACGAGGTTTTGTTGAAGCCAATGTAGGATCAACTTCAAGCATATGTGAACCAAGGATTTCTTCATGGCCTGCACGTAAATCATATGTGTAATCTTCCATGAATCCCGTTAATTTATTGTGTGCCATAATTTTGATTAAGCGATCAATTGCGGCAGTCTTCCAGTCACCTTCACCAGCAAATCCATAACCTTCGGCGTTCAAGCGTTGAACGGCCATCCCTGGTAATTGTTTCATGCCCCAAAGATCTTCGAAGTTAGATGTGAATGCCGTGTATCCGCCACGTTCCATAAATTTGCGTAAAGCAATTTCAATTCTAATCTGTTCTTTAACATGATCTTCAAAGAATGCAGGATCATTATCACCAACGACCATATCGTACATGCCTTCACATTCTTTGTAGGTTGCGTTAATTTCAGCATCCGTTACTTCTTTCATTTCAGCAACTAAATCACCAATACCAAAGTAATCAACGGTCCAGCCAAATTTGATTTGTGCTTCAACTTTATCACCGTCTGTAACGGCAACATTACGCATATTATCGCCAAAACGAGCAACTTTAATGTTGAAACTTTCGCCGTAAGCTACGGCAACATCCATCCAGTCAGCAATTTGTGATTGAACTTTTTCATCTTTCCAGTAACCAACAACAATTTTATTGTGTTTTTGAAGACGTGCATTAATGAAGCCATATTCACGATCCCCATGGGCACTTTGGTTAGTATTCATGTAATCCATATCAATTGTTGACCAAGGAATATTTTCACCAAATTGTGTTGCTAAATGCAATAATGGTTTTTGTAATAATTTTGTTCCGCGAATCCAGTTTTTAGCGGGAGAGAATGTATGCATCCAAGTAATCACACCCGCAACTTTATCTTCAAAGTTTGCTTCTTTCATAATTTGAGTAATGACTTCAGCAGTTGTTGCGACTTCTTTAAAAATAATTTTGTATGGAAGTGAACCACTGGCATTTAAATTCTCAATGATTTTTTCTGCATCGCTCTTAACAACGTCTAAAACGTCTTGACCGTATAAACCTTGACTACCAACAACGAACCAAAATTCTTTTTCACTAACTTTTAACATAATATAATTCCTCCTAATAGTTTCTTATTTTTTAAAATCGTATACTAATGTTTAATTTGACCATAATAAGCATTTTTACCATGTTTTCTTAAAAAGTGTTTATCCAATAAATATTGTGGCATATCAATTGCGTGCGGATTTAATTGCAATGAATGATAAGTCATTTTTGCAACCTCTTCTAAAACAACCGCATTGTGCACAGCATCCGAAGCCGATGTTCCCCACGTAAATGGGCCATGATCATTAACTAGCACAGCTGGAATTTGATCTGGATCGAGGTTTCGTTTTTTAAACGTCTCAACGATTACATCACCTGTTTGTTTTTCGTACTCTGTCACAACTTCGGCTTCATTCATGATACGACTTGCTGGAACTGAGCCATAAAATGTATCTGCGTGCGTTGTCCCGGCGGCCGGGATATCTAACCCTGCTTGTGCAAATGAAACGGCCCAAGGTGAATGCGTATGAACAACCCCTTTAATATTAGGGAAGTTGTTATATAGAATCCGATGCGTTTCCGTATCACTCGAAGGATTCATATCACCTTCAATTTTTTTACCTTGTAAATCAACGACGACCATATCTGAAGGTTTTAGGTCATCGTAATCAACACCAGATGGTTTGATGACAAACAACCCTTTTTCACGGTCAATTCCACTCACGTTACCCCAGGTAAAGGTAATTAAGTTGTACTTAGGTAACAGCATGTTAGCGTCGTACACTTCTTGTTTAAGCTTTTCTAACATATTACTCGTTCCTCTTTTCTTCCTTAATTGTTTTTATGGCTTCTGACTCAACAGGTAAGCCAGCTTCATACCTAGATATAAATTTATTGTAACCTTCAACCCCTTCAGGTTCGGGACTTAATGTCATGCTTTCTGGATCTACAAAGACCTCGTGATCCAAGAAATCTTCTAAACTTTGACCATTGTTATTTCTCTTAGCGAAAATAGCTAAGACTGCCATTCCCCAAGGTCCACCCTCACCAGCCGTGCTCATGACAGTAATTGGAATATTCAGCGTATTAGCTAATACTTGCTGTCCAACAACGGCTGTTTTTAAAATACCACCTTGAGCGATCATAACGTTAGTTTGGATATGTTCTTCCTGACTTAAAATATCCATTCCAATTTTAAGAGGCGCAAATGCCGCATATAATTGTGTTTGAATGAAGTTAGGTAACGTAAAATTACTATTAGATGTTCGAACAAATAATGGACGTCCTTCCGACATATGCGTAATATTTTCACCAGATAGGTAACTATAATTAATCAAACCACCAGCATCTGCATCCGCATGAGTTGATTCTAAGAACAAACGTTCATACAACTGATCCGGTGTTAATTGAACGCCTAATTTTGCCGCAAACTCGCCGAAAATAGATACCCATGCATTAATATCTGAAGAGCTATTATTAACATGAACCATCGCAACCGGTGCACCACTTGGTGTTGTCACGATATCGATATCTTTATAAACTTTTTTCATTGGAGCATCAAGAACAGTCATTGAGAAAGCTGACGTTCCAACCGAGATGTTACCTGTTCTCTTACGGACACTATTTGTCCCAACCATCCCTGTACCAGCATCCCCTTCAGGAGGCGCCATCAAACTACCGCCTTCTAGTTTGCCACTGGCATCAAGTAACTTAGCCCCTTCATCCGTTAAAGAACCCGCATTTTCGCCAGCTCTTAAAACGGTTGGTAAAATATCTTTAACATTCCAGTCGTATTCAGCAACTTTTTTAATGTCACTAAATTTATCTAATAAATCAGCGGAGTAAGTACCCGTTTTTTCATCAATTGGGAAGATACCAGAAGCATCCCCGATTCCAATAACTTTTTTACCGGATAATTTATAATGAACGTAACTGGCCAGGGTTTCTAAATGAGCAATATCGTTAACATGCGTTTCATCATTTAAAACAGCCTGATAAAGATGGGCAATACTCCAACGTTGTGGGATATTGAAGTTCAATAATTCCGTTAATTCGTCAGCTGATTGTTCCGTATTATTATTTCGCCATGTTCTAAAAGGTACCAATAAGTCATCTTTTTCTGAAAAGACGAGGTAACCGTGCATCATAGCACTGACACCAATCGAATCAATTTTCGTTAAAGGTTCATGGTATTTACTTTGAACATTTGCGGCCATTTGTCTATAACTTGTTTGGATTCCAAGCCAAACTTGTTCAAGCGAGTAGGTCCAAAGACCATCTTCCAGTTGGTTTTCCCAATTAAAACTTCCTGTCGCTATTGTTTTAAAGTCATCTGTCACCAGCACGGCTTTAATCCGCGTTGATCCTAATTCGATTCCCAATGAAACTTGACCATTTTTTACTGCTTGAGATGTTTTTACTAAATCCATATTAATCGTCCTCCTAGCTTGTTAGTTACTTGTTTTTTTTGTTCCTTCTTCTTCAATTTCTTCCAATGAACGACCACGTGTTTCTGGAACAAAGAAACGAATGAATAGGACACCCAATAAACAGATAACTCCGAAGATTGCGAACACGGCATCTTGTGGCATCGAGGCCGTCATGATAGGGAACAATAGTCCTACCAAGAATGAACCAATCCAGTTAGCCGAAGACGCAATTCCTGAAGCGCTTCCACGAACGGCTAATGGAAATAATTCACCAACCAATACCCATGTAAGTGGTGCCCATGTGAATGAGTAGAATGCAACGTAGATACATAAGAAGACAACAATCATCATAGGACTTGTATTTGGTACTACCATATTAATAATCGTTGGTAGGATAAATGATAATCCCATGACCAACCCACCAAGAATTAAAAGAGTACGGCGTTTAAATTTATCTGCAATAACTAAGAACAAGAGTGATCCCAAAACAAGGATAATTCCTTGTATGATTGGCCACATTAATGCTGAACTTGCCGCATTACCCGTTGCCTTTTCAACAATTAATGGGATATAGTAGAAAATTGCGTTAGCACCTTGGAATTGTTGGAATGCCGCAACACCGACACCGGCCATAACTAGGTAACGATATTTTCCTGTGAACAATTGAACCATTGACGTTTTTTCAATATGGCTCTCTTCGCCGGCAGTTGTCTGAATATCTGCTAATTCTTGTTCAACTTCATTTTCTGGGCGAATCCAAGTTAATACTTGGCGTGCCTCATCAACTTTATTTATTTTAACCAAGAAACGAGGTGATTCTGGTAAACGTGAAACTCCCATATATAAGACAACCGCTGGAACTGCTGCCAGTCCGAGCATAACGCGCCATGCCCATGCTTCAGGTAAATCTTTTAATAGGAAATCCATAATATATGAAAGCAACATTCCTGAAACAATCATTGTTTGATTAATCCCCGAAAGTCGTCCCCGTAATCTAGCAGGAGACATTTCTGACATGTAAGCTGGTACCAATGCTGATGAAGCACCAACTGCTAGTCCTAAGAAAATGCGGACAATTATTAAATACATCTGTCCGTTATTAGGTGAGAATGATGCAAGCAATGACCCAATAACGAATACAACGGCTGACATCAGAATCATTTTTCGTCGGCCTAACTTATCTGACAGTTTTCCTGCTAGCGCACCACCAAAAATGGCACCAAACATAACTCCTGAAGTGATCCACCCAACAGTACCAGCACTATTTTGAAGTGCCCAATCTTTTTGTAAGAAAGGTAATGCTCCTGTCATAACCCCGATATCGTATCCGAACAAAATTCCACCAAATGATCCAAAAAAGTAAATAAACTTACTAGATATTTTCTTTTCTTTTTGCATATGCCGCCTCCAAATTTTATTGTCTTCCAGTTATTACCCGAAAAATTGCTTTGAACCAAGCACCTTTAAAAGCGCTTCCATTTTTATAACAAGGTCATCTTCTCACATTCATACGAATAAATCAACATGTTTTTTATTTATTCGTATGAATTTTTAGAAATAAAAAAATAAGTTGCCTAAATGCTAGACAACTTATTAACTATTTATTCCGGTTTTTAACGCTTTCTCGGCTAACTAATTTAGCCTCATATACAACTGATTCAATCTTTGTATTCTTACCTCTTATCATCTCTAACAACATTTTAGCAGCTTTACGTCCCATCTTTTCTTTAGGGTGCCTAATTGTCGTTAACTTTGGTGACATATATTTTGATAACTGATAATCATCAAAACCAACAATAGAAACGTCTTCTGGAATCTCCATATCCATTGATTTTACGATATCCATTAATTTAATGGCTAATTGGTCATTGTAGCAAACAATTGCAGTCGGTCTGTCAGAACGGTGTAATATTTTTTCAATTTTTTGATAAATATTTTGCAAGGGATCCGTTGACCGATACATCAATATTTCACTTTGATATGAACTATTAGCATGTTCCATATACGCCTGAACAAAACCGTTCATTCGTAGTAACCCTTGTTTATCATCCACCTTAAAAACGCCTAATATTTTTTCATGTCCGTTTTTAATTAAATGCTCCGTTTCTAACTCACTGCCATTGAAGTCATTTAACTCCAAGTATGGAATGTCAATATCTTCATAATGCGCGTTAATGAAGAGCGTTGGTATTTTAAGTTCTAATATTTTTTCATATAAATCTTTATTTTTGTTAACCAGTGCGCTCTGCGTTGGCTCAATAATCAATCCAGATAAGTCCATCTCCAACATCTTTAAAAGACTGGTTCTTTCCCTGTCTGGAGTATCCAGAGTATTACTTAAAATAATAGTATACCCTTCTTCCGAGATAACCCGGTCAATCCCCGTGATGATGTTTGGGAAAATATAGTCAGCAATGTGCGTTGTAACAACGCCAATCATTTTATTATTATTTTGCGTTATTTTTTTACCAGTATGCCAGTCATTAACAAAGATACCGCCACCTTGGATACGATAGACATAACCCGCGCTTTCTAAATCGCCAATCGCCCTTCTAATTGTATAACGACTTACCGAATACGCGACCATTAGTTCAGATTCCGTCATTAACTTATCATTAATATCAAATTCACCCGCTATAATTTTATCTTTAATTTCACGATAAACATGTTCGTACTTATTCTCCATATTTTCCACCACCCATTTACCATTATCTTACCATATCAAGCAGCTCACAAAAGTAATTTTGTTTTTAGTACCTCCAATCATTTAAATAAATAATTGCTCTTGTATTCATCCGTACAAATTATTTATTATAATATAAATATTGCAAAAAATAGAGTTCACATCCAACTTAGATGCGAACTCTACTTTTTTAATTTATCATAAACTATTTTTATGGTAACTTATTACCCGCTGCACGATAAATTTCGTACCATTCTTGATGCGTTAATTCTATTTCAGTAGCATCTGTGATTTCGGTAATACGTTTTGGATTCATTGTCCCCGCGATTACTTGCATTTTTGCAGGGTGACGTAAAATGAATGCAGTCGCAATACCCGTGTTTGTTGAATTCTTTTCTCTAGCTAAGCGATTTAACACTTCATTCAATTCAGCAAACTTAGGGTTATCTAGGAATGTGCCTTCAAAGAAACCATATTGGAATGGTGACCATGCTTGGATCGTCATCTTTTTAAGACGCGAATATTCTAATATTCCACCATCACGGTTAATTCCGGCATCATTAACCATATTCACGTTTGTTCCCAAATCAATCATTCCAGTATGCATCACACCAAATTGAAGTTGATTTACCAATAATTTCGTGTCTAAAGCCTGTTGTAATAAATCAACTTGTCCCGGATAAAAATTACTTACCCCAAAATTACGAACCTTACCAGATGCTTGGAGCTTTTCGAATACGCGAGCAATGGCTTCAGGCTCCATCAATGTATCGGGTCTATGTAACAATAAACTATCAATATATTCTGTATTTAATCGTTTTAAAATACCATCAACACTTTTTTCGATATGTTCTGCCGTAAAATTATATTCTGATCCTGGCACAATACCACATTTTGATTGAAGAATTATATCTTCACGTGAAAGTTCCGTTTCAGAGAAACCCGCTGCAAAAACTTCTTCAGCTTTTCCCGCTCCATAAATATCTGCATGATCAAAGAAGTTAACACCATGATCAGCCGCCGTTTGAATCATTTCTGCAGCTTGTCTCGTCGACAATTCTGGCATACGCATACAGCCTAACCCGACAGATGATACTTGAAGATTACTTCCACCCAAATTAATCATTTTCATTGTATTACCCCTTTTCAGTTTATGCTTTAATTTTATCAGTTACGCTTATAAAGCGCTATCAATAACCATTATAAAATATATTACGTCTATAATATATTTTACATAAAGCAAAACACAATACTAATCACTATATTTAATGATTAATATTGTGTTTTTAATATTATTTTATTTTTTAACTTTATTCAAAGTTATCGTTACAATAAAACTGAGCGCTAGTATCCCTAATAACATCGTAAATGTTTGTCCATATGCTAATACCACATGATTTTCAAACGTAGCAGCAGTCGCTGTTTTAGCTTCACTAACTAAATTTTTACTTAAGACATTTGTTAACCAAACAACTGCTAAGGAATTAATAATTTGCATTGCTGAATTAATTAAAGGCGTTAGTCTCGAAACAACAGCCTTTGGTGCAGAACCAAGATTATAAGTACTAATCTGCATCATTGTCATTCCTTGTCCTAGTCCTAAAATGGCAATTGTGATTAACAATGTTGTTGTATCCGTTTGTAATGTTAGTTGTGTTAAACGAATAATTCCAATAAACATTAAGCCAATTCCGGGTAAAGCGGCAGCCCTAACTCCCCAACGATCAAATAATTGACCACCAATAAACATCCCTACAAATGAGGCGAGTGCCTGTGGCGCAATCATTTCACCAGCATGCAAAGGAGAAAATCCTTTAGCCGTCTGTAAAAAAAGAGGGATTAACAAGGTTGCCCCAAATAATACAATTTGATTTAACCAACTAACTAAAATTCCTCTTCTAAAGCGATCCACCTTAAATGCACTTAATGCCATTAAAGGATGGTCTTGCTTGAGTTCAACATAAATAAATAAAATCAATAAAGTAATACCAATTAACAATATTGATGTCGTTGTCCAATCCGTTAATGCATGGTCTCCTAAACGATGAACCCCATAAATTAATGTTACGAACGCTGTAGGCGAAAGTAGTGCACCAAAAATATCTAGACGTTCATTTTTAATTAATTCTCTTTTTGGTAAATACTTTAGCACGCAAATTGCCGCAATAATACCGATTGGTAAATTAATATAAAAAATGGCATGCCAACTCGCATAACTCAATAACCATCCGGCTAAAACAGGCCCTGCAATTGGTGCGATTACCATTGGTAAGCCCAATAATGCCATTAACGAACCACGTTTATCAGCTGGTACTAATTTCCAAGATTCTGCCATACCGATTGGTCCAACTAAACCGCCTGCCATTCCTTGTAAACAACGGAATACAATCAACATTTCAATTGATTGCGACATTGAACAAAGAACGGAAAATATAGCAAACCATACAATTGCCAAAAAGATAACGCGCTTTGCACTAAATCGGTCAGATAACCATCCGGCTATTGGCGTAATAGCCGCTAGTGCAAGTGTATAGCCCGTTACAGACCACTGTACCGTACTGAGTTTGGTTGAAAAAACATGTTGTAATGATGGTATTGCTACATTCATAATTGTTGTATCCATCATTGTTAACAACATCGCCAGGGCAACCGTTAATATTGATGGTAAAACCGCCTTTAAAGAAAATTCTTTTGTTTCTACTTTTGTTTTCAAAATTTAAAACTCCTTTCTAGAACATCGTTCTATAAAAATCACTCTAACACCGTTCTAGAAAAAAGTAAACCTTTCTTCGTAAAAATAATACAATTAATTATCATAAAATCGCTTTAAAATGCTTCTTTATTAACTTGGAATTAAAATAAAAAAGCATCCGTTAGCTGAGCTAACAAATGCTTTCGATTTAATTATTTTGTTGTTGATCTAAACCCGCTATGATTGTTCGTAAACTCCAAGTTAAGGCCGCTTCTGTCCCCATTTGTTGGAATAATCCCTTTTGATAGAGTCTTTTTAAGATGGTAATCTGTGAACCTATCTGTTTATTTATCGCCAATTGTCCAATTGGCGTTTGTGTTACATTTATTTTTTGAACTAAAAAATCACGTTCAAATGCTAAAATGTAGTTCAATAAAATTGAAATAGCATTAAATTTTTCGCCATCACTCAATTTAAGGTCATCAATTACGACAAGAAGTTGTTCAGTTACCAACCAATAGTTATCGGTATCTGGCGGTAAACTAAGCATTAATTCTGCCGAATAAGGACGTTTTCTTAATTCTTGCGCCAATATAAGTCCATCTTGAAGTAATCGTTCTTGCCAAGTACCACTTTTTTTAAAAGCTTTTTCAGCAGAACCTGCTACCTCATTTATCAATTCATTAAAAATGGCATTTTTATTTTCAAAATGCCAATATAATGTTGATACCGATAAATCTACCTTTTTAGCCAACTTGCGCATCGAAAAAGTTGCAATGCCATCTTCTGCCAACAACTCCCATGCTGCTTGCACAATTTGTTCTTGATTTACTGAATCTGCCATAATTGTTCACCTCTATATATAAAATTCTATCATAATTTAATTCCAAATAGAGAATGAATATATAATTCAACCTCATTTACTAAACCTATAATAATTACCTATGTTATGTATTTTTCAGCTAATATATAACTGCGTTTCTGCAGGCTTAGTCTCACTAATTACATCTCCATTATGCACGGATAACATAACAGCGGCGCGTGTGTTCAACGCATCATAAAAATTATCACTATCCATAATCACAAAGCTAGCTGGTTTCCCAACTTCAATTCCGTAATGATCCATAACGTGCATCGCTTTGGCACCATTCGTTGTCACAAATCGGTAGGCGTTCATAATCTGGCTGTAACCCATGATTTGCGTGGCATGTAAGCCCATATGCAAAGCATCCAACATATTGCCGTTACCCATTGGATACCAAGGATCTTTAATATCATCTTCACCAAAGGCAACGTTTAGACCATTTTCGTCTAATTCTTTTACACGTGTTAACCCACGGCGTTTCGGGTATGTATCAAATCGACCGCCTAAAAACATATTCACGAGTGGATTAGCAATAAAGTTCATGTCTGACATTTTTAATAAGCGCATTAATTTATATAAATAAGCATCATTATACGATCCCATCGCTGTTGTGTGTGACGCGGTAACCTTGTCTTTCATCCCTGTTTCCAGCGCTAAGGTCGCAACTGTTTCCAGACTACGAGAACTAGGATCATCAATTTCGTCAGTATGCGCATCGAATAATAAATCATATTTTTGTGCTAGTTCGAAGGCAAAATGAAGAGATTCAACTGCGTATTCACGATTGAATTCAAAATGTGGAATCGCACCAATCGCGTCAACACCCAATTCGGCAGCCTTCGTCATCAATTCTCTCCCATTTGGAAATGATAATATGCCTTCTTGTGGAAAGGCGACCAATTGTAGCTCCATCCAAGGCTTCACTTCTTCACGCACTTCAATTAAGGCCTTCAAAGCAACTAACTCTGGATCAGTTACATCCACATGTGACCGAACGAATTGAACGCCATGCGCTGCCTGCATTTTCAAGGCTTTGACAGCACGTTCTTTGACATCTTCACGCGTTAACGTTTTTTTACGCTCAGACCAGATTCGGATACCGTCAAATAAAGTACCTGATTCATTCCATTCTGGCTCTCCAGCCGTAAGTGTTGAATCCAAATGGACATGTGGATCAACAAATGGAGGTAACATTAATTTATTCGTTGCATCAATGACCTGCTCGTTAGATTTAGCCTGTAAATTTAGGCCAATTTCAGTAAATATCCCATTTTCTACGCGGACATCTTGTAGTTCTTTTTCATTTTCGATATGTGCTTGTTTAATTATCACGATTTAATCACTCCCTAATTTAATTCTTTCTCGTCTAAATTGTACCTGACTCACGACAAATTTAATAATGATTCAGTGAAATAAAAAAAGATTAATTCCAAGAATACTCAGAATTAATCTTTGAACTTTTATAATTAGTTTTTTTCTGATTCTAATTTAGCTGATTCTTCTTCAATAAATTTGAAACCTGATTGTTTTTTTTCAGCTTGTGGATGTTTAGCACGTTCGTCCATTGCTTTTTGAGCCATTGCTTTGCGTTGTTCTTTACTCAACTTTGCCATTGCTATCGCCTCTTTTGATTTGGACAGTTAACTGTCTTTCAACTTCACTCTTAATTATAGTCCTCTTTCAGTAAAGTGGCACAAATTAAATAAATTTTGTCTCAAAAAAATTAAACAAGACATGGTCCTGCGAATTATCCATTCGTCATATTAAAAATAACAGCTTACGATTTATCTACAACGTGCCCTCCGAAGCCATGGCGCATTGCAGCAACAACCTTACCTGTAAAGTTTGCATCAACGTTTCTCATCGATTCATAACGCATCATCACTGACAATGCGATAACTGGCGTTGGCACTTTACTATCGAGTGCTTCTTGTAATGTCCACTGCCCTTCACCTGAAGAATGCATGCGTCCAAGTAAGTCATCCAAATGCGCATCATCAGAAAACGCATCTTCCACAAGTTCCATTAACCAACTGCGAATAACGGAACCATGATTCCATAATTTAGCTACGGCTTCATTATCATAATCATATTGTCCACTCTCAAGAACGTCAAATCCTTCACCAATTGCTTGCATCATTCCATATTCAATCCCATTATGCACCATCTTCAAGTAATGACCAGAGCCTGCTGCCCCAGTATAAAGATAACCATCTTTTTCAGAAATCAATTTAAAGATTGGATCAAGATATTGATTAAATGCATCCGCATCATCGCCACCAATCATAAAGTTCCCACCATTACGAGCACCTGATTGACCTCCCGATGTACCACAGTCAAAAAATCTCATTCCGGCTTCTGTCACGATTTTATTGTGTCTAAGCGAATCTTTAAAGTTTGAATTACCGCCATCAACAATTAAATCATCCTTATTAAGCAATTCCGTCAATTTGACGATAGTTGCATCAGTTGGTGCACCAGCTGGTAACAACAACCACGTAATCTTAGTAGACCCTAATTTAGAAACAAAGTCTTCAAGACTTGAAGCTGAAATTGCGCCTGCTTCTTCTGCAGCTTTTACGTTTTCAGTTGCTAAATCGAATCCAACAACCTCAATTCCATTATCAAGCATATTCTTTGTTAAGCTTAACCCCATCTTACCCAGTCCAATCATTCCAACACGCATATTAATAATCCTTCTTTCAATTATTTTTCTATATTTTTTATTTTCAATTAGATATTTTTATTAACTTACAAATATTGTTATAAATCTTGTTGGAAATCCATTGGTGTATACAGTTTTAATAACTTACTGAATATGAACTGTACAACGAATCCCGCAACAATTGGCACAACCAGCCATGCAAAAACACCAACTAGCGGACTAATAAAATGATTCATAACTGATGAGGGAACTGTAGGGTCTTTAACTATTGATTGGATAGGCGAAACTAATCCGATGAATCCAAAACCGGCAGTAGTCGGTGTCCCTTGAATGTTAAATAACGCAACAGGAATACTGGATATCGCGGCCGATAATAAAAATGGCAACATCGTCACGGGTTTGGCAAATACTGAAGGCATCATTCCCTTCATTGCCCCCAATGCGATCGCAACGGTAACTCCCGGTTTATTAACTTTCCATGAATTAATTAATAAAACGATTGTTGTTGCGACAACACCCATGGCAGCGGCCCCGGAACCAATACCCGACAAACTAATTGCCAAAGCAATTCCGACAGTTGAGACAGGCGTAATAATAATGATTGAAAACGCCATAGCAATTAACATTGCCATTGGAATGGGCGCAAAATTTGTGAACATCTCAACCAATTCGCCAATCCACGCTGTAACATCACCAACATAAGGCGCAATCGTCTTACCAAGTAGGCCAACGCCACCACCTACAAGAATTGGACTTAAAATAATCGCAACTGATCCAAATCCTTTTAAATAATGGGCAACTAACCAGACGACTATAACTGCGATAGATGCGACAATCATAGCATTAATAACATCACCGGACCCAGAAGCAATATAAGCATTCATGGGCACCACAGAGTTCACTCCTGTCACCGGATTTTCCCATCCGGCAGGTGCAACCGCCCACTTAATTGAACCTGATGCCACCATTGTTGCAATGGCAACAACACCAACATCTAAAATTTTCATTTTAAATTGTAAGGCAATGGCCATCCCAATTAAAAATGGAATTAACGATGTAAATAACGTTAAAATAGCACTTAAATCTGCGCCGAACGCAGTGGTACCCAATCCTGAGTACTTAATAATATATTTCATAACAGCTGATGGTAAAACACCAATCAAAATCCCTTGTGCAGAACCTGACAAGACTTTAAAAAAGAAATCTTTTAAATGTAAATCAGTTTGACCATTAAAAGCAACTGGTGCACTTTCTTTTGCCATACGTACATATTCTGTGTCTTTTTTTTCTTCAATTTTATTGGACATACTACTTTACCTCTTCCCAATTTTAAAACTTGATAACCCCGTAACCTTTTTGCACTTGTTCAAAATAATTAAAAAATTTAATATTCTACGAACGTTTCTGGCTTTTCACCTTTTCCAAAAACAACTGCTGCGTCAAATGATTGCTGAACCATCTCTGAAACAGCCTTAGTTGTATAAAACGCTGTATGAGGTGTCACCAATACATTTTTACGCGCAATTAAATCAGCAATTTTTTCATCTGGAAAATCACGATTAGTCCAATCTTCGTTAAAAAGACCAACCTCATTTTCATAAACATCCATACCAAAACCTGAAATTTTCCCTGAATTTAGTCCAGCTATAATTGCATCTACATCTATTAAATTACCACGAGCCGTGTTCACAATTACAACACCATCTTTCATTTTTCCAATGGCTTCAGCATCAATCAAATGATAATTCTCAGGCAATCCGGGAACATATAAAGAAACGGCGTCAGCTTGTGCGTACAATTCATCCAACGTATCAACATATAGACCCTCAGACATTAATTCAGCATTGGGATATTTATCGTAAGCAATTACTTTTGCACCAAAACCTTTTAATATGTTGATGGTAACACGACCAATATGTCCCGTTCCAATAATGCCGACCGTTTGCATACGCATTTCTCGACCAATAGTTGGTGCCCAACGTAAATTATGTTCAGCTACTTTAGCATCCAGCTCCTTCGTTTGTCGAAATAGGCGTGCTAATTGGATCATTGAATGTTCAGCAATCGCATTAGGCGAGTATACGGGTACATTAGAAATATTGAATTTAAACTCGCGTGCTGCATCAAAATCAATATTATCCGTACCTACGTTACGCAACGATAAATTTGTTACGCCAACATCAGCTAGTGCCGCTAATGAGTCACGGTTATAATCTAATTGCTGATAGACAACTACTGAATCGGCACCTTTAGCTAACTTAGCCGTTTCTGATGTCAGTAAATCCTGCGTATAATCCACTTGAATCTCCGGATTTATCACTTTCCATTCCTCAAGCGATGGTTTTTCATCATCACGGATACCATATGCAAATATTTTCATATATTATTCCCCCAAAAATTTATTAAATACGTTTCCAAACCAAAAGTAAGTTAAAATTTTAACGATATTTTTGCCCATCCGTTCGATGCACGGACAACGTTTATTCAGCATATTACTTACGTGATATGTCAAATAAACAATAACATCGATTGAAAGCGCTGTCAACGATGCCGCCTTATTATATTAGTTTTAAATTATCGTTAAATTAGTTAATATGTTTAAAAATAACTATTTATATAAATAATCGTTCACATATGTATCTATTACTAATCATTTACTATTAAAATATTTACTTATACTATAAATATGTATCCCATCGATTTATGGTATTATGCTTTAATTGAATAAAAAATAAGGTCTCAGATAACTAGAATTAACGTTATCCAAGGCCTTATTTATTTCAAAAATTAATATTTTGTCGGAACAGTCGGTGTTGCTCTAAAAGCATTTACGGTTTTATCTATTACGATTTGTTCATTATTACCCGAATCAAGAACGGTATTTTGAGTTGACGACTTCTCAACTAATACAGTGGTAACTGCAACTTTTTTTAATTCCTCGGTTGCTAACAATGCGTCCACTTGAGCAGAGAATGCCGAATCGCCACTTCCTGATTGAATTTCTGTAGCAACAACATTATTATTTGCAATGTAATTACCATGTCCGGCAACAAGCCGAATAATAACTGGCGTTGCCCCAGCCGGTTTAAGCGTTTCCTGGTCAATCGTCTCTGAGAAATGATTACCAATCACAGAATTATCGTTACCACTAATTGATAAGAGACCATACAAATCATCCAGTCCATTATCGCGATGTTGCATTGGTGCCCATGGTTCTTGGTCATGCAACATATGATTTGCCGAAACTAAGATTTCCGAACAGTTTTCATCCAAAACAACCATTCCCGGATAAAAAGCATGAAGACGATTATTTGTAACAGACGACTTTGTTACACCGGCCAATGAAATACTGCTTGCGCCTCGAGGAAAAATATTATTCGTGGTAACCAAGAGCCCACCAAAGTTTTCGGCAAAAATGGTATACCCATTAAATCCTGCACCCATCAAATTTTCCGTTACTTTTGACGCTTGCCCCCAGCCTCGTAGTTCAATACAATTTCCACATTCAGCAATAAAATTATCATGAATCGTTAATGCATCGGCGTTGTAAATAGTCACGCCATGTTCTAAGTAAACAAAGCCCATTTCCGTAATTCGGAACGAATCTTGCGCACTTGCAACATAAATACCTGTCTTACCATTCACATACGTATTTTCTGGATTTTTTTCACCTGATCCGTCATCCACGAAGTGCAATCCATCAATATTAAAATTAGAAAATTCTACTGAACTAATACGTGGATTTCCCTCTCGAGCAACATAAAAAGCCGCACCGTCAGATTCTTCGTCCGATGTACTAGGATCAAGATCAACAAGAATACGACTCCCACCCGGCCATAATTCATGCAAATCTGCCCACTCATTTTCTGGTACATTAAATCGAATACTTGACGATGTAAACCCATGACCAGATCCCTGAATTTTAAGGAAACTAATATCAATTAATACTTGGGTCCGCAAATGATAGTCAGCAGGTGGTAAATAAATAACTGCTACCGGATTGTCGCTGCTTAATGTCATTAATAATACTATTAATCACTTCACCGACATCTTCATATGGATTTCCAACAGGCCACTCTGTTACATCATAATAATTTTTATTCGTCATTATATCGTCCTCCAATTTTTGTTTGATTAACTAATTATTCAGACAATAACTTTTCAGCTAAAGCAAAATTACCAACGTTAGCCGATCCATTATTAGCCACTTGCGGTGCCGTAATATACTGTTCTAATGGTGGAACATCAACATAATCATTTAAAATTACCTTGAATTCTTGGCGTACTTTCCCTAATAAAACTTCATTAGCAACACCGCCACCAAAAACAATTTTATTTGGACGTAGACTTAAAGTTGTCTGAACGGCGGCTTGAGCAATGTAGTAAGCCATAATGTCCCATGTTTCATCCGTTAAAGGAACATCTTTACCTTTTTTACCAGTTCGTGCTTCAAATGTTGGTCCAGAAACGAGTCCCTCTAAACAATCACCATGAAACGGACAAATCCCTTTGAAATCAAGATCATTAGGGTGCCTTTTAACCAACACATGTCCCATTTCAGGATGACCAATACCACCAACTAGATGACCATTAATAACAGCACCAGCACCGACACCAGTTCCAATCGTATAGTAAACAAGTGAACTAATTTTTTCATTGAACAGCGTTGACATTGTATACTCGCCATACGCTGAACCATTAACATCAGTCGTCCAAAATGTTGGTACATCCAATTCATTTTTTAAAAATCCCAAAAAATCCGTATCATTCCAACCTGGCTTAGGCGTTTTAGTGATAAAACCATATTTAGGTGACGTTTTTCTAATTTCAATTGGTCCAAAAGAAGCAACACTAAGTGCCCCAATTTCAAACTGCTTAAAATAATTAACAACTGCCGTCAAAGTTTCAGCTGGCGTTGTTGTTGGAATTTGAATTTGGTTTTCTACTCGATAGTCCTCATTACCAACCGCGCATACAAATTTTGTACCACCCGCTTCAATACTTCCTAATAACATTACATTTCTCCTCCAAGTTCATAAATTTTAATATCATAATTTGTGGAACCACTACTTGTCTCAATCGTGAGTTCTTTTTCATCATAAACCCGTTCAGAAAAACAAGCCTCACCATTATTCACAAATAATTCTGCCGAACTATTGTCCATTAATAAATGAATATCCATTTGACCGGAAACCGTTATGTTTGTTTCTCGAAGTAAGTCATCGTTATATTTTTGTAAGGTCACTTTACCCGTTACAGCTCGATAATTAAGTTCTAGTAACGATTTTCGTTCGCTGTCTTGAACTTTAACCGAAACATCGTTTTGTCCATCAAAATTTGCCAGATATTCAAAACTCTTTGTAGGCGCCTTAAAAGAAATTGTATTTTGTTCAGGCTTAATAACCTCTAACAGCACTTTTTTACGTAATTTTTCGATTTCTCTAACAGGCGTCATTAACAATTTACCATCTTTCATACTTAACTCTCTCGGAAATGTAAGTGCCCCTGCCCAACCGTCTTGTTGCTCCGGTATTGGACTTTCCCACATATCCATCCATCCAAATACAACTCTTCTGCCATCGGGTGTAAGCATTGATTGCGTGGCGTAAAAATCATGTCCAAAATCTAACTCAGTAAATTCACCATGATTCAAAGTATGCGTATCTTCATCGAATTTCCCAATTAAGTAGCCTGTTTGGAAAAAATTTCTATATTTTAATTCATCGGCCTTAATACCTTGCGGTGACATAATGAGAACATCTTGACCGTCAATTTCAAAAAGATCAGGACATTCCCACACAAATCCCTCTGAATCAACAGACTTGGCCGTCGCAATTGGACCTAGATAATCCCAGTGTTCCAGATTTTCTGAGCTGTACATAACAACCCGGCCCAATCCAACTTCATTCTTACTACCAATCACAATATAGTATTTACCATTTTTGTACCAAATCTTAGGATCTCTAAAGTCATCAGCATTATCCGCGGGTGGAATTGAAATAACCGGATTTCCAGCATATTTTTGAAAGTTAATACCATCGTCACTGAATGCCAAATTTTGATTTTGCCAGTAACTGTCGGGATCATTTTCATCCTTCAAATTATGGCCCGTGTAAATTAAGTAGAGACGATCATCTTTCACAATTGCGCTCCCAGAAAAACAACCATCTTTATCTTCTTTATCACCGGGAAACAGGGCTATCGGTAACCGTTCCCAATTAACTAAATCCTTACTTCTCGAATGTCCCCAGTGCATTGGACCCCATTCTACCGATTCCGGATGATGTTGGTAGAAGATATGATAGTAGCCTTTATAAAAACAAAATCCATTTGGATCATTCATCCAGCCTGCTGGTGCCGTAATATGGTAATTCAATCGATATCTTTCATTTGTTATTTCTGGATAATTAACCGTTTCATTTTTCAAATTTAATTTCTCCTCACTTTTTATGTTAACCGGTTGTCATTTACTTTAAATAAAAAACGTGCTTATTTACGCCGTTTCCCCTTTATACAATTGAACTGGTAATACAACCTGCATAGGTGTCTCTTTTCCTTCAATTTTTTTCATCAAAATATCGACAGCCGTGTTGGCCATGAGTTCAATTGGTTGGACAATTGTTGTTAATTCTGGCTTAAACAACCTAACAACGTCCGTCCCATCGTAGCCAACAACAAGCAAATCCTCCGGTACCCGTTTACCATATTCTCTGGCTATCTTTATAATTAAACTGGCATCTGTATCATTTGAGGCAAAAATACCGTCCACTCGTTTAAGATCCTCAAAAATCCCCTTAATTACTTTTGTTTTCTCTGCTTCCGTCCAATTAAAATCAATCGTGTACGTTACCGCTGGCAACCCATGTTCACTCATTATTTGTTCGTAGGCTCTACGTCTATCCCGAGCAGGTGTCTCCAAGTCATAAGGACCGTTGGTATGAACAATCGATGTTGCTCCATGTTCCAATAATAGTTCTGTTGCCATCTTACCACCCTTATAATTATCGGAAGAAACAACTGGAATATCACCATTCATAATTCTATCAATTGCGACAATCGGTAAGTTCGTATTATGATACTCTTCAATGTCTTCATTATGGGCACCCACGATCAATCCATCCACTTGATTAGCCATCAATTTGCGTAAATAACTAACTTCTTTTTCTGGATCATTTTTTGAATTTCCTATAAGTACCTTGTAACCCTTATTAAAAAGTTGCGTCTCCAATTGATAAGCCAGCTGTCCGAAAAAAGGATTCGCAATTGTTGGAAAAATTAAACCAATTAATTTTGTTTCTTTGCTAAACAACTGTCTAGCAACGTCATTTGGCTGATAATTTAACGTTTTCACGGCATCACGAACTTTTTTAACCGTCTTTTCACTAAGGTACCCCCTGTTATTTAGTACCCTAGATACAGTCGTTTTAGAAACGCCCGCTAATTCAGCGACATCATCAAGTTTTGGATTTTGCATTTATTTACTCCTAAGTAGTCTAATTTAAGTTAAGTTGTTACCGCTTAACTTTATGTACTCCTAGTTTAACATAAAACGCCCAAAACCCTGATGTTCTGTATTAATTTTCTATGCCATATCTTGTTTAGCTAATTCTGCCCTAACTTTATCCTCATTCTTTTCAAATTTACCATAGAAAAACATGGGAACTGATGCAAGAATAAATAGAATGGCTGGAATCCAGACAAAACTTAAATTAATTCCTAATAGAGACTGACTTGTTTGTGTGTGATTAGGAATATACCCAAAGAATTGCATCACTTGTGAAGGAATAAATCCGCCAATCCCACTACCCGCTTTGACACAGAATGCACTTCCGATAGCCGTTAAAAAGCCACTTGCTCTGATACCTGTTTTCCATTGACCAAAATCAACCGCATCGGCTAACATTAAGAATGGCATGGCAGCTGCAACACCTGTTCCAATTGATCCTAAACAATATAGAACAACAACCCATACTTGATTACTTCCAACTACCTGAAGCAACATATTACAAAGTGCACCCATTAAAAGTGCTCCAATTAAAACTGTTCGTTTATTTGTTCGTTTAACTAATAAGGGAATTGATACCATCCCTATAACTGCCACGACGGACAACGATCCCGCAACGGCCACCAATGATTTTGCATGAATGTTGTACTGGAAATAGTAAATCATGCCGGAACTCCTGACAGTTGTCCCTATCCAATAAAGTAGGTTAGAAATTACCAACAAAATCCAAGGCCAATTACTTTTGGTT
This sequence comes from Dellaglioa algida, assembly GCF_030127605.1. Classification (NCBI taxonomy): domain Bacteria; kingdom Bacillati; phylum Bacillota; class Bacilli; order Lactobacillales; family Lactobacillaceae; genus Dellaglioa; species Dellaglioa algida. The sequence goes on from NZ_JANXLE010000001.1 coordinate 173,354, forward strand.
GCCTTAACACTTTGTCTCAGTGAGATTGATTTCGTAATGGTCGTATTAATTTCTCGTAAATTTAAAAAGGCAATTAAGAACGCAATTATTGAAACGATACCCAATGCAATCATTGTGTATGAAAATCCTCTTTGGTCGTTACCTTGACCTAGTATCTGTACCAATGGTAAAACAACCCCATTAGCAACCAGTAACCCAACATTTCCACCTACCATTCGGTATGAGTTCAATACCGTTCTTTGATCTGAATCATTCGTTAAATTAGGTAGGATCGACGTCATCGGTGTGCTAATCCCAGTATATAAAATCCCCGCAATGACGTAGACGACCGACGCATAAATAATTTTGGACGACCCCGACAGATTAGGTGTTGTAAATGTTAACCATGTAAAAAATGCAAACGGAATACAGAGCCATAAAAAGTACGGCCGACTTTGTCCCCATTTCGTGTGCGTATGATCAATTAGAAATCCCCAAATTGGTGCATCAAACATATCAACGCATCGCGTCACTAACAGGATAGTTCCCGCTACACCAATCCCAATTCCAAAAACATCTGTGTAAAAATAGAGCAGATACGTACTAATACTGACGAATAAAATGTTACCCCCAAAATCCGTTAGCGAATAACTGAGTTTTCGGAAAAGTGGTATTTCTTCAACTTGGTTTAGACTTGCGTCTACTTTATTTTCCATTTTATTTACCCCATTCTATTATTTAATAAACGTTACATTCCAATTAAAATAGCAATTGCCTGGTTCAAATAGTTTCAGCATTAGGAAAGCGCTTTCCTAATGAATAACCAAATTATATACTGGTTATATTTTTATGTCAACCGGTTGTCACAATTAATTTTAAGAACGTTGTACTATTATTTATTTCAAAAAAAATAAACCTGACGGTCCTCTATAATTAAGAAGGCCTTTCAGATTTACTCATTATTTATTTTTTAATATTTTCAGCCAAAAAGTTTAATATATCAGGTTTCACAGATTCTAGATAACCCTTGGCATGCTCTGATCCAGTCATAAATCGTGTCGTTACGGGAACGTTCAACTGTGTTAAACGTTCCGCGAATTTAAGGACACCACTGTTTGGAACAAACTCATTTAAAGAGTTCGCTAAAAACATTGGTCCGGTCGTTTCCGTAATTTTATGATAGGGTGTTGCAGCACTTGCCAAGGTTAAATCACCATTCAGGTAGTTCAAACTAAACCATTTATAGAACGGGTCATTGGCTCCATCTTGATTAATGCCAGCCGTTTTTTGTAATACATCTAAATCTTTCGTTTGATTTTGAGCAGCAACAACATGTTGATGCAATTGTAACCACTCATCAAAGTCTAAAATACCGGATAAGGAAATAGCAGGGAATCCATATTTAATACCCATTTCAACTGACATATTGCCGCCGGCAGAAGAGCCCAAAACAGCAATATTATCTGCTAACTTTTGTTCTTGCAACCACTCAACCAACTGATCCATATCATCCAAAGGTGCTGGATAAGTATTCTCCGGTCCAATTCGGTAATTTGGTGCAACTACTAAATAGCCTTTTTCACCAAGAAACTCGCCAATATCCGACTCAGTTTTTTTATCGCCACGGAACCAACCACCGCCATGAATATCAACGACGGTCCCAATGATATCGCCGGTTGGTTTATATATATCAAGTGTTAACTCGGCTTTATCGCCATATTTAATATCATATTTAACGTCAATCATTAGTCATTAGCTCCTAGTTCTTTAATCACTAGAATCTGAGCTAATAAATCATCTTTTGCTTTTTCGTAATCATTCAAGTTATCTTGAGTCGTAAATTTTGAATAAAAAGCATCCAACCCGTTCGCTGCAAACTCATATTCAAAAACATAGAGACGATCATAGGCATCCGTAAACTTAACTAACGTTTCGTGTTGTTTGCCGGACAATTGTAACGCCAATTGGATTGTACGGAAGTCAGTGTATGCCAACTCGAATTGAACTGCCCATGCACGCATAAAGTCATGTTTAGCAATAATATGCAGATAATGATGCTCTGCCGTCCACTGTAATTTATCTAACGAATTTTTTACATCTATCATATTAGAATCCCCCTATTGATACATCATTTTTAATCCACATACAGTGTAACTAAAAAATGTTTTCATAACCAATATTTCGACTCCATTCGTTTAAAAATAATCCCGTACATATGCATTAATTAACCCATCATACCTGCTTTTTATTAATCGATTAATTTAGCTTTCTTATTTCCTAAATGTAAACTATATGCGGAATATAGTAGCACCACAATAACGATCCACTGAATTACACTCGTATCAATACTTTTTACTAAAAATACGGCAATTAAAACACCAATAATACCAAAAACAGAAAATAACGTTATTTTTCTTGAATATTGATCTAATTTTATAAATTGCATACTTCCGATTGGCAATGAAAATGCGCATCCACCCATCATGATTGGAAATGCAGAAATTGGATCCATCCCCATTGCATAGACGGTTGCCATCGTTAAAGAAAATGAGCCAATCCCAATGTTATTCAAAGCGCCATAAACGAATAATAAAAACCCGGTTACGACTAACTTCCAACCGAATAATTCCGTCGCCGTTCCATTTGCAGAAATCAATCCAATTTTACCCGCAACAATCAACATCGTCGCAACAAGTAGCCCGACAATAACAAATGTTCTAATCGTATTTTCAGGTAATTTAACAACAAATCTAGGCCCAATGTAAGCCCCAATCACTTGGCAAACGATACAAACTAGTAACGTTTTAATACCAACATTAACCGTCGTGATATAAGCCAATGACATAACAAAAATAGGAATAACATCCTGTGCATTTAATGTTCCCGGTAATTTTTTCATTGAAACCCACTTAGCTTTTGGAAATATTGCAGTTGATATGGCAAAATCTGAAATACCGAATGTAGAAAAGAAAAAGATAACTATTTGTGATATTGGCGTCCAAATTGGGTTTGCCGGTTCTTTCATTACATCTGCTTTATGTTTTAATAAATCACGTATAAAAAAATAAATAAAAGTAAAATTAACAATAATAATAGCGATAATTAATAGTTTTTGCATTCTTAACTCTCCCTGTTCAACCGTATTTCTTAGATTTTTACGGAAAATATAATTTTATCGAATAATCTATTTTATACTATATATTCGTCCCTTTAAAGACCAAAAAGCTAAACACCAATGTAAAAATGGTGTTTAGCTTTTTATTAATTCTCTATTAATTTTTTAAAGAGTCTCTCCATTTGTTTCAATTACGTTCTTATACCAATCAAATGAGTCTTTTTTATACCGTTTCATCGTTCCTTTTCCCTCATTATCTCGATCAACATAAATCATCCCATAACGTTTTTTCATTTCCCCGGTTGTAAACGAAACTAGATCAATAATTCCCCATGGTGTATAACCCAAGACCTGTACACCATCGTAATCAACTGCTTTCTCGATAGCTTGAATATGTTCCTTGATATAATTCACACGTTCAGAATCATGAATTCTATGATTTTCTTCAAGTGTATCAATTGCGCCAAACCCATTTTCAACAACGAATAAAGGTAATTGATAACGATCATACAAGCGATTTAATGTATATCGCAATCCATCTGGGTCAATTGCCCAACCCCAATCACTGGATTTAATATATGGGTTAGGGACACCGTTGGGCAATCCGCCATTTACAACATTGCCCAGCTGGTCCGCCTTAGCGTCGGCTTTAACGACCGTTGACATATAGTAACTAAAACCTATGTAATCAACCGTTCCAGCCTTCAATATTTCCAGGTCGCCTTCTTGAATGCCAATATTGTAGTTATGACGTTCGAATTCTTTTAACGCATACCTTGGATATTCACCGCGTACGTGAACATCGGGGAAAAAGAAACGTTGGTGCATCGCTTCTTCGGCGGCCATAATATCCTCGGGGTCACACGAATAAGGATAGATTGGTACATGTGAGACCATACATCCTATTTCAAAATTAGGATTAATTTTTTTTCCCTCAATAACAGCTTTGGCACTCGCCAAAAGTTCATTATGCGCTACCTGATACATAACTTCTTTGGGATTTTCATCTTTGTTGACGATAACTCCTGAATTGGTCCATAAAAAAATAGGATTATTCGTATCCATTTGATTATTAATTTCATTAAATGTCATCCAATATTTTACTTTTGATTGATAACGTTCAAAACAAACTTTCGCAAAATTTTCAAAAAAGCCAATTAATTTACGATTTCTAAAGCCACCATATTCTTTAGCTAAATGAAGTGGCATTTCAAAATGAGATAACGTAATTACTGGTTGAATACCTTTTTTTAGTAACTCATCAAAAACATCATCATAAAATTGTAATCCGGCCTCATTAGGTTTGCTCTCATCACCCATTGGGAAAATACGCGACCATGCGATAGACGTCCGTAGACACTTTAATCCCATTTCGGAAAATAGTTGAATATCTTCTTTATAGTGGTGATAAAAATCAATTGCCTCATGATTTGGATAAAATTTATCTGTCTCTACAGTTTCCGTAATTTCTCGTGGAACACCATTTGCACCTGCAGTCATGACATCAATGACACTTGGACCCTTACCATCAGCATCCCAACCGCCTTCAAATTGGTGAGCCGCTAGTGCGCCACCCCATAAAAAATCTTTGGGTAATTTAGACATTATTATTTTCCTCCTTTAGGAATTAATTCCATAATTGGTTCTCCGTGATGGATCTCATTCTGTGTATAAGCAATAACGTCTTCATAATCATCTGAATTCGTCACAATTACTGGCGTCACTACTGAAAACCCTGCTGCTTTTATTTTTTCTTGATCAAATTCAACAAGTAAATCACCCATTTTTACATAATCTTGGTCTTTAACTTGCGTTGAAAAATATTTTCCTTTTAACTCGACAGTATCCATTCCAATATGAATTAAAACTTCCACGCCGTCATCAGCTTTTAACCCGATAGCATGCTGAGTATCTGTGGTCATGACAATCTGGCCATTAAACGGTGCGTATATCTTATTATCCGTTGGATCAACAGCAACACCTTTGCCCATTGCGCCGGAAGCAAAAACTTCATCTTTAACTTCAGTTAGCGCAATTACTTTTCCTGTTACAGGGCTGTTAACAACTCCTGGTGCATTTATTATTGGTGCACTTAGAACTGGCGCTACCTTAGTTGGCGCATCGTCTAACTGCGCTTCCATAGTTGCGACCTCACTAACTGTTTCACCTGTGCCAAATATTTGGACTAGCATCACCGAACCAATAATGGCAACACTACATCCAATTACCATTCCAATAAATGAACTTGGAATCTTGGGACTAATTGCATTTACGATTGTTAACAAACTTGGTAATCCAGCATAGGCAAAGTAATTAGAGTTAAAGAAACTCGTAATTAATGCACCTACAGCTCCTGAAATACACCCAAAAATAAATGGTTTTTTAAATCTTAATGTAACACCATAAATTGCTGGTTCTGTAATCCCAAATAATCCTGTAATAAATGCTGAAAGTGAGATGTTTTTCAATTCTTTATTTTTAGATTTAATAAATACGCCTAGAACAGCACCAACCTGTGCAACAACGGCGATTGTTTGGAAAGCTTGAAACGAATCCATACCGTTCATTTTAAAGTTGGCCATAACCATTGGCGTCACTCCCCAATGAATACCAAAAATAACAAGTACTTGCCAGAAACCACCAATAATCACACCTGCTAAAGGTGGTGCAACAGTAACTAAGTAGTTATACCCTTTGGCAATTCCTTCAGCTCCAAGAGAAGAAAGTGGACCAATAATTAAAATAGTCAATGGAACCATAATCAATAAACATAATAATGGCACAACAAGTTCTTTTATAATTTCGGGAACTTTTTTATTTAAGAATCTTTCAAGATAAGATAGAATCCAAACTAAAAATAGAGGTGGTAATACTGATGACGTATAAACAGTCTGAGAGAGTGGGATTCCCATAAAGTTGATACTTGTTCCATTCGCAATTGTTCCCGCCATTTCGGCCCACGTAGGACTAACTAATGCCGCACAACATGCAACAGCGATTAATGTATTTGTTTTAAAATGTTTAGACGCTGTTATAGCAATGAATATGGGTAAGAACGTAAATGGTGACCATGAAATAAAACTTAAAACCTGATATGTGCCACTTTTTGGGAAACTTGGCATGACCAAAGTAATTAATATTAAGATTCCTTGAATAATACCTGCCGCTGCCAATATGTAAACAAAGGGGGCAAAAACGGCGGACATCGTTGCAATAATTCGATTCATTATACTCATTTTTGGTGCTTCTACTTCTTCCACTTCAGAAGAGTCAATTAATGCCGAAAATGCATCGTAAACCTCACCAACGTGTGGTCCAATAACGACTTGGAATTGTCCACCACTCTCAACGACGGTGATAACACCCGCCATTGCTGATATCTTTTCTTTAGCATCTGCTGGAACTTCATGTAATACCAATCTCAATCTTGTCGCGCAATGAGTTGCTCCGGCTAAATTAGTTTCACCACCAACTGCTTCTAAAATATCTGTTGCCAACTTTGTATAATCTCTAACCTTACTTGCCATATTTTCTCCTCCTCAGATAAAATAAATTTAAAAGCCAATGTATCCCCTTACAAAAACTTTTGTATATGTACATATTAATTGTGCACGTACAATTTGTCAACGTTTTTTTGTAACCCTTTTCATCTAGATGTACAAGGCAGATACATTGTTATACAATGAAGTTCACAGTATTTTTATGGAGGAATAACATGTTAAAGTATCAAGAAGTTGCCGATCGAATCGAACTTGCGATTAAAAATAAAAAATTAAGTCAGGGAACGCGACTCCCAAGTTTAAATGAACTTATCTTAAAATATGATGTCAGTAAGACAACTCTCGTAAAAGCACTCACGACATTAGAAGATAAGGGCATTATTTATCAGGTTCAGGGTAGTGGGATTTTCGTACGTCGCCAAAAAAGAGACGGGTATATTGCTCTAATGACCAACATGGGATTCACCAAAGATTTAGAAAATAATAAACTATCGACAAAAGTAATCGATTTAAGAATCGAAATGCCCAACGCCGAAGTGGCAAGAGAATTAAATTGCGCGCCCGGCGAAGAAGTTTATTTTATAAAAAGAATTCGTTACGTTGACAATAATGTACTCTGCATCGAACAATCATATTTTCGAAAAAAAATTGTTCCTTATCTTAACAAAGAAATTATTAGTGAGTCCATATTTAATTATCTGACGGAAGTCCTAAAATTAAAAATAGGTTTTTCTGATAAATATTTGCGAACCGATATTCTTAAAGAAGCAGAAACAAAACTTCTAGAACTACCAAAAAAGTCACCAGGTCTCTACATTGATGAACTATTTTACACAGCAAGCGGTGAACCATTTGACCTTTCTCAGACCATTTATAATTATAAACATGCTAATTTTTTTATTCAAAGTGGTCAGAAATAACTCGTTTATCATAACTAAAAACCCAAAGTAATCACCTATAAAAAGTGACTACTTTGGGTTTTCGTTTCATTAAGGTTACTCTATTTAGCTTCCATAACTTTGATCTTCTCATTAATTTCTCGTTCAACTTTTCGATGTTTAGGTGAAAAACCTTCGGCAAAGAATAAAATTCCACCAATTATTAACACATAAGTTAATCCGACCGTTGAACTATTCCAGAATGAAGCACCATAGTAGAGGATACTGCGGCCGCCATCATACAAGAAACGCATTGGCAACCATGGGAGAACCCAATCTTGATAGAACTGAGGTACCAATGGTTGAGCCATTGCAAGCAACGGAATTGAGAAGAAAAGTAAGAGGACAGACACAATGACACCCGGGAAGCCAATCCATGTTAGTACTCCTGAGAACAACATAATAAAGGCAAAACTCGTGAATGATAAGAATGCCGCAATCGTCATAAAGTGTGTGAAATTAAATCCTAGTATCCAAGTCGCATATGTGGCCGTTGCAAACCCGGTTAAGATTGCGAGCGCAATTGCCGAAATAATGAATGATGATTTAAAAGAGAATTTGTGTTTCATTGATTTAAATTCCTTCGTATTTCCAGCGTAAAATAGTAACAAACTAATAACCATGCTAGCAATCCAAACAGGTTGGAAAAATGAACTGTTTGCTGATGTTAGCCCCTTTGTTGAATGTCTAACTGTCGTCTTCACCGTGATAGGATTATTCAATTTCAATGCAGTAACGGCTGGGACACTGATATTTGCCTTAGCCATATTCGTTAAAATACCGGCCGAAATACCACCACCTATTTTTGTCACAATTGTTGATAACGTTGACCCCAATGTTGTTGCCAGTTGGGCATTCTTCGCTTCATTTGTCACAACAGTAACGTTAGCAACCTCTTTTGAAGTTGGATCAACTAATTTGCCAAGTGAAGAGGAGAAGTTTTTTGGAATCACGATAGCAGCATAATATTGTTGTTTATCCATCGCTTTTTTAAGGTCTTTATCACTCTTAACAATGTGCCAATCTAACGCTTTATTTTTACTATCCATTAAATTTCCAACAATTTTATTTCCTTGCTTACCGTCATCTTCATTGACAATAGCCACCGGAACATCCTTGAGCTCTGATTTAACAGATGGAATTTGCATCACAACCATGATGAATGTTAACAAGATTGAAACTAAAATGGCAAAACCTAAAAATTTATTTTTAAACATAAGATTATTCCTTCTTTCTTTGAGTGAGCACTCAATCAATTACAACTATGATTATAACCCGTTTCAAAGTTTAGTCAACCCTAACTTTAAAATAATAAACGCCAAAATAATAAGTTCGCCATTTGTTATCGCTGCCAATTGTGTCATAATAATAATAGCGATAGGATGGTGATGATTATCAAAAAGTCTGAATTAAAGCTATATGCCAACTCGGATTTATTCAAAGATATCACGGACAAACAGATGCAAATTTTAATTGCCTCAATCGAATTATTCTCAGAAAAAGGTTATGCAAACACAAGTACAAAAGAAATTGCCAAAAAGGCTGGTGTAGCCGAGGGAAACATTTTTAGTAAATATACCAATAAACGGGGGCTACTAGACGCAATTATTACGCCGGTTATTAAATCAATTTTGCCATCAGCGATGCAAGACTTATTGGATGAGTCTATGGATCCTTCTAACCTAACTTTAGATTCGTTAATTCGGCCATTATTAAAAAATCGAATTATCTTCCTACAAGAAAATGCTAAAGTTCTCAAAATATTTATTTCAGAATTACTCTATGACAAATCTGTGGTAACCCAATTACTAGAAAATGCACCTGCCCCATACTGGACGGCAATTAACACAACAATTGATGCGTTAAAAGAGAAAAAGTTAATTGTTAATTGGGATAATCTTGAAATTCTCAAAATAATCTGGTCAATTATCGGAGGAATTGTTCTAGGTTACCTTTTATTTGACCAACCACTAACAAAAGAAAGTACCGACCATTCAACTGATGCCCTGATTAATGCACTTAGCATCTAATCACATAACATAAAAAATAAGGAACAGGGGGAGTCTTCTCGACTCTCCCTGTTCCTTATTTTAATAGTCTCATTAAATTGTTATTTTGTTCAAGTAACCCCTCCGTTACTTTGTTTAAAAAGATATTTTCGGCACAAACTTGATCATAAATATACTTATTTTAAATTTCCAAGTATAAAGCGTTTACATTTTAGTAAAAGTTTAGTAAAATGTATTTGTTAACTAAACGAATGCGATTACATTGTTAACGCACAGTATTATTACAGCAATTATTTTATCAAAAATCTATTATATAGAAAGAGGTTATTAGAATGAACACGAATAAATTAACGATTGAAGCTGAACGATTTGCTGCCGCAATTATTGCCGGAAATCCTAAGCAAACAAACGAAGATAACAAGGTGTATATCAAGCGTCAACTAACGTTATACCTTGAATCAGTTTTGTTGGTTAATGATTTTAACTCTTTGGAAGAAAACCAATTAGGCTCTGCTAAAGAAAAACAACGTCAAGATATTTTAGACAAGATCATCGAACATCGATATAACTAATTAGAGGGGGTTAAACAAATGAAAAATTCTAAAGATATTAAGCAATATGCTTCATATGCATTTGGTGCCTTTGGCCATGATGCCTTTTACGCAACTCTTAGCACTTATTTTATGATTTTTATTACAAGTCAATTATTCGTTACAAAGGATGCTGGATTCAACGCCAAGATGATTGGTTATGTTACAACTGTAATGGTTGTTATCCGTATCGTTGAAATTGCATTTGATCCATTAATTGGTGGTGTTATTGATAATACACGTACTCGTTGGGGGAACTTTAAACCATGGTTACTAGTTGGTTCAATTGTTAGTTCAATTGGTTTAATTATTATTTTCACTGACTTTGGTGGTTTAGCAACGAATAGTCCTTATCTTTACTTAATTCTTTTTGCAATTGTATATATCATTTTAGATAGTTTCTATTCATTTAAAGATATTTCATTCTGGTCAATGTTGCCTGCCTTGAGTGTTGAATCAGAAAAACGGACTAAATTTGGGACTATTGCCCGTTTTGGATCAACATTAGGTGCTCAGGGTGTTATTATCGTTATCGTACCAATCGTTGTCTTCTTTTCAAAAATATTCTCAGGCACTCAGGGTAACACACAAACAAAAGCTGGTTGGTTAGGCTTTGCTGTCGTTATCGGTTTAGTTTCATTTTTAGGTGCTTTAGCAACTATCTTAGGAACTAAAATTGAAAAAAATGCTATTCGTGAAAACACTGAAAAGGTTCGTTTCCGTGATGTTTTCAAAGTTATTGGTAAAAATGATCAATTAATGTGGTTATCATTATCATATTTCTTATTCGCTTTTAGTTACGTTATTACAAATTCACTTTTGATTTACTACTTCAATTACATTTTAGGTAGTGCTGCAGCCTTTACAATTGTTGGGGTTCTAACAGCAGTCTTAGGAATTATTTCAGTTTCACTGTTCCCAACTTTAGTTGCGTTAGTTCACCGTCGTGCCATTTACTTAGGCGGAATCGTAGTTATGTTATTAGGTTATATTCTCTTCTTATTCGCCGGCACTAACCTTATCGTTGTCTTAATTGCTGTTGGGTTATTCTTCTTCCCATACCCACTTGTTTTCTTAGCAGCATTAATGACAATTACTGATAGTGTTGAATATGGCCAATTGAAGAGTGGTACACGTAATGAATCTGTTACCTTAGCTGTTCGTCCTTTATTGGATAAATTAGCTGGTGCCTTCGCCAATGGTGTTGTTGGTTTTGCCGCAATCCATGCTGGTATGACAGGTAGTGCTAAGCCCAGTGATATTACATCAAGTGGTCTATGGCAATTCAGAATGTACATGTTCTTTATTCCTATGGCATTGATGGTTGTTGCTGCTTTAATCTTTATGGCAAGGATTAAATTATCTGAGGCTAAACATGAAGAAATTGTTAAAGAATTACAAAAGAAATTAAAATAATATAAAAAAGAACGATCAGATGAAAATCTGGTCGTTCTTTTTGTCTAATCGTTAAGTCCTTTACCATCAAGGATTTTAGGAATATATTTAATAATTCTCGCTTCTCGCGTTTCTGTTCGTTTTGCGTCTGCGAAGTAGCGAGCGTACGTTTTTTGACGTCCCGGTGTTAAAGTTTCAAAAAACTCTTCTAACTCTGGCATTTCGTTCATTTTTTTCTGAAATTCAATTGGTAAGACCAGTTCAGTTGGTTTACCCTTAGGCACTTTTAACCCTGCCTTTTCGGCTGCAATTGCTTTTTGAATGTAGTCACTAATCTCTGACTTTAAATCAATCACTTCTTTTAAATTATGAAATCTAATCTGACGTCCTACCTCAGTATTTTCGCCCGTTTTGATTAAAATACCTTTCCCATCATCGATCAACGTTCCTTTCAAGAAAAGTAACGCCATATATTCTTTAAATCCTTGAATTAAGACAACATTTTTGCCATTCAACGTGTAGCAAGGTTTACCCCATTTGAGCTCTTCCACTAAACCTGTTTCAAGTGAAAGTTCTCTTAATTGTGTCATTTCTTCTTTCCAGTGCGTTGCTTTTTCTAAATATAAATCTACTTTTGGGTTCTTTTTAATTTCTGTCATTATCTCAACCTCTTTATTTTTATAATTTTTTATCTGGATTTAGCTGTAGTCCAATTAACGAACACAATAAGAAAAACGCAGCCAGTAAAATAGTTTTAGTGCCCATTATTGGTACCAAAGCACCCATGGAAGTCGCCCCAAAAAGAAACGCTAGAACAACACCCAACATACGCCAACCTTTTGTTAGAGCAATCACGTTGCCCTTAATAAAACCATCGTAAAAGCTCTCGGCCATTGTTCTTAAGTTACCTGTCATCATGAACGACGTAAATGGTCCCCCATTAATCTGTCTAAATTCCTGAAGTTGCGCGGCCGCAACCATTGAAACAATTCCCGTTGATAATTGAGTTGGCCAGCTCTTCGGAATAAAGGCGACTACGACTAACAAAATTGCTTCAAGACCAATCACAAATTTTTGTCGCTTATTAATCGTATCTTCTTCTTTAAATCGATGTTGGAGGTTTCTAGTTATGATAATGCCAATCATAAATGCAAAAATTGAAATGAGATGATCAAAAATAGATCCCCATTCCCCTTGCCCTAAACTGACACCCAGTATGATTAAATTTCCGGTTTGCATTCCAGAAAAGACCCCATCATGCACCAAATATGTATATGCATCAAATCCACCACCAGCGAATATTAATCCGGCAAATAGTAGTCTGTCTATTAGCGACATTGGTTTTTTCATTAAATCCTTCTTTCAGTTTCTACATAAATTCTTCTTTCAATTTTAAGTATACTAAATTATCAAAAGTTCACAAGAATATCCAACTCATTTTTTTAATATTTACAATCATATCAAGCGCTTTTTTAAACTTTTAAGCTTATAATGAAGTTAGTTTTTACATACAAGGGAGATTACTTTTATGCATTTAGCCATTATTGGAGCCGGACCACGAGGCATGGTTACACTTGAACGTCTTATTGCTTGGCAACGAGCAGAGCATTCGAATACACCACTCACAATTGATTTGTACGACCCGCATGGCATTGGGGGCCGTGTATGGACGCCTAAACAACCTCATGAGTTAATCATGAATACGGCGGCTCAACAAATTAGCTTATTTTATGGAACAAGTGTCAATTCTACTGGACCCATCATTACGGGCCCTAACATTTTTGAATGGGCTCAAACCGAGGCCCACGATTTTATTGAAAAAAATAACTATTCAGCGGATTTTTTAACCGAAATTGCCCATTTAAATCCAAATGATTATGCAACACGGGCTCTATTTGGTATTTATATTCAATGGTATTACGCTGAATTAATTAAGCATACGCCTAAAAATGTTAACATTAACGTTAATAAAGTTACTGTTACACAAATTTCAAAAAATGCTAATCATTTTGAAATTATGACTGCCTTACCTTCAACTGACACTGTTGATTATGTTGTCATGTCTTTAGGTAATCTCGAAAATGAATTATCCAAGGAACAACAAAAGTTTGATTCATTTGCGACAGAAAACAACTTAACTTATGTCTTACCTGGTTTCCCAAACGAAACAGAACTTGACCATATTACTCAAGACGACACTGTTATTTTACGTGGCTTAGGTCTAAGTTTCTTTGACATGGTGTCACGACTAACCATTGAACGTGGTGGCCGTTTTAAACAATTAGATAATGGTCAATTAACCTATCTAGCAACTGGCAAAGAGCCCCATATTGTCGCAGGATCACGCCGTGGATGGCCATACCATGCGAAAGGTGATAATCAAAAAGCACCTGGTGAAGAATCACAAGCGCATTTCTTAACGGCAGCTAAAATGGCAGTCTTCATGGAAAATGGCTCAGTACCTTTCGCCGAATTTTGGAACTTACTGAGTCATGAAGTTGAGTACCATTATTATTCATTACTTGTCGTAGAAAAGTACCCAGAAATAGAATTAACAAAGTTCCAGCTGGCCTTCTTAAGACAACCTGAAGAAACAGTTAAACGGTCAATTATTGCCGAATCTGATAGGTTTAACTGGGACCATTTAGGCAATCCAATGACTAAGAAACCCAATGCAGATTTCAAAACGATCATGTTAGAACACCTGCAAAACGATGCAGCGGACGCCAGAATGGGCACGAAAACTGGTCCATTAACGAGTGCTCTTGAAGTTTTACGAGATTTACGTCTTCCAGTAAGGCAGCTGGTTGATAACCGTCTCTTAAGCGATGATGAATATCTAACCGACTTCTTAGGTTGGTTTAACTCATTAAACAATTTCTTAACAATTGGGCCACCATCAATTCGTATCGAACAATTACGAGCACTCGTTGATGCTGATATTGTTACAATGTTAGAACCAGGAATGACTGTTGATACTAATGATCATCAATTTGAAACATATAGCGCAAATGCGCCTGAGCAACGTTATCTAGCAACCACTCTAATCGAAGCAAGAGTACCCGCCGTTCACGCAACGACAGCGACAAGTCCTCTAATGAAACAGTTGCTTGAGACAAGAATTGCCAATCCTTTAGTTTTGAATCCAACTAAAGGTACTCCGGTAATAGATGGAGCCGTCAATGTTGACCCTATTAGTAATCTACTATTAGACGAAAATAAACGACCACAACCCGGTTTATACTTCTGGGGAGTTCCCACAGATGGCGTTCATTGGTTAACGGCCGCAAGTCCAAGACCTTTTGTAAATGATGTCAGTCTACGCACTGCCAATGATATCGTGAAAGATATTTTTGAAAAAGAATCAAATAAAAAATAATAAAAAAAGTGGCCTATATTCCATTTCACAATGGAATATAGGCCACTTTTTAATTCACTTATCCTGCTAAAATATCTTTCGCGTAGGGAATCGAATTTTGAGCACCTTTTATTTGAACGGCTAATGATGAAGCTTTGTTTGCATAGGTCATTGCTTCTTCAAGATTACTGTAATCTAATTCAAGTTTAGAACTTAATGCACCAATAAATGTATCACCGGCAGCTGTTGTATCTGCGGCCTTAACTTTAAAGGCATTAACAAATCCCGATTGTTCTGATGTCGCATAAAAAGATCCTCGATCACCCACCGTGATAATAACTGCTTTAACACCCATTTTAAAGAACTCTTTAGCACTAGCCTCCATTGAAGCTTCGTCAGTCACTTTAATTCCCGTAATTATCTCAGATTCTGTTTCATTAGGGACAATCATATCCGTCACTGACAACAAATCATCCGGAATATTTTTGATTGCTGGTGCCGGATTTAAAATTGTTTGAACATCATTTTCACGTGCAATTTTAAAAGCCTCAATCACGGAAGGAATTGGCACTTCAAATTGAGCAACAATTCTATCAACCGCTTTAATGCTATCCTTAGCAGCCTGGATATCTTCATTTGTTATGTCCTGATTCGCGCCACCATAGATTAAAATACTATTTTGACCATTCTCATCAACCATAATATATGCCTGACCAGTTCCCGCAGTTTCTGACGTAGTAACGTGATCAATATTCATACCGTCCTCTTTGAACGTATCTAACATAAAATTAGCGGCACCTTCATGCCCAACTTTACTAATAAATGTCGTTTCTGCTCCTGATCGAACAGCTGCAATTGCTTGATTAGCACCTTTACCGCCGCCGGCCACGGCCATCGAATTCATTGCCATCGTTTCACCCGGTTGTGGGAAACGCTGGACATTCAAAATTGTATCTACATTAGTTGAGCCTAAAATAATCACTTTTTTCATTTCACTTTCCCCTCATCCGTCAAATCAATTTTTATATTTTCATTTTACCGATAAATCAAAATTTACTCAAATATATTGAAGCTAATAATCGATATTTGATAGCTTATCTGTAAAAGGTTATGATGGAATCATTAATCTACTGTTCAAAGGAGAAAATATGATAAAACCCATTATGCATGATGAACTATTTCTTGCCCAAAAAGCTGAGCCCGCATCAAATTCAGATGCATCCATTATAACTGATTTACTGGATACTTTGGACGCTAATAAAGAGGTTTGTGTTGGTATGGCTGCCAATATGATTGGCGTGAATAAACGAATTATCGTCTGTCAATTTGGTGCACTAAACGTTCCACTTATTAACCCTAATATCACAAAAAAATCAGGCCGTTACAACGTTAAGGAAGGCTGTCTCTCATTGGTTGGAGAACGCCCAACACAACGATACGATATGATTACTGTTGATTATTTAGACAAGTCTTTTCATCCCCAAACACAAAAATTTTCTGGATGGATGGCGCAAATCATTCAACACGAAGTTGATCATTGTGAAGGCCTTATTATCTAAATCAACTATTTTTAACCACGCATATATCATTATGAATGTTAATAATCGTTAAAGAAAAAATCGTTTGTAAATATAAACTGACTCGCAGTGGTAGTATGATATTTGTTCATAAATAGTTTAATTTAAGATCAAAAAGAAACGATTGATCACCGGTTTAATTATTTATAATCAATACTTTATACAAGGGACTGAACAGTAAGTATGGAAAATAGACAGAATAAGTGGTTGGTATCCGGAATTATTGGCTCGTTATTATTTATCGGATTGGCAATTTCAGTTAGTATTCAATCTAACTGGTTAATAACCGTCGACTTTAAATTACAAACGTTAATAAGTAGTCTCGTTAATCCAGGTTTGACTAAGTTTTTTTCATTAATTTCGATCACTGGTAGTCCAATATTTGTGATTGGAACAGCATCCTGTTTAATGTTGTTTTTTA
Source organism: Dellaglioa algida (assembly GCF_030127605.1). Taxonomy (NCBI): domain Bacteria; kingdom Bacillati; phylum Bacillota; class Bacilli; order Lactobacillales; family Lactobacillaceae; genus Dellaglioa; species Dellaglioa algida. The sequence goes on from NZ_JANXLE010000001.1 coordinate 190,236, forward strand.
CTTATCGCCATGATATTTATAGTGCTTCCTTCTTAGGATTTGCCTTAATTGGCGGGGACGCTCTTGCATTTATTACCAAAGAAGTTATTCAACGCCCTCGACCAACGCAAAGATTAGTGGCAGAATCTGGATTTAGCTTCCCTAGCGGCCACGCGATTGGCTCAACAATCTTAGTTATCATGATTTTTATAATTATTATTCCTAAAATTAAAAGCCAAAGGTTAAAACTAATAACTCAATCACTAGCCATTGTTTGGCTTATCATCATTATTTTTTCAAGAGTATACCTAAGAGCACATTTCCCATCCGATATCGTAGGTGCTTTAATCTTAGGCGTTTCATGGGTTAGTTTGCTTCAATTCGTCTATTTAAACGATAGTCCTTTACTATTAAGCAAAAAATAATTATTCACTCCAATAATAAATAACTATTTTTTCACTATTAAGCACTTAAATTCAAAAAAAGAGCACCTTACCTTAGCAATAATTAGCTTACGGTAAGATGTTCTTTTTAGTTATAATAAATATCTTTAATTTAATTATTTAATCGATAAGCTGCGTGATATAACGGACCCACGTACTCATTAAAAGCGAATCCAGATCTAATTCCAGCGGTTACAAATTCTTTCGCTTGATAGACAGATTCTTTTACCGACAATCCATTCGCCAGACCGGCAGTTACTGCCGCCGCAAATGTACAACCGGCACCATGATTATATGCCGGCGAAATTTTGTCTGTTTCCAACACCTCAAAGTTGGCGCCATCATAGAATAAATCAATGGCCTTTTCGCCTTCTAATGCTTTACCACCTTTAACGATAACATTTTCAGCACCCAATTCATGAATTTTAATGGCTGCCTGCTTCATATCATCAAGTGATTTCAAAGTCCCCAATCCCGATAAAACGCCCGCTTCAAATAAATTGGGCGTTGTCACCGTGGCAATCGGAATCAATAAATCACGAATTGCATCAGCTGCTTCAGGATTAAGCACCTCATCCTCACCCTTGCAGACCATAACGGGATCAATCACAACATTATTAATTTTTTTTGATAAAATATTTTCGCGTGCGACTTCTGTAATGGCTACACTTCCAAGCATCCCAGTTTTCATTGCCGCAATCTCACCGCCGGCACCCGTAGTCTTCAATTGAGCTTTGACCAACCCAGAATCCATTACCGTAACATTATGTGACCAATTTGTATCCGGATCCATCGTCACAATAGACGTCAGTGCAACCATTCCATAAGTGCCAAACTCTTCAAACGTCTTTAAGTCGGCCTCCATGCCCGCACCACCACTTGCATCACTACCAGCAATTGTTAATACTTTAGGGATTATTTTTGTCATGATATTACTCCTTTTTATAGAATTTACGATTTAAAATTAATATGACTCAATTAAAAAAATAAAATTTTATCAATTAAGCAAATTATGTATGCGCTTTATTACCACTCCCTCATGTTACCACCAAAATAAAAAAACACAATAAAAAATTATACCTGCATAATTTTTTATTGTGTTTTTTTATTAATTTTTTATTGAATTTTAAAAAAAAGGTGTTACTATGAAATGGAAGCGCTTCGCAAATAAATATTAAAGGAGTTTTCATTATGAAAAAAAAAGATTTTAAGAATATGGATTTATCGGCATATTTTATCGGCCCCAAAGGCGAAAATGCTGATATTTTTAAAGAATTAACTGAAAAGCTAATTAACGAACACATTGGTTATCGACAAAATTTTAATGCTGAAGATGATAATTCAATTAGCGAGGTTGAAAAAAAGACTCCAGAATTCACCAACGCTGTTACCAACATGAAGGAAACTTTAAATGAGCTATCTAGAAAGATGCGTAGTGGGTCAATCCCTTGGGCAACTGCCGGGCGTTACTTAGCGCATATGGATAATGAAACTCTAATGCCTGCAATCTTAGCCTATAACTTTGCTATTCTTTGGAATGGCAACGGAGTTGCTTGGGCGGGAAGTCCCGTCTCAACATTGATGGAGGAAGAAGTTGGTCAGGATCTCGCCATGTTAAACGGATATAAAGATAATGGTTGGGGATATGTAGCAACTGACGGAACCATTGCTAACATTAGCGCACTATGGATGACTCGAAACGTTGCTTCTATCCCATTTGCCGTAAAAGAAGTTTACCCACAACTCGTTGAAGGCAAGAGCGATTGGGATCTTCAGAACCTCTCAATCAAAGAATGTCTCGATTTATTAGATCAATCTGGCGATAAAAAGAAGGAAGTTAAAGCTCAATCGGCTCGAAGCGGTAAAAATCTTCAAAAATTAGGTAAGTGGCTTGTTCCTTCTACCATGCACTATTCATGGCAAAAAGCATTAGATATCACAGGTATTGGTGAAGATAATCTTATCGTACTACCAGTAGACGAACATTATAGAGTTGATACTGATAAATTAGAAAATATTATTCAAGAAAACGTTGATAATCATGTTCCTATCCTGGGTGTAGTTGCCGTAGTCGGATCAACCGAAGAAGGAGCCATTGATCATGTTGATAAATTTGTAGAAATTCGAGAGAAATTCCGTAAACAAGGTATTGATTTCGCAATACATGTTGACGCAGCATACGGTGGATATGGTAGGACCTTATATATTGATGAAGCAGGAGAATTCATTCCATACGATCAACTTGAAAAAACTTTTAAAGAATATGGCATCTTCACTAAAAACAATCAATTCTTAAAGAAAGATGTGTATAACGCTTATAAGGCCATAGGAGATACCGATTCATGTACTATCGATCCACATAAAGTAGGTTATATTCCTTATAACGCAGGTGGGTTAGCAATCGCCGATACTAGAATGAAGGATACCTTAACTTATTATGCGCCATATGCTTTCCAAGAAGGCGTCGAAGTTCCTGCATCCATTGGACAGTTCACACTTGAAGGATCTAAGGCAACTGGATCCGCAGCAGCCGTTTGGACCGTAGATCGAATGATTCCACTTAATATTTCTGGATACGGTCGCCTTGTTGCCCGCACATTATATGCGGCCCGTCGCTTCCATGATTTCTTTGATGGCCAAAGATTCAGCGTTAACGGAAAAACTGTCATATCTCACGCTGTCTTTGATCCCGATTATAATATGATTGATTGGGTTTATAAAGAAGAAGGTAACAATAGCTTAAAATCTATGAACGATTTAACACAAGCCTTTGCTGATTATACTTCTTCCGTAAAGGGTGGTGACCTTTATAATCTCGATATGTTGACGTCAGATAGTAACTTCAGTCCAGAAACATATGGTTCTGCTCCCGTTAAATTCATTGAATCTTTAGACATATCTGGAAACGAATACTATACGGAAAACAAGCTTGAAATTCTTAGAGCTTCTACTATGTCTCCTTGGGTTTACGACGAAGAGACATTTGATTACTGGGCTCCCCGTATTAAAAAAGCTATTCAAGGAAAATTAGATTTAATTTCTAGAAATGAAAGTGTCCTTTAAACCTACTAATCTTTCTTTTTTATGCGAACCTGTTAAATTCATCATATAAACTAAATAAAGGGATTGATAATTATGTTTGGTAGTCTAATTGGTACTTTTACTGACTCTATAGGGATTATTGTAGCCTCTATTATTGGCAGTTTTATTGGAAAGAAAATGAGCGATAAATATAAAAACGTTTTACTCACGATGCTAGGTTTCATCGCATTCGGTGTTGGTATTCAAAGTATCACCGCGTATATGCCAAAATCGCATTACGCAATTCTCTTTATTATATCTCTTGTTGTTGGTACTACATTGGGAACATGGTGGGATCTAGAAGGTAAGGTAAACAAACTTTCTGCTGGAAAGTCTGAAGGCTTGGGAAAATCTGTTGTAACCGAAGTCATTTTATCTACTCTTGGTGCTTTGCCAATAGTAGGAAGTATCATGGCAGCCACATCCCATGACTTTACCTTCCTGTTTGTTAACGCATCATTAGATTTTGTAATGGTTGTCATTCTTGCCGCAACGTCTGGTATTGGCATGATGATTTGTGCGCCTATCGTTTTTATTTTTCAATTTATAATTATATTAATTGCAACCTTCGGTAGGGGGTTTTTAACGGACCCATTTATCACAGAAATAGCAATTTTAGGTGGGTTCATGGTTGCCGCTTCCGGATTGAGTCTCCTTCAACTAAAAGACTTGAAGGCAACAAATATGATGCCAGCACTCCTTGTTCCAATTGTATTTTTTGCGGGTAAATTAATGTTTAATATTTAATATTTGCGAATAAAATTCAATGACACTGCTCCCAAATTACATTCGTAAAAAGTACATCGAGAAATCCATTACTTAGATAATGGATTTCTTTTTATTTAATAAATAATCCAATTTTAAAAATTGGTAACCGTTATATTTAATGTTTATATTTTTAAGTAGTTCTAAAAATAAAGATAGTACACGGTTAATTAAGAAATTTAAAAACAATTCTTTATTATCACTCGTTCATTCAAGGATTCAAGTGATTGTCTTAAAGATGTTCAAAAAATGTTATATAACTGACAATCATAATTGAAGCAATAACTATCCCCAATTAATACAATCAAAGCTTTCATTATGACCAAAAGTTTAGTATTATTAAGTAAGAGGGGAATTCATTCTTTTGGCTGACCGGCCTTTAAAAGGAAATGAAGTTCCTTTTTTTCGTGTTGCCGCGAGCAAGTATTTTTAAAATAACATACACTAATTAATTGTAAAGTTGATAGGAAAATGCATATACAATTTTAGATTAAAGTCTACTCATTAATTATCATTTTATAATTTACATAACGATAAAAGTTGATGATCAAATTACTTATTAAAATAATTTATTCCCATAGCCGACTTAACTTCTTGAAGCGTTTTATTTGCTCTAACGTTAGCTTTCTCACTTCCCACTCTCAACATCTCATAAACCGCTTCGGGATCCTTAGCATATAATTCTCGTCTAGTTCTAATAGGTAACAAAACTTCATTAAGAACATCAAAAAGATAGTTTTTAAGAGTCACGTCGCCTAACCCACCGCGTTTATAATGCTCTTTCATCTCTTTAATCTTTTCTTTATCTTCCCCAAAAATATCCAGGTACGTGAAAACAATATTGCCCTCTATTTTTCCCGGACTTTCGACATGGACATGATCCGGATCAGTGTAAATTGACATAATTTTCTTACGCAGTGTATCTTCGTCATCAGAAAGATATATTGTATTACCTAAAGATTTACTCATTTTAGCATTTCCATCAAGACCTGGAATTCTTCCCTGTCCTTCTGGTGGAAAAACTCCCTCTGGCTCTACCAATATGTTTCCATACAAACTGTTAACTGATTTAACAATTTCACGAGTCTGTTCTATCATTGGTTTTTGATCGTCGCCTACCGGAATTAATGTCGCCTTAAAGGCCGTTATATCAGCGGCTTGACTAACTGGATATGTTAAAAAACCAGCTGGTATTGACCGATTAAAGTTTTTTTGTTGAATTTCAGACTTAACAGTGGGATTGCGTTCCAAACGTGAGACACTTACCAAGTTCAAATAAAGTGTGTTTAATTCTGATAACGCCGGTATCTGTGATTGAATAAATATAGTCGTTTTTTCTGGATCTAATCCAATCGCCAAGTAATCTAGTGCAACCTGAAGCACACTATTTCTAACTTTTTCGGTATCGCGTGCATTATCTGTCAGTGCCTGTAAGTCAGCAATCATTACATACATATTATACGAATCCTTATTCTGCATCTTTACTCGATTATGAAGTGATCCTACGTAATGACCAATATGCAATTTACCCGTGGGACGATCTCCCGTTAATACAGTTTTTTTCTCCATGATTTATCATCCTTTCTATATAAAAAAAGTCGCACTATTCCATTACGGAATAGGACGACTTTGCCGTGGTACCACCTAAATTGTAGACATAACATCTACCACTTTATTTATTAATATTTAATGAAAATTAACGTACGCATAGACCCAATTCGCTTCTTCGATTCCTCTTTCAGCATGATACGAGAAATTCTCTAATCCAAGCTACTATTTCTATAAGCACAGTGTATTCCCTTACATTATTTATGTCAAGGAAAATTTTTAAAAAATTTATATAAAATTTATATAAAATTTATATAACTCAATTATCCTCCACGCCAACCGCGCCATATCAAATTATTATTCATTCTATTTTAGAAATTTCTGCGACAAAGTAATTTTTCTTACCACGTTTAGTGATAACTAATTTACCTTCAAAGTTAGCATCTGGATTAACAATGAACTCAGTATCCGTAATCTTTTCACCATTAATTGATATTGCCCCGTTAGTTACATCCTCACGTGCTTGACGTTTAGAACTAACAACCTCAGTGTCTACTAACCAATCAACGATGTTTTTAGAATCAGAGTTAACAGAAACTTTAGGCATTTTTTCAAATGCAACCTCCAACTCATTAACGCTTAGTTTTCGAATATCTCCTGAAAAAAGAACCTTAGTGATCTTTTCAGCTTCTTCCAACTCTGCATCGCCATGAACGAATCGTGTCACTTCAGAAGCCAAAGCCAACTGAGCTTCCCTTTTTTCGGGTTCAGACACTAATTTACGCCCTAATTCTTTAATTTCTTCTTCACTTAAGAAAGTAAAGAATTTTAAGTATTTCAAAACATCTCTATCATCTTGGTTTAACCAAAATTGGTAAAATTCAAATGGTGAAGTTCTTTCGGGATCTAACCAAATTGCGCCACCAGCAGTTTTACCAAATTTAGTACCATCTGCTTTCAACATAAGCGGAATTGTTAATCCAAAAACGGGTTCGTCTGATCCTTCGATTTTATGAATTAAATCTATACCACTGGTAATATTACCCCATTGATCTGCGCCACCAATTTGAAGTTGGACATCCATGCTATCATGCAAATGTTTAAAGTCAATTGACTGAAGAATTTGGTATGTGAACTCAGTAAATGAGATACCACCATCAAGGCGACTTGCCACAATATCTTTAGCCAACATTGTATTTACATTAAAATTCTTTCCGTAATCTCTCAGAAAGTCCAATAATGAAATATCCTTTAACCAATCATGGTTGTTTACCATTCGAATGTCGGCACCAGCGCCAAAAAGTTTCTTCATTTGTTTTGATAAACTATCAACATTTTCTTGAACTTGTTCAATAGTTTGTAATTGTCTTTCAGTTTTTCGGCCACTTGGATCCCCTATTGTTCCGGTTCCTCCGCCTATTAAAATAATAGGATGATGTCCCATTAACTGAAATCTTTTCATCATCATAAAAGGAATTAAATGTCCAATATGCATACTACCACCGGTAGGATCCACACCACAGTATAGTGATATTTTTTTATTCGCAACTAATTTCGCTAAACCCTCTGCATCAGTTTGTTGATTTACCGCATCCCGCCATGTTAATTCATTAATAATATTGTCTGTCATTTCAAACTCCTCCTTTGTTGTACAAAAAAAGCCCCTTCGACTGCTACCAGCCAAAGGGACGAATACACCGTGTTACCACCCTAATTGTACGCTAACTAAATCATCAACGTACCACTTCATTACACCCTATAACGGGAGTGAGCCGCGGTATTTTTCTTCAAGATGTAATTCATTAACAACGTTTTGATATCTCGCATTATCCGATATCTTTCTGAGCGGAAAACGCGTTAACTACTTTCCTTGCAACCGTATTCTTTATATATACTATAAATCTATATTATAAAAATATCAAACAGAAATAATTAATTATATGTCCATACTTTCATGTAGATTAAATAATATATTCAATCGATATATTATACACATTTTTATGAAGTTAGATAAATATTTTCTATTTATCTAATTTTTGATCAACACTTTTTGTTTCTCTCAATAAAAAGATTGCGGCTAACACTCCGATAATCATCATGATTAATGAAGTTAGAACAACTTGAATCATCCCTTTGTTAAAGGCCGTCAACACAATATCTTGAACTTTAGTAGCGTATGGTGTTGAAATCATTTTTTGACTCCACGCAACCATGTGTCCTGAAAAAGCGCCAGCGTTCACTAATGCCTGATGAATACCAGTCGCTGCTGCGTTAGGCATATGACTATCACTGAAGCCGGTATTCAAACTTGCTTCATACGCTTTAGTTTGTGCCAAACCAAGGACAACCACACCTACCGTAATCCCAATTTGTCGAAAAACATTCAATAAACCTGAAGCCATGCCAATTTCTTTCGGATTAATATTATCCATAGCAGCCGTATTAATCATCGGATTAATAATTGCATTTCCCAGTCCTGTTAAAACAAGAAGGGGTAATAATTGTAAATAAGTAAAATCAGTCGTTGAAACTCGACTAAATGTAAATAGACCAACTCCGGCAATAATAAATCCAAATGCAATCATCCATTTCTTACCAAACTTGTATCCTAAAACGCCCGTAAATGGTCCTAGAACAAGCGACCATAAACTCATAGGTAATTGTCTCAATCCTGTGGTAAAGGCTGAGTATCCCATGTAATTTTGCATTAAACTCGTTTGATAAGCAGCTAATGCAAAAATCCCTGCTCCAAGTGCAAATGCAAGAATAACCACGCCAACAAAATGACGATTTGTTAACAATGTTAGATTCATCATTGGCGATTTAACTTTTAATTCCACAAAAACGAATATTGCCAGAATTAAAATTGAAGCAATTAACCATCCCATAATACGCATATCCGTCCATGCCCAATGCATGTGTTGTTCTTTTTGAATCAATCCATATATGCCGGCGAACAATCCAATTGCTGAAAGAATCATACCCATAAAATCAATTGATTCTTCAGCGCCATATGCAGGTGTTTCTTTTACATTTCTGAAAACCAAGTAAACCGCAATAATACCAACTGGTAAATTAACAAAGAAAATTGAAGGCCAGCCAAAATTCTCAACTAGAAGACCGCCGACCAAAGGCCCAATTGCCGTTGAAAATCCGATAACCGAACCTAATATACCAAGTGCAGTCCCACGTTCGCGTCCTGAAAAGTTAGAGGCCACCAAAGCCATTGATAAACTCATCATTCCTGATCCACCTATTGCTTGAACAGCTCGACCAATATCAAGAACAAGTAAGTTTGGTGCAAGTCCATTGACAACTGAGGCGATTGTAAATAAAATCATACTTAAAATAAATATTTTTTTCCGGCCAAACATGTCTCCTAATTTTGAGACAATTAATAAACTGACGGCAAACATTAACGTATAAGCATTTAAAATCCATTGTAAGTTACTAAAAGTTGTTTTAAAATCAATTGCCATGCTTGGTAATGCCACATTTACTACTGTAACATCCAAAAGTCCCATAAAAACACCTAGACTCATAGCGAATAATGCTACCCAGCGATTTGTTTCTTTTTTCATTTTTTATTCCCCATTTTCTGTATCTCTTTTATTTGCGTTTGAATCCAATTCATTTTTGTTTCAAGAACCGTCATAACAAAATCTGTAGTCCGAATTTGCCATTGGTAATAGTCCTCTGTAGTTGGATGAGCTTCCCTTAAATCTTCTAAGTGGTTCTTAACGGCCATATAAACATGGAAGTCTGCATCTAATTCACCGAAATAGTCACGCAAAATGGCAACTTGATCGACCACACTCATATAGGTCATCCCTCGCATTTTAAAACGATACATATCATCCCATTTTGAATCATGAACAACAGGTTTTTCCATTAGTTCATGAAAATAGTCCCGTCCTGATTCAGTAATATACGCCGTCTTAGTCCCACGAGCATTCTGGTCCTCATCAAAACAAATGTACCCTTTAACCTTTAGTTTATCCAGAACGGGATATAAAACGCCATTTGAAATTTTCCTTCTTGGCGACATTGCATTTTCCAAAATCAATCGTAATTTATAGCCTGACATATTGCGACTCATTAACGCCGCTAGAATTAATAGCTCATACATATAAATTTAAAATCCTTTCTCCAATACTTCTTTTAGACATGTCTGTTAGACTCATATAAGTATAGTTCTTTTAGACATATTTACAACCTTTTTTCTAAATATAGTTTATCTTTTTTATTTATCCTCTTATAAAGCTTATTCTTTGCCAATCTACCAGTCGTGTGCTAAATTCTAGATACAATAACTAATTAAATAAGGAGATCTTACAATGGCAAAATTAACAGAAGATATGAAGAAAATGATTTCTGAACAACTTAATTTTCTCTCAACCGCAGATGAAAATGGCTTTCCACAAGTTGGTCCAAAAGGATCAATGCGTGTTTTTGATGATACACATTTGATTTACAATGAAGAAACGGCAAAACAAGCCCTACACAATCTTCAAGATAATGGTCGTGCGGCAGTTGCCGTTGTTGATCGCCCTAACTTAAAAGGGTTCCGTTTTGAAGGAACGGCTCACTTATTTAATTCAGGTGAAATTTTTGATAATGCCGTAGCATTTGGTGCAGAACGTCATTTACCAGAAACTCATTATGCCGTCGTTATTGATATCGAACGTATTTATAAATTAGATGCCGGCCCAACAGCCGGCGACATGATTGCCGATTAAATAATAACGAAAAAAGACTGAATACCATAAATGGTATTCAGTCTTTTTTCGTTATTATTCCTGAGATAATTGTTCCAAAATTGCTATTCCAACACCATCTTCAACATTTGTTTTTGCTCGATGGTTAGCAACATCTTTATTTTCTTGATGCCCATTCTCCATGGCATAACTAACACCTGCCACTTTCAACATTGAGATATCATTCAGGTTATCACCGATTGCCATTACATCTGACATTGGAATACCCAGATCATCAGCAAATCGTTTCAATGCAATACCCTTCTGCGCGTTACCATGATTCACTTCAAGGTTATTGTCTCCAGAAGAAGTAACAACCAGCGTGGTGTTTTCTTCAATCTTATTTTTTATAACCAATAAATCATCAGCTCCATCAGTCTTTCGAATAAGTACTTTAAACAGATCTATCTCTGTATTATCAATTATTTCGTTATAGCTATCAACATAATGTATCGGCTGTAATCGCAATTTAACAACAGCCTCATCATATTTAAGTGGGTCATCCGAGTAAACGCCGTCTGATGTCATAATTTTAAAAAATACATGTTCATTTTTTAAAAGTTCAATCACTTTTTTTGCTTCATCTTTTAAAATTGGAAAACTATGAATTTGCGCCCCAGTTTCAGTTGTTGTAGCACCCCCATTGAAATTAATCATTGGTGCATTGATGCCCACCGCGTCAATCAAAGGTTTAACTTCATCATAACTGCGTCCAGTTGCGACTACAAAGGTTACTCCCATTGCTTGTGCCTTCTTAATAGCACTCGCGTTACCTTCAGAAATACTATTTTCATTATTCAATAATGTGCCATCCATATCTGATGCGATAATTTTAATCATAAATACTGCACACTCCTAATTCAATCATATTTTCAGTTCAATAACGGTTTAAGCATAGCATGCTATCCAACAAGTGTAAACGGTAACATAACTTTAGCTCTTGTTATAAACCACCAACTAGTTTTCAACAGTTACATCAAACCCAGATAACTGATTTGAAAATAATGATAGTCTATTTGCATAACTTGGATGATCATTATTGGCCTTAACCACATCTTTAAGCGTACTTAACTGATCCGTAATAATACCATCTACGTCCATAAACATCATATTTTGCATAACGCTATCATCATTCACAGTCCAGGCGTACACGTCTTGCTTCTTATCATGGGCCTGACTAACAAAGGTGTCATTTAAAGTTGTTGCTTCCATGGTATACGCATTCGCTGGCGTATTAGGGAACGAAATATTATAAGGCATAATAAAACTGACATAGAGATTTGGCGCTTGTTTTTTCACTTGTGAAACAACGTCATAACTCAAAGAATGGATTCTATTTTTATCGGCTAGCATTCTTTTCTGGTATTTTTTCACGAAATTTTTAGTCATATTGGGACTATCCTGTGGAGATACCTTAATTTCAACCAATAATTTTTGATGATGTTTTTCCGCCGCATCTAAATATTGATCAAAACTCGGAATTTTTGCTGAATACCCATTTTCACTAACCGTTAATGCTGTTAATTCTGACAACGTTAAATCATGGACAGTTCGGTTAACCCCAGCTAAAGCTTCTAGGTTAGGGTCATGCATCACAACAAATTGGTGATCTTTTGTCTCCTGAATATCCATTTCAATATAATCCGGCTTCTCTGCGGAGGTCTTCTCCAATGCAGGAATTGTATTCTGTACCCCGTTTCCATCGTCAACTCCCCGATGTGAAATAAGGACCGGATAGTCTCCAAGCAGCCCTTTTAAATAACCATAATTATAGATGGAGACGGTTCCCGCAATCAGTAAAATAGCAAGCGTTACACCGGCTCGACGCAATCCAATCATTCGTTTACTTTTAGTGTGTATTTCTTGAACCGGTTGTAGCTGTGGTTGATGTTGTTCAAAAATATCCAAAGCGATACCCAATAACAAAACAACACTTAACGCAAGAACAACTTGGCTAAAGAATTCTAGAAGAAGTAAATTAACCATAGCTATTACTAGTGCCTGCCCCTGTAAATGAGTGTCCGCATAACTTTGAATTGCGTATAAGCCAATTTGACTAATCACTGCCAAAATCGCCAGAGAAGTTGTAATAACTAACCCTTTCAATAAGGTTGTCCAAAATCGGCCGCGGGCTGAATCCCAACTTAGCTTAATTAATTGACCCGTTCTTTTTTCAGAACTAAATAATAATGTTGGTAAAAAACTAATTAATCGGATAGAGAAGAAAAAGGCCAATCCATAAACAATCAGTATAGGTCCCCAAATAGTTGGGCTCGCCCACATATCCTGGATAATAAAATCGGGAATTGTCACTTTACTCAACAGGGAGGACTTAAATAATACTTCCCCAAAAGGCAGAATCAATACAAAATACCAAGTTACGAGTAATGCCGTCAAAGGACGTAACGCAAGGACATCGTGGATAGATTGTTTTAATAATACCTTATACCCAATTTTCAAATCATAACGAATAGATCGAATACTTCTAATCATAAAAGCCATCTGAACGTACACGATTCCTAAAATGGCTAATATTACCAGAATAAGCTCAATCAGCAGGATTGGCCTATTTACAATCACCGAGATGATATTAGTGTAAGTTAAATATTCAACATGATTACTACTGAGTATCGTATTGACTATCACAGTCAGTATAGGTTGGATCACCTGCGATAAAATGAAATTTGTCCCAATTACTAGGAGAAGATACAATTTCCAATGACGAAAAAATACTCGATAACTTTTATTTAAAAAATGTAAGGTTCGATGCATAAGTATCCTCCAATTAGATATTTAATTTATACTTCTCATAATATCACAGCCTTATTCATTTTTACATTTATCAACCTTCCATATTAAAATGATTATCACATTCATCAGTAATAATAGTCAAATTTTTACAATAATGCATATTAATATACTTATAAAGGATAAAATAGTAACATGTAGTTAAATACTAATATATATTTTTTTAGTGTTTAACTATATTTAGTCCAAAAATGATGACTTTAAAAGCTTTATAAAAAGGGGGCTATTATCATGATCGAATCATATAAAAATTTCTGGAACAACATCACTAATTTCTCTGACACGGCACGTAGATCAGATTTTTGGTGGCCAGCTATTATTAATACCATTGTTGGGTTCTTAATTGTTAATATTTATACCTTTTCTGTAGGTCATCCGATAACGGATATCTACAATTTCAGCGATCTGGCTCTTGCAACCGGAAGAAATATCGTCGTATTCTTAGTATGGCTTGCAAACTTATCAGTAACCGTTCGTCGTTTACATGATACGGATCGTTCTGGCTGGTGGATTTTACTTCAACTAATCCCTATCATTGGTTATATCTGGTTCATCATTTTAATGGTTTTACCAGGAAAATCAAATCGCTGGAGCTAATTTCAATAAACTAACTAAATAAAGAGTCGTGCAATCGTAATTGATTGTGCGACTCTTTATTTTTATATTCTACGGTGCATCTACCAATGCCCAGTTGAGTTTGGCTGCGTATGCGCCTTTATAATCAGCACTATGCGCGACCATCAAAACACCTTGGTCATCCGCCCATTTAATGGGTACGTCATCGCCATTTACGGTTGTTTTATCGTATACCTTTACCGCCGTTCCAACGGTAAATTCTGTTTGGCTGGTACCCGTTTTATAAACTAATGCTTCTTTCAGCACATGTTCATTTGCCGTCCCCTTGCCTGTTGTAAAAGGCTCTGTTAACGTTAAGTCAACGTGCCAATGGCTACCCGTTTTTCGGGTATCTTTCACTCTAACGTCCCAGTCATTCCCTCTACTAATATCAACGGACTCTTTGCCCGCTGGTATTTCTATTGATCCATAACTGGTTGTCGTAGGGATATTTACAAACTGTAAAAGCCCCGCAGTTGCAACATTAATCGTAACTGTCTCAACATTTGATTTAGCGCCATCTGAATCCACGGCGTAAACACTTACCTTATGTGTTCCTAAAGGTAAGGAAGTGGCCGAAACCGTTGATGAATAATTATGATTTTGCCCTTTTGGATCATTTTTAACGTCACTCGCAAATGAAACGGCGCTACCACCATCTACAGAATAAGACAAGTTGGCAGTATCACTATCAACATCTTTCCAAGTACCATTAAATTTGTAAGCATCACCCTCAGTCACATCAACTGATTTACCGGCATCAGCCAAGTTAATGGTGGGTGCCTTGTTTTGTGAAATTTCATAACTTAATGCATTAGTTTTTGTTAAATAGTTGTCACCGTTCAATGCGGCTTCACTTTGTTTTACCATCCCTACCTTATCGGCGGTCACATCAAAAGTAATATAAGCCGAACTATTAGCATCGGTAGTATACGTTCCCAATTTACCTAAATTAACCTTAGATAACGCCTTGTTTGACCAAGATGAGTCGGGTAACGAAGTCGTTTTTTCAGTTCCGTCTTGCGCTTTTTTAACAACTTTAAGCGTTCCGGGTTTGTATGTCACGTCCCCGTCTAACTTGAAGTCAGCTAAGATATTTTCCCAATCTTGTTTACCACTTGTATATTTTGAACCGACTTTATAATGTAAGTTATCGCCCAAACTAACTTTCTTACCAGTAACATCTTTACCGGCAACAACGTCACCAGAACTATTGGTTACCGTCTCGGTAGCTTCTTCGTTAACTAGTCCAGGAACTTTAGCGAAAGCAACTTGATTATTTTCGGTACTGCTACCTGTCGACCCAGTAAATCCCCAAACAACATCAGTCCCACCAAAAATAGTTTGTGGATCAATTTTGACACTGACTACCGGTAACACTACCGGGGTTTCGTCTCCTACCTTGTCCTTTATATCTCCATAAGAATACTGTAGCACTTTGGTTGCCGCATTCCATTTAACATTGAATGAATGCCATCTATCATTCGACATTTGCTGAATACTTTGTACATTGTTATGATTTAATATTCGGTTCCCTTCGCCCTTATCCTTGTACGTTGATTCCTGACCTGGGAATCCCCATGCCAAATGATCACCAATTTTCCAACCAACATTCCAATCAAACCCATCATTATAATGAGAATCAAATTCCACCGCAAAACTATTTTGAATACCATCGAACGGACCATAATGTACATCGCTGGCCCAGACGCCCATTTGAGCACCGCTACCTTTAATGATTTTGTTACCTCGATCCTTATCATTTTGCATAACAAAGGCCATACCATCAGCAGCATTATCAAACATCCCACCAAAATAGACATACATGGATGATTCAAAATCCTTCGTTAAATCCAATGTATTATTCTCTGTTGACCAAATTGCCCCATTTTTATTATTTCCTTTATCTGGGGTAAGCTGAACATAACTCTTCTTTGTCGCCCCATTTTGGACAACTGTACTATCAGATCCGGCTGGTGTCGTAAAGATATTATCTAATTTAATACTTTGAGGTGGATTATTTTCATAATTCGCCTGAACATGCGTTTCCCCCAGTGCCATGTAGCTCAAAATGATACCCACTATACTGATTGCTAAAATCATTCTTTTCATTTCAGAAATCCCCTTTTTACGTGCTGGCCGTCTTTTTAACCTATGTACTAACAAAACAGCATTTTTAAGTTTACTTATTTCAATACAAAATAACCCGGGACAGCCCCACTGTCGCAGATTATTTTTGTGGCGCATCAGTTAACGACCAATTAATTGTGGCCGTATAAGCACCAATATAATTTCCCGCCGGAACCATCAAAGTAGCATTCGTATAAGGCATACTCCAAGTTCCCATGCCTTGACCGACATCAGCTCTAACACTTGATTGTGAAGCAGCATTCAGTGTCAATTCATTTACTAATGTGCCTGGTGCCTGTCCGGTACCCGTACTCGTCGCCGTTTTCGTTCTTAATTTTAAAACGGCTCCATTTAATAAATGTCCACCCTCTGAGTCACTTAATTTAAAGGGAGATCCTAATGAAACTCGTAAATCCCAACCTTCGCCTGTTCCACGAGCATCTGAAACCTGTGCTGCTATAGCTGAACCATCACTTGCTGTTCCACTGGAAGTTAACGTCGTTGCCACACTACTTATTTCAGACTTACCAAAATTAAAATTTGGCGCCGCCGCGATTGAAAGCCCGCTAGCCCCTCCCGTTAAATTAACCGTTGCGTCAGTTGTCCCGTTCAATACCGGATCACTTGCAGCAAAAACTTTTGAAGCCGTTATTCCAAACATAATACTAATACTAAAAATTGCTAAAATATATTTAATCATTTTGTTTCCCCCACAGTTATATGAATACCATAGTTATTTTATCCGCTATGATATTCATTGAAATCAAAATCGGACCTGGTTCATCCATCCGCATCAGATGATATTTTCCAAAGCACATCATCTCGCATCGCTATTATGGCCCCCGCCGTAGCATTTTGTTTCGGTCTAATTCTGCCTAAGCATTGGCCCTCGAATAAAACCAACACTCCTTTATACTTAACCCAACCATTTCTAATATTGCAACTAGCGCAATATTTATCTCATACGGTCATTCCTTTCTACCCTCTAAAACTATGTAAGTTTATACGTAAAGCTTTCGCACACTGTATAATAACATTAAATTAACCCCGTATACAATTATAAAGGGTAGCTATTTTAGATAAATAACTTATTATTTATCTGCCTTTAACTAAAGTCTTATTAGGTTTATAAGTAATAAAAAAAGACATCCCTAAGAATGACTTTTTTATTCTGACCCTTATTTAATACCTTCATTATATTGATACAACAGCAATTCCATAATAGCAATTAACGAAACATGCGATGTCATTTCAATCCGATTTTGATACAATTCATCGGTGAATAAATATAAATTGATATTACTCATATTTTGGATGGTATTATTATTCGCACCCGTAATGGAAACTAATAACGCATATTCACGTTTTCTTTCAATAATTTGCAGAATCTCAATCAGTTCCTTGTCCTCACCATCGTAATTGAAGACAAATAATAAATCATCAGGTTGTATATTACGGTAAGCCAGTTGACGTTGTTCAAAATTTTTAGGAAAAATAACAATAAAATTATTTAATGTATAAAGATATTCAATATATTCAGCTGCATACTTACTGAAGCCCTTCGCGAAAATATATAAATGTGGTCGTTTATTCATTACTGCTGTTATTCTATTTAATTTATCATTATCTAAAACACGGACGGTTTCATTAATATTTTTTAAATATTCTTCGCGATATTCTACCTGGTTAATTGCGAAGGTTTTATCTTTTTCAATATTATTTTGAGTGATCATTGTATATTTAATGACGGTTATAAATTCACTATAACCAGAAAACCCAATTTTACGAACAAATCTTAGAAATGTCGTGGTGGATACGAAACATTCAGCCGCTAATTCACGAATATTTTTATTTTTAATGCTATCCATATTTTTAATGACGAAATCTAATAAAATTTGTTCATTCTTATTAATTTTCTCAATGTTTCCATTAACAATTTCATAAAAGTTCATTTTACACCCCCGTATACGTTGGTAATGCGTCCACGATACTGTGTACGTTACCGCCGCCTAACAAAAGTTCTCGTGCATAAACAGGTTCTACCTTACGATCTGGAAATAGTTGAGACATTTTCTCGATAGCAATATTATCTTGTGGATCATCAAAAACGGGTAAAATTAAAACATCATTCGCGAGATAGAAGTTAACGTAACTCGCCGTTAGCCGGTCTCCTGGATAGCGTGGCAGAAGACCATTTACCAAGTCAACGCCGTTACTTTCATCTTCAGTAGCAAATAAAGGTTTTGGTATTTGTAATTTATGAATCTTAAATTGGCGACCCTTCGCATCTGTAGCATTTTTTAAAACATCATATGCTTGTTGCGATATCACATATTGTGGATCATCCACATCATCAGTCCAAGTAAGTACTAATTCCCCAGGTTGCACAAAACTCAACATGCTATCAACGTCGCCGTTAGTTTCATCCATATAATAGCCATATTTAAGCCAAATAATTTTTTCAACACCTAGATAAGCTTTCAAAATCGTTTCTACAACAGGTTTAGTCATTTGACCATTCCGACCCTCTGACAAGATGGATTCCTCCGTAACAATCAGAGTCCCCTCACCATCGGTATGAAAAGCGCAGCCTTCCAGGATAAATTCTTCTAATCGATAATAATCAATTCGATTAAGTTCACATAATTTTTCTGCAACTTGATCGTCCATATTCCATGGGAAGTATAGGCCATCAACTAGTCCGCCCCATGCGTTGAAGCGCCAATCGACGCCTCGAATATCGCCTTGGTCGTTCAATACATAGGTTGGCCCAATATCTTTTATCCAAGCATCATCAAAGCTCATTTCAATGACCCTAATTGATTCTGGCAATAAATGGCGGGCATGTTTATATTGTTGTCTTGAAACCAACATAGTCACTGGTTCATAGCGACTTACAATTACCGCAATCTCAATAAAGGCACGGCGCGCATCATTTGCGCCATTACGCCAGTTGTCGGGGCGTTCTGGCCACATCATTATTGATTCATGGTGTCGAATCGTTTCTGCAGGTAGATAAAAATGATCTTTTCGAGGTGTTGATCCCATAATTTTCATAAATGAACCCCATTCCGTATTTCTTTCCTTTAATCAGTATACACTAAAGAAGTAACTAGCTTGAGACGACTAGTTACTTCTCTAATTATTGATGAATTGTGGTTCCTTTTGTTCCACTGATAATATCTTGAACATCTTCTAAAGCGCCAATCACGGCAGGATTACCTGTCTTTTGCACAAATTGAACGGCAGCTTTTACTTTGGGCATCATGCTACCCGCAGCAAATTCTTTATCATCAATATGGCCTTGTATTTCCTCGGCCGTAACATCAAAAATTTCTTCCTGATTTGACTTACCATAATTATAAAAGACGCCACCAACAGAAGTTAAAATAATTAACTGATCGGCATTGATTAATTCAGCAATCTTAGCAGCACTAAAATCTTTATCAATAACTGCTTCAGTCCCAATTAATTGATTTTCCTTACGAATAACGGGGATACCGCCACCACCTGAGACAATTGGAATAATACCAGCATCCACAATTTGTTTAATAGCCGGATATTCTTTGATTTCAAGCGGTTGAGGTGAAGGGACGACCCTTCTATAACCTCGCCCAGCATCTTCAACCAGCGTCCAGTCAGGATGCAATTGAGTCATCTGTTCTAACTCTGATTCCTTATAGAAAGGACCAATTGGTTTAGTTGGTTTCTCAAATGCTTGATCATTTTCATCCACAATCGTTTGTGTCACAATTGAAACGACACTTCTATCAATCTGCTTTTTAGCCAATTGTTCTTGCATAGCATTTTGGAACCAATAACCGATACTTCCTTGAGTCATAGCGCCACAAGTATCTAAAGGCATAGCTGGATTTTTTTCACTATCCGCTGCTTGTTGCTGTAGCAATAGATTACCAACTTGTGGTCCATTACCGTGCGTAATAATTAACTGATCACCATTTTCAATAAATTTAATTAACGCTTTGACTGTTCCTTGAACTGCTTCTTTTTGAGCATTGGCAGATGCATCATTCGATAAGATTGCATTACCGCCAAGCGCGACAACAATTTTCGCCATCATAATCTCCTATCTGCCAACTGGGACTTGTTGCGTAATGCAGTGAATATCGCCACCGCCTAATAAAATTTCACGTGCCAAGATGCCGACCATTTCACGATCAGGATATAATTTTTGTAAGGTTTCTTTAGCCTTTTCATCCATTGGATCGTCGAAAAGTGGGTAGATAATTGCACCGTTAGCTGTGTAATAGTTAACGTAGCTAGCTGCCAATCGATCTCCTTCTAAACGTGGCAATGTCCCATCAACTGCATCTACGCCTTCACTTTCTTTAGCCGTAATTAAAACTGGTTTAGGAACATATAATTTTTCAACTTGAATTTTACGACCTTTAGCATCTGTTGCGTTTGTTAAAATATCATAATTTTCCTTAGAAATTGCATATTGCGGATCATCTTGATCATCCGTCCATGCCAAAGCGATTTGACCTGGTTTAACGAAATTAGCAATGTTATCAACGTGACCATTGGTTTCATCTAAATAAATCCCATTTTTTAACCAAATAACTTTTTCAACATTTAAGTATTCTTTTAAAATGCTTTCAATCTGTTCTTTTGATAATTGAGGATTACGTCCATCAGATAATAAACATTCTTCGGTTGTAATTAACGTTCCTTCCCCATCAACATGGATTGATCCACCTTCTAGCACAAAGTCATCTAGTCGGTAACGATTGCGGCCTTCTAACTCTGATACTTTTTGTGCAACTCTATCATCTTTGTCCCAAGGGAAATATAGCCCATCAACTAGGCCACCCCAAGCGTTAAAGGTCCAATCAACGGCACGAACGTCGCCTTTGTCATTAACAACAAATGTTGGTCCACAATCACGAATCCATGCATCATCGCTTGATATTTCTGCCACTTCAATATTGTCAGCAAGTACATGACGCGCATTCGTATATTGACGATCGCTAACACCAACTGTTACTGACTCAAACTTAGCAATTGCTGCTGCTACTTCAGCGAAGACAGCTTGGGCTGGTTTTGCCCCTTCTCGCCAGTTATCTGGACGTTCTGGCCATAAAAGATAAACGCCTTTATGTTCCTCGAACTCGCCTGGCATATGGTATCCGTCTGTTTTTGGAGATGTGTCTAAAGTTTTCATAATTTAATTACTTCCTCTCTCGGTTTATTTACCTTGTTTTTCAGCATAATTAATACAAATTTCACCAATAATAATTGTTATAACGGTTCCCACTAATACCGGTATTTTACTACTTATTTCTGCTTGACCACCATTCAACGGAAAGGCCGTTAAAATTAATGTCAAAATTAAGAGGACCATCGGAATCCAAGTCATTAATTTAATCATCAGTGGTCTGCCTGGAACTTTAAATGGACGTTCTCGATCGCCATCAATCTTACGTAAGCGTAAAAATGATGGGAACATTAATATATATGAACCTAATAGCGCAACAACATTTAAGGAGAAGAACGCCCAGAAAATGTTGGGATTGGGGATAAATGGTGCGGCAATAACCAAGACAGTTGCGATAACACCATTTAAAATAGTTACCCCAATTGGCATATGGCTTTTTTTACTTTCTTTTTTGAAGATTTTTGGTAAGTCGTTATTTTTAGCAGCGTATAAGGCAACATAATTAACCCCTGCTGACCAAGAAACTAGATTAGAAACCAAGGTGTACATGAAGAGTACCCCAATCGTAACAACAAACCAGTTATAGTGTCCAACTAATAATAGAATACTATCCATTAATCCACCAGATGTTGATAGTTGACTACTTGGAATGGCAGCTCCCATTCCAAATGCAGCAAAGAGGTAGAAGACGGCAATTAGAACACCACCCCAGATAATAGCTTGTGGAATTTGTTTCTTAGGATTTTTCATATCTCCGGCCATTGTAGCCACAACTTCAAATCCTAAAAAGTTGAATAGAATTACAGATATATAGCCTAAGCTTGTTGCGTCAAATTTAGGTAACATTGCTGTTCCTGAAAAATCATTAGCCAAACCGTGAGTAGCTGCATGGTAAATACCTAGGCCACCCACACTCAACATGATAATCACTTTCGCAATTGCGGCTAAATTCAAGATCCATTTACTATCTGCAATTGGGTAACAACAAATAATAGTAACACCCCAAATGAATAAGAGTTCGATTCCAATACCCATTCCCGTTCCTATTTTAACTCGGAAAATTTGTTCAATTACTTCATTGAATAAAACGGCTAAACTAGCCATCCAGATGGGGAAATTAATCCAATAGAGCCAAGCGGCTCTTCCGCCCCATTTTCTACCAAAGGCTCTTTTAACCCAATCGTAAATACCACCTTCATCATTATAAGTCGTTCCCAATTCCGCGGAAATTAACCCATAAGGTAGAAAGAAGAATAAGAGAAGTGCTCCCCACCAGAAAAATTGTGATGGTCCAATAGCGGCCGCAGGTGCTGCAGATTCAACAACTAATACTACAACTACCGACATTAAGACTGCATCAAACAGTCTGAATTGTTTCTTTTCTTGCATAGTCTCCGCCTCCATTTATTGACAAATCAGAAATTATTTCGTTGAATCAACTCGATTTATCAATAAATTTTTTAGCGTGTCATCCTTCAAAGAATCAAGCAATTCGTCGGAATAATTCATACTTGGTGCCATTAGGTAAACTAATAATGCTCTCATTGCTGTTAATCTATTTTCTGCTTCATCCCATGCAACTGATGCTTTTGAATCTAGGACACTATCTGTCACTTCTTCACCACGGTTGGCTGGTAAACAATGCATGAATTTGGCGTTGGCATTTGCTTTAGCCATTAATGCGTCATTAACTTGGTATTTAGGATAGAAGATTGCCATACGTTCGTCATATGTCAATGCTGCTTCGTATAAGCCATACCAAACATCTGTATAAACGAAATCTGCATTTTTCATTGCTTCTTCAACATCTTCAGTAATTAAGACGCTACCACCTGATAATTCAGCATTTTTTTGGCCAATTGCTAATGTTTCTGGTTTGATTTGGTAGCCTTTAGGACCATATTGAACGAATTGCATGCCCATTTTAGTTGTAACAAACATTAATGAAACACAAACTTGGGTTGCATCCCCTACAAAAACAACTTTACAATCGCTTAATTTTTTACCAGCTGGTAAGTTTTCAGCCATTGTGATGATATCGCCAATTTCTTGTGTAGGATGGTTATAATCGCTCATCCCATTTAATACAGGAACGGTTGATTTTTCTGCAATGATCTCAATCGTTTCATGTTTAGCAACACGAGCCATTAAAATATCTACCAAACGAGCTAAAACAATTGCTGTATCTCCCAATGATTCGCTTTCTGAACTACCTAAATGAATTTGTCCCGGTGCTAAGTATTGTGCATGTCCACCAAGTTGTGTCATAGCTGTTTCAAAAGCGACACGTGTTCTGGTTGATGATTCTTCAAACAACATACCTAAAGTCTTGTTACTTAATAGTTGAGGATAATTGCCTTCTTTAATATCCTTCTTCATTTGAATTCCTAAATCAATTAAATATTGAATTTCGTCTTTCGTGTATGTCTTAGTATCGATAAAATCTCTTTTCATAATAAGCATCTCCTATATATTTTTTATTTTTTCTACACCCCTAATATAAGTTGTTTTAAGACTAATTAATAGCCTTTTAGTGCCTATCGTTTGTTACCATAATACTGTGTATTTTGTTCCATTTTGCGTAACAAAATACATCGCTCTCATTTTAGTTATAGTATTATTCAAAAAATGAATAATACTATAACTAAATAGTTTCATATGCATATACGCTCTTGTACATTCAAAATGTTCATCTGTATACTTTGGGGTGTTGAAGAACTTAAACATAACTAACTGGAGGTAATACAAATGACTGTAAAAATTACTGAAGATATGAAATTTAGTCCATCGTTTGATTATATAGATAATGGAATTGAACATGGTGTCCTTAGCCCGTTCGAAACTAAAGAAGTTATTTTAAAAAAAGGCCAACAAATCGCTGAAGGATTTAAACCTCTTTCATGCGATATCAGAATGTTAAAAGACGTACCTGTAAAATTACGTGATGGTGTTACTATCTACACCGATGTTTATTTACCCGTAACTGAAGATAAGGTTCCTACATTAATCGCTTGGAGTCCTTACGGTAAAAGTGCCGGAACAGCTCCTCGTTATAAAAATCTATTTGGAATGCTCGGTATGGGAAACCAATGGAATTCAGGTTTAACAAAATTTGAAGCACCAGATCCAGCATATTGGGTAGAACATGGCTATGCCGTCTGCAATCCTGATATGCGTGGAATCGCACATAGTGAAGGTAATACAACTATGTTAGGCTCACAAGAAGCTCAAGATGGTTACGATTTGATTGAATGGTTAGCTGCACAATCGTGGTCTAACGGTAAAACTGCCTTAACAGGAACATCTTACCTTGCATTCTCACAATGGTATATTGCTGCAGAAATGCCACCACATTTAACATGTATTAACCCAACTGAAGGACTTGCCGATGGCTATCGCGATTTAGCCTTCATTGGTGGAATTCCTGATGAAAATTTCATTGAACGTTTAGCAGTTAACCATGTTAGCGCCAAAGGTGCACAACGTGAAGATTTAGCCAAAGAAATGCAAGCTGCTCCTTTAGCAGATGCACCTATCTGGGAAGATAAAGTTGCTGACCCAAGCAAGATTACGATTCCTGCTTTCGTTATCGCAAGCTATTCAAATACGTTACACACATTAGGAACATTCCGTTCATGGCGTACATTAGGCTCAAAAGAAAAATGGCTTCGCATTCACGATCGTCAAGAATGGCCTTATTACTATGACAAAGCTAACACTGAAGAATTACGTCGTTTCTTTGACTATTACTTACTTGGTACAGAAAATGATTGGCTTGATACACCTCGAGTTCGTTACAGCGTACTTGACTTTGAAGGTGGTAACCAAACTGATATTCCAGCTGAGGCTTTCCCTCCAGCTGAAAGTAATAACACAAAATATTACATGAATGGTAAATTCAGAGCATTACAACAAAAACCTGAACAAGAAGATCTTCCAGTAAAATACTTGGCTGGTGGTCTTCCAGGACGTACCTCTTTCCAAATGACTTTTGATGAAGAAACACAATTTATTGGTTATCCTAAAGCAAAATTATTTATGCAAGCCGAAGGATACAACGATATGGACGTCTTCGTTTGGGTTCAAAAATTAGATAAATTCGGAAATGTTTTAAGTGAATTTGTTGTTCCTAATCATGGTGCAGCACTTCAAGATTTCACTCAAGAAGGCGCTTCTGCATTACGTTACAAAGGAGCTTGGGGTCGATTACGTGCTTCAATGCGTCAATTAAATTCTAAAATTTCAACTGATGAAATTCCGGCTTATACGTTTGATAAAGTTAAAAAACTTGATGACTCAGAAATTGTAGAGTTAGATATTGTATTAAGTCCAGTCGGATTATCATACAAAGCAGGCGAAACATTAAGAATTGTGATTAGTTCTAAAGATGAATTAGGTGCCGTAATGCCCGGAACACCTGGATGTACTCCAGATAACAAGGGTATCCACGTTCTGCACACTGGTGGCGAATATGCTTCATATGTACAATTACCTTTAATGAAAAAATAATCAATCACGCTTGTTGAATTAATATGTTTGTAGTAACTTTAGGTGAAGTTACTACAAACATATTTTTTTGGAAATGAGGCCATCTTTTGAAACTATCTACCTTAAAATATTTTATCGAAGTTGCAACTGAAAAAAGTTTTACTCGTGCTTCCGAAAAATTATTCATTTCACAACCAACACTAAGTAGGCGTATTAACGAATTAGAAAATGAATTAGGTGTCACACTATTAATACGACAAAAATATTCTTTAAAGTTATCAGTTGAAGGCGAAAAATTTTTTATTGAAACAACGAAGATACTAGAACAAATCGATCAATTATCGCATATGTTTACCGATGAAGACCATTCTAAAAAATTAGCTACTGTTTTAAAAATAGGTGTCCTACCTAATTTCAATATACCTGGACTATATGAACGACTAGATCAATTTAAAGTAGCGCACCCAAATGTCCAATTTTTAATAAGTCCAGATACACCAATGAATCTAGCTGATGGTGTGACTACTGGCCGTTATGATTTAGTTTTTTGTTTATCTTCTTATTTCCAATCAAATACAGATGTAGAAATATCACCTTTCATGGAAAATAACTTACAGATTGCATTACCAATTAATCATCCTTTGGTTAATCATAAAAAACTAAAGTTTGCCGATTTAAAGCAGGAAACATTCATCTTATTAGAGCGAAAACAATCTCCAATAGTTGTTGATTACGTGGTTAATCAAGGAATGAAAAATGGCTTTAACTTAAGAGCCGACTATTATGTAAAAGATCTTGATGAAGGTCTTTCAACAGTCTCATTGGGTAAAGGGTTGGCCTTTTTATATTCAGGAATGAATGACGGTACCTTAGAAGAAAAATATAATATTAAAATTCTGGATTTAGAGGACATTGATCATGACCAAAATATTGTTAGTGCCTTTGATAAAAAAAATAACAATCAATTTTTAAAAGAATTATCTGCTACTTTAAAACATTAAAAAAACGCAGCCATTGGATTGTAGTCCGATAGCTGCGTTTTTTATATCATTAAGAATCCGTATAAATTAAGAATTCGAAGTCGTTTATTTCAACTTAATTAATGTCTAATTTTTTAAGAAAACTGTTACGGCAGCGGCAATCACAATCATGACTAAACCAATAGCAATGACTAACCACTCTTTACCCGTTTTCTTAGTGCGCATAACGATAATTCCTGAAATTGTTGCACCGACAATTGAAACTTGTGAAAGGACGAATCCAGTTGCCAATCCAAGCATTGCAGGTTGAGCTGAAACAAGGTAGCCTAATGCTGCCATTGCAAAGAAGAAACCTGAAAAAATTTGTTTATACGTAACACTTTGTGTAAAAATATTATTATTGTTTTTTGATACTTCGTATATTCCAAGAACTAACCCAAAGGCTGCCATTCCCATTGCTTGCGCTAGGAACATATGCATACCGTCAGTTCCTTTAGTATATTGTGGCAAGATTCCATATAATGAGTAACCCACTTGGGCGATTAATAACACGCCAACTGCTTTTGTAAGTAATTCTTTATTACCGGCTGATTTTTTTTCTTGGTAAGTCGTTAAGTAAGCACCAATCAAAATAATAACAACGGCTACAAATCCATAAGTTTTTGATGAAACGGGACCCCAGTTACCAAGCATTAGAACTCCCCATACAACATTCGCTGTAATTTGGAAAGCGGTTGAAATTGGCATTGCTTTTGCGGATCCTAAGGCGTTACCTTCTTGATCTTTCATACCAAAGGCCATAATTGTTAAGACATTACCGAAGGCCCAGGCAGCACCTGACAAGAATGCTAACCAGAAGTTAGAGCCATGTAACATTGGCATTCCTGTAACTAATGAGAGAACAATTGCGACAATCAAAGTTCCCCATGTTGCGCCAAAAATACCTTGAACTGGTTTACCACCAAAGTATGACACTAACGTTGGATAAGCACTCCAACCAATAATTGCTAAAAGTGAAAAAAATAAGCCTAACATATTCATTATATATATCTTCCTATTCCTAAATTAATAATTTATTTAATTGCTTCGCCTTCAAAATCAACATTTGATTCCAAAACAATATTTGAAAATGGCGTAATTTCGCCCGTTCTTACTGTAGCAATATTATTATCATCACGGCTCATCGATTTTAGTTCGTCATGAGAGATAAAAATAATTTCAACGTCATCATCCAATAATGCCTTGATAGCTGTATATTGTTCAGGATTTACCGTTTTAATTTCTTCAGCTAAGAAAACCTTTTGAACTTTCATTTCAGATAATGTTGCGGCCAAGACATCAATAAATAATGGTAATCCACGTATAACTGAAAGGTCAATTTTACGACCGTCATCCTTGATTGGAAGCCCTGAATCACCAATTGTTAACCATTGGGTATGTCCAATTTCAGAAATTGCATTTGATAATTTTGTATTCAAAAGATTTGTTTTACGCATAATTTATCTCCTATTCAAAAAATATAAATTTATTTGTGAGCATCCAAAACGGCTAAAACTTCAGCTTCGGTTGGAATACTTGGTTGTGCACCGGCACGTGAAACAGTTACAGATGAGGCGGCCGATCCATAACGCATGGCTTCAGCCAAGTTATCTAAGTTAGCATGTAATCGTGTAGCTGTAGCGCCAATAAATGTGTCCCCGGCAGCAGTTGTGTCAACGGCACTAACTTTGAATGCTGGAACAATTCCTTCTTCACCATTATCGCGCATAAAGAAAGAACCTTCTGATCCAATTGTGATAATAACGGTATCAATTCCGCGTTCAAAATAGTAAGCAGCATTGTGTAACATTGAATGTTCATCAGTCACTTCAATACCAGTTAATAAGAATGTTTCATGTTCGTTAGGTGTAATAATATCAGTTAATTGTAATAGTTCTGCTGGTAATCCACCATTTTCAGGCATTGGAGCAGGATTTAAAATTGTTTTAACGCCATTTTCGCGAGCAATCTTGAATCCTTCGATAACTGCTTCCATTGGAATTTCTAATTGTGTAATCAAAAAGTCTGATTCGGCAATAGCGGCTTCATGAGCGCGGACGTCTGCAGCTGTCATATCAGCATTAGCGCCACCATAAATATGAATAATGTTATCTCCAGTTTCTGCTGAAACAGTGATATAAGCTTGTCCTGTTTCTTCAGTTTCTGAAACCATCACATGATCTGTACTCAAATTTTCGACATTCATATTTTTTGACGTATCGAATTCCTTACCAACTTTAGTAATCATGTTAGTTTTAGCACCAGAACGTGCAGCTGCAACGCCTTGATTCAAGCCTTTTCCACCCATTGCTTCAATTTGATGATTGGGTGTGTGTAAAGTCTCTCCACTAGTTGCAAAACGGGGTACAGAAATAACCTTATCAATATTAGTTGATCCTAAAACAGTAATAATTTTTGCCATTGCACTTGTCCTTCAATTCTTTAGTATATTTATCAGACCATTCTTCTTGATTCATTCGTTATAAAAAAATAGGAAGCGTCTTCAATCATTATAGTATAAATATATTTTCTATATTTAGCAAGCGCTTTCCGGTTTTCTCTTAAACCGCTCTCATTATTATAAATAAAATTAGCTATATTTTCTGACATTATTTATCGAATTAGCTTATCATCTATTCTTAAAATGTTGGAACTTCCCACATCATAATGGTAAATTAAATAGTGGTAGTTAAACTAAAAGGAGCCCATTATGTTAAAGCAAAAAAAAATTTGGTTTATTTTATTATTACTTATCCTTTCCATCGGTGCCGGGACATCATTTTTTATCGGGAAGAAAACACCCTCTGCCTCACACCAACAAAGTAACCCAATTAAAAAAAATCATCCCTCTACTCCAAAAAAAGCCATTCAGAAAAATAAGGCCCTTTCGGAAAAAAAGATTGATAGCTCACATTGGCAATCCTTTAAAGGAGAAACTGAATTTCCTATTTTAATGTATCATAGTATCTCTGTCGGAAATTCATTACGCATCCCCGAAGCCCAATTCGCACATCAAATGCAATGGCTTCAAAAAAATGGTTATTATACTTTAACGCCTGCTGAGGTCATTGAGGTTTTTAAAACCCATAAAAAGCCTGCTAATAAAATCGTTTGGATTACTTTTGATGACGGCTACAAAGATAATTACGAAAAAGCTTATCCGGCCCTAAAAAAATATCATAAAAAAGCAACTATTAACTATATTACAAATCACTTTGGGCATAAAAATAAATTAACGATGCCACAAATGAATGAAATGCGCCAATCCGGTTTAGTAACCATCGAAAGTCATACCGTTCATCATAAAGAGCTCAATCAAATGACCGATGCGCAACAGACGTTTGAATTTGTGGACTCAAAGAAATGGTTAAATGATAAATTTCATCAACAAACTTCAATTATCTGCTATCCCGTTGGCCGCTTTAACGATCAAACACCTAAGTTGGCCCAAGCCGCAGGTTATGAACTTGGTTTAACAACTTTGCCAGGCCTAGCTAATGAGAATCAAGGACTATTTACCTTACATCGTGTCCGTATTTCACCCGATTTATCAGACGTTACATATCAATATCTTTTAGAACACGGTATGTAGCAAATTTAAAAGGATTAACTCGCTGTTAATTATCAGCAGGTTAATCCTTTTTTTGATTTATTTTAATTTATTAACGCCCATTTTAATCACGATTAAATGACAGGTATTCTCTTCTTCTTAAATTTTTAATACTCATCATTACAACAAAACTCATCAGGTAGAGTAATGATAAGAAAATCATAACCGCCATTACATTGTAGTGATCCAAGATAAACCCTATTACCACGGATGAGAATCCACCAACTGCACGTCCAACATTGATAATCACGTTGTTGGCAGTTGCACGAACTTCCGTTGGGTACAAGTGACTAACAACCGCACCATACCCGGCAAACATGCCATTGGCGAAATAACCAACCAATGCACCCGCAAAAAGCATCATCATGGTATTCGTTGGTATCGTCAGAATATAGACGCTAACCGCCGAAGCTAATAAAAATATTCCGTAAGCTAATCGAGCACCTAATTTGTCTAAAACCCAGCCAAACGTTAACATTCCAGCGCTCATACCTATGATTGTTGAAATCATCCATGTTGATGATCCCGCTATAGTTAATCCCAATTGTTTTTGCATAATTGCTGGTAACCAATTCATTAATCCAAAATAGCCAGCTATCTGAACGATTGCCATGAACATTAATCCTAGTGTTTGATGTGTTAACTGACGTGTAGCGAACAAAGCCTTAAATTGACCTTTTCCATCATGTTTACTTGTTTCAAATGCCTTGCTTTCTTTCAAATGATGACGAACAAAGAATGTAATTAGTACAGGGATTAGCCCAAATAGGAACAAGGCTCGCCAACCAAATTGTGGTAATATAAATGCTGCCAAAACTGCCGCTAAAATAGCGCCACCCTGTCCTGCAACACCAACGTACGATGAAATGCGGCCCATATCTTTCTTCTTAAAACTCTCTGCTAGAATGGTCATTCCAATTCCGTATTCACCACCCGCACCAATACCTGCAAAGAACCGACAAATATAAATAGTCGTTAAATTACTGGCAAAAAACATGGCCGCAGTTGCAAATGCGAATATGAAAATCGTATAAGTGAACGTTTTAATACGCCCAAATCGATCCGCCAACATGCCAAAAATCACACCACCCATTAACATCCCTACATTAGTGATTGATGAAATCAATCCAGCCTGTGACCCATTCAAGTGAAGTTCCCCAATAATTGAAGATAGGGCGAAGGACAAGAACATGACATCCATATTCTCCAGTCCAAAGCCCGCAGTTGCTGAGGCGACAACCTTTCCTTGGTAACTAGTTAGTCGATTCTGGTGTTGCTTCACTGCCGTTGTCTGTTGCATATTCAATTCCTCCTAAAATGAGCGCTCACTGTCGCTCTTTATTTTAATCTTCTAAATCTTATCCCAAATGCATTTGTATTACAAGGTGAATCAACTTTTAAAGAGAGTTACTTTTTCATTCAAAAACTACTCATTTTGAACAAACTAAAAAGTACTTCGTTTTAAGATGCCTAGTAATGCTCTTACCTAACGAAATACTTTTTTATATTTTATAAAATTATCTTACTAATTTAAAAATGCGGTGCACACCAGATTTATTAAGAAAAGCATACTTAAAATCCACATGATTGGCGAAATATCTGTCTTTTTTGTCATTATCTTTAGTATCGGATAACTAACAAATCCAAATGATAATCCTATCGCAATACTTCCTGATAAAGGAATTAAAACGATAATCAAAAAGGCTGGGAACCACTCACTAAAATCTTGAATTTGTATATGTTGAAGTTGTTGCATCATTAAAGCACCTGTAATAATGATTACGGGTGCAATTGCCGCCTCAGGCACATACTTCAAAAATCGAACTAAGAAAATTGAACTAGCGAACAGTAGGCTAGCAACGCCCGCCACAATCCCAGTGCGACCACCACTTTCAATACCAGCGGCACTTTCAGCAGCAGCCACGGTTGGACTTGTTCCACAGATACCTGATAGAAGAGCGGTAATTGCACTACTTTGAAATGACTTTTTAAATTTATTTTTATCGGGTAAGAGTCCTTCAAGCAGCCCCATCGATTCAAAAACTAAAATCATCGTCATTGAAAAGACGGCCAACCAGAATTTTAACTGACCAATTTCTTGAAAGTCGCCCTGAAATAATAACTTACCGTATTCTTTAATTTGTGTGACATCAACTGTAGTCGCTTGCCCTTTAATCTTAAAAGCTGCTCCTACAAGACTTGTCACAATAATCCCAATAATAAAATTTCCCGGAATCTTTTTAACATATAGTATAACGGTCAACGTTAATCCAAACAGTGCTAATAACGTTGTTGGGTTCTGTAAAGAACCAAAGGCCAGTAAAGATCCATTTGATCCGGCGGTAATTAAACCTGCCTTTTCCAGCCCTAATTCAACTAAGAATAACCCTATTCCCACCGTAATTCCCGTTTTCAAAACATCCGGAATGCTTTCCGCCAAAACACGACTTAATGGTGTAAAAGCAATCACCAGATATAGAAAGCTACTAACTAAGGAAACGGCAATTGCCACTTGCCATGTAAAATGCATGCCAACAACTAATGTGTATGTGAAGAAAGCATTGACACCCATCCCAGGCGTCAAAATAATGGGAGCATTCGCCCAAACTGCCATCAACAAACAACCTAACACTGAAATAATAATTGTTGCAAAAATACTTAAATTAACGGGGATACCTGCGTCACTTAAAATAAGTGGATTAACAATCATTATATATGATATCGCAAAGAAACTTGTCACACCCGCTAAAATCTCAGTTTTAAGATCATTTTTACCAATAGTCACTTTAGTCCTTCTTTTAATCATTTCTTTTAAACCTTGTAACATCTCACTCACACCTTATTTTATAATTACCAGATAAAGAGACCAACTGTTGCTGCTGAAAGTAATGAAACTAACACACCTGATAAGAGCATAAAGCCAACATTCTTAGCAATATATTCGTTTTTCTCATGGTTAACTAACCCTTTGAACGCACCAATAATCATACCAACTGTTGAGAAGTTAGCAAATGACGTTAAGAAAACAGTTAAGACGGCTTGGTAATGAGGCGCGAGGTCTTTAACCGAATTGGTAATTTGTCCCATAACAACAAACTCATTCGTCACTAATTTCGTTCCCATGTATTGCGCAAATTGGAAAGCATCTGCTGTATTTAGTCCCATTAACCAAGCGAATGGGAACATAATAATACCTAAGATATGTTCCAAACTTAACCATGGATTTACGATACCTAATAGTTTATCTACTAAAGCTGCCAATGCAACAAAGGCGATAACATTTGCAGTAATAATCAAAACTAATTTACCTGCGCCTAAAATTGAATCTCCCAAAAATGAGAAGAATGGTTCTTTACCATTTTCGCCGGATTCAGCTGACATTGTTGCGATTGTATCTTCTTCAACTGGAACAACGACTGGATTTAAAATATTAGTAATAATAATAGCATTAATAACGTTAACCGGAATTGCAGTTAATACAAATTGTCCTGGCATAAGTTGCGTGTAGGCCCCAACAATTGAAGCGGTCACACAACTCATTGACATCATCGCCAAAGTTAAATTACGTTGTTTATTCATTTGTTTTAATTGGATTCCAGAAATAGCTAAAGCTTCTGTGTTACCTAAAAACATCATTTCAACTGCAAAGAATGATTCAAATTTAGGTTGGCCCGTTACTTTTGCCAAACCACGGCCGATCCATTTGATAATCCATGGTAAAACACCGATATACGTTAAAATATCAAATAATGGAATAATCATTAAAATGGGTAGTAACACACTCACAACAAAATCCATTTGTTTAACATGAACTAAACTTGGTAAAGCAAATGCGATACCCGTGTAAGCTACCTGTACTAACGCATTAAAACCGTTAGCCGCACCCAACACGATATCTCTACCAATTGGGAAGCCAGTTAATAACCATGAAACAATCAAATTGACGACTAACATTGTTCCAATTGAATACCATTTAATATCTTTTCGATTCTTGGAACATAAAACAGCTAATCCTACAAATAATAACAAACCAATAATATTAATAATAATAAACATGATATTGCCTCTTCCCTTAATCAGCGGAGATAGCAGTTTCTAAAGAAAGCGCTATCATTTCGTTGAATGATTTTTCTCGTTCTTCGGCCGTTGTTTCTTCACCCGTTATAATATGATTACTAATGGTCAATATTGCTAAAGCCTGTACATGATACTTAGCTGCCAACATATATAATGCTGCGGATTCCATCTCAGAACCTAAAATACCATATTCAATTAATTTATTACGATCAATTTCATCATTATAAAAACGGTCTTCCGATAAAATATTGCCAACTTTAACCGTAATTCCTTGTTGTTGTGCAGCCGTGTGCGCAGCTAACAATAGTTTAAAATCAGCAGTTGGCGCATAGTACATGCCACTTCCGAAAGTATTATTAATAATAGCTGAATCTGTACTTGCTGCTTGCGCAATGACGACATCCCTAACATGAATATCGGTTCCCATACCGCCACAAGTTCCAACACGAATTAATTTCTTAACACCATAAAATTGGATTAATTCATTTGCATAAATAGAAATTGAAGGAATTCCCATGCCCGAAGCTTGAATAGATACTCTATGTCCCTTATAACTACCAGTGTAACCAAAAGCATTGCGAACCGTATTATATTGGTGAATATCTTCCAAGAAAGTTTCAGCGATATACTTAGCTCGTAAAGGATCGCCTGGCATTAAAACAACCTCTGCGATTTCATTAGCTTGTGCTCCAATGTGCGTACTCATTAAAATCATCCTCACTTTTCAATTAGTTTAAAAACTAGTCTTTTTGAAACTCTATTTGAAACTCTATTTAATAATTTTATAAATCATTTGTGGTTTTTCAGCACGTTCAGCAATTTCAACATTGTCATAAATTAATGACTTAATGTCTTCAATATCCTCACGATTACTGTAAATAGTCATTAACGATTCGTCTTTTTCAACTTTATCGCCAATTTTTTTATGCAATTCAATACCTACTGCATAATCTAATTGATCCCCTGCTTTTTGACGACCACCACCTAACATCATGCTTGCAATACCAATCTCGTCGGCCGTTAATTTAGCTACTACTCCACTCTTTAAAGCTGGCAACTCAAATTTATACTGGGCCTGTGGCATGATTGAATAGTCTTCAATGACCGTTTCATCTCCGCCTTGTGCCTTAATCATCGCGCGGAATCGATCTAAAGCAGCTCCTGATTCAATAGCTTCTTCCAATAATTGCTTAGCTTCATCAAATTTTTCAGCTTTTCCGCCTAAAATAACCATATAACTTCCCAAAGTTAACACCAGCTCACGTAAATCTTCAGGACCTTTATTCTTCAAAATATCAATTGATTCTTCTATCTCTAACGAGTTACCAATTTTATTACCCAGAGGTTGATTCATATCAGAAATAACTGCCATACAATCCATTCCAACACTTTTTCCAATTTCAACAAGTGCTGTGGCCAAAGCTGTAGAATCTTCCAGTGTTTTCATAAATGCGCCTGACCCAGTTTTAACATCAATCACCAATGCATCCGTTCCAGATGCAATCTTTTTACTCATTATTGAGCTAGCAATCAGCGGGATCGAATCGACGGTATCTGTAACATCCCGCAAGGCATATATTTTTTTATCAGCGGGGGCGATACCACCTGTAGCACCAATAATTGCCAGTTTCTCTTTTGAAACTTGATTAATAAAGGCTTCATCACTTATCTCTATTTGGTAACCTGGAATAGCTTCTAATTTATCTAAAGTACCACCCGTATGTCCAAGGCCACGACCAGAAATCATGGGTACAGGAATTCCGACCGCCGCTACAACTGCGGCTAAAGGTAAGCTAACCTTATCGCCGACGCCACCTGTCGAATGTTTATCAACTTTAATACCGGGGATGTCTGATAGGTCTAAATGTTCGCCGGACTCCATCATTTTCATCGTTAAAGAAGCACGTTCACGATCAGTCATATCTTGAAAATATATAGACATTAGTAAAGCACTAATTTGATAATCGGGCACAGATCCATTTACAACACCGTCCACAAAAAATTGAATTTCTTCATCAGATAATTCCTTACCGTTTCTTTTTTGATCGATGACATCTACCATTCTCATTTTTTTCACGCTCCAATTTTATTTATAGTCAATTAAATTTTGCGCCAAGCTGCTACCTATGACCGCAGTATTTGCGTACCCTGCCTTTAGAACAGCGTGTACGCCTGCTGCTTTTTCAACATCAGAAGCTACCACTATTGAATGCTCTTTCTTTTTTAAGTCCTCTAATTGAATTCCGATGGTTCTGTCATCTAATTCCTGACTAACAATCTTCCCTTTTTCATCAATAAAATGGGATGCGATATCTCCTACCGCTTTAGATTCTAGTTCCTTTTTTTGTTCATCATTTAGGTAACCTAAGTGAAATAAAAGCGCATCTTTTCCAATAACACCAACAGTAAAAATGGCAATATTAGCTTGTCTTCCCAAATCCAAAATTGATTTGATAAAACGATCTTTCTCCACCATTTTTTTTGTTTCCACATTGTCAAAAATTGTTGGTAATGGTAAATACCGTGCCTGCGTGTTGAAAGCTTTAGCTAGCTCAGTAATACTTTCGTAAGCATAAGTTCTTTCGTTCTCAAAGCTCACACTACCTTTTAGTTGAACAGCCTGAACGCCTAAAACGTTTCGTTTTTCTATATGTTTCGTAACCGCATGAACCGTTTTACCCCAACCAATTCCAATAATATCTTCTGGTTTAATAATTCGTGATAAATACTCCGCCGCAAACATACCAACGCTATTTAAGGCTGTCGTTTCTCCCTTATAATTAGTCGGCACAATGCTAATTTTAGATTTATATTTATCGCTCAATTGTTGTTCCAGTTCTTTAAAATCAACAAATGGATTTTCAATTTGAATTTTTACTAATCCCATTTCTTTAGCCGTTTGCAAACTACGTGAGATGGTTGGACGAGAAAGTCCTATTTTCTTGGAAATTTCTACTTGTCCCATATTTTTTTCATAATACAAATGAGAAATTAGTAGCATTTGTTTTATTTTTTCTTCATCGTAGCTTTTCATAATTCGCTGTTTCCCCCATTGTCTGTTTCATTCATATTGATTATTCAAGATTATCTAAAAAACTAGTTCCCCTGTCCTCACCTTGAACACCAAAGTTATCCAATATTGTTGCACCAAAATCTGAGAATGTTTTTCTAGTGCCTAGATTTACGCTCTTTTTATTTTGTGGTGAGTAAACTAATAATGGCACATTTTCTCTTGTATGATCGCTACCCTTAAATGTTGGATCATTCCCGTGATCTGCAGTAATCATCAGTAAATCATCTTGTTTCATATTTTCAATAACTGTACCCAAACGTACATCAAAATCCATTAATGCCTGTCCAAACCCAATCGGATTACGTCGATGTCCGTACATAGCATCAAAATCAACTAAATTAATAAAACAAAAACCTGTAAAATCTTCTGCCATAACATGGTCAACATGGTCCATTCCGTCCATATTACTTTCATTATGATAACCCTCGTCAATCCCTTGTTTCGAGAATATATCATTAATTTTACCAACTCCGATTGTTTTAAACCCATCTTCTTGCAGGTAATCCATAACCGTTTTTCCAGTTGGTTTTAACGCAAAATCATGACGATTGGCTGTTCGAGTGAATGTGTCTTTGGTCTTCCCAATGTAAGGACGAGCAATAATACGTCCAACTGTATATTCAGGACCATTGACTAGGCTACGCGCGTATTCACAAATACGGTATAATTCTTCAACGGGAATAATTGCTTCATTTGCTGCAATTTGAATGACAGAGTCGCCCGACGTATAAACGATTAAATCGCCAGTTTCTAATTGGTGCTCACCCAATTCTTCAATAATCTTAGTTCCCGATTCAGGACGATTACCCACAATATTACGACCAGAAAATTCTGTTAGTTTATCAAGTAATTCTTGTGGAAACCCATTTGGAAAGAAGCTTAGTTTTTGAACAACAGGTAATTCCATCATTTCCCAATGTCCGTCCATACTGTCTTTTCCAACTGATATTTCTTTCATTTTTCCAAAACTAGCCAAAGGCTCTTCTTCGGCAGCAACGCCTTCGATAGTGTTCTCACGAATGTTTGAAATACCTAACTTTTGGAGATTAGGTATTTTCAGCATACCTTTGTAAGCTTCACCGACATGTCCTAATGTATCAGACCCTTCATCGCCGAAATTTTTTGCATCATCTGCAGCACCCGTCCCGACAGAATCAAGAACGAGTCCAAAAATACGTTTATATTTCATTTTTTCCACCCTATTCTAGAATTTTCTTAGTTGCACTAACGCCCAATCGACTTGCTCCTGCCTCAATCATTGCAATTGCTTCCTCGCGACTATGAATACCACCGGAAGCTTTCACGCCTAATCGATCACCGACTGTTTTACGCATCAGACTCACATCTTCTACTTTGGCACCAGAAGCGCTGAATCCCGTAGATGTCTTAACGTAGTCTGCATGGCTTTTTTCAGATAATTCACAAGCTCTAACAATTTGTTCATCATTTAAAAATGATGTTTCAATAATAACTTTTAATAATTTACCCGATTTATGAACTTCTTGTACAACCGCACTGATATCGGATTCAACTGCTTCATTGTTTCCACCAATTAATTCGCCAATATTAATGACCATATCAATTTCTTTTGCGCCATCTTCAATGGCAGTTTTTGTTTCTGCCACCTTTGACTGTGTACTTGTTGCTCCTAATGGGAATCCGACAACAACACATGTGTTAACATCCGTTCCTGCCAATTTTTCTGTAACCAATGATGCCCAATGCGCATTAACGCAGACAGATGCCGTATTATATTGACGTGCCTCCGCACAAATCGTTTCAATATCCATTTTCGTTGCATCCGGATTTAATTTAGTATGATCTAAGTATTTTGCTAGTTCCCCTGTTGTAATTTTCATTTTGTGTATCTCCTTTCGTCTTTACAAGTCAAATGATAGCGCTTACTTTTACAAATGTAAATAGTTTTTTGTAAATTTTGTAAACTTAATATTTATTATTCCCTCTATTTATCGTTATAATTAAACAAAAAAACGACTGCCTGAGGCAGTCGTTTTTAAGATTATGCTATCGTTTGGTCTTGCTTAAACAAGGTTGGATAAATTCTAATCAGTGATTTCATATTAGTGTATTCTTTCAATTTCATGTTACCTAGAGAAACAATCCCACTTTTACCATCATAAGACATTAATACGGTGGGCTCGAAGCCTCTCTCCATACCATGTGCCGTTACACGTGAGTCATTATGATATAATCCGCCACAGTAAGTTGTCTGACCCTCTGGTCTATTCAATTCTCTAACCATTGTCATCGGAACTATGTTCCCTTTTAAATATTGGCTCAATACTTTGAAAAGGTCTTTACTCGACATAAATAAATTGCCGGTCCCTTTTTCATAATTATACTGGGCCATCGTCATCTCAGATATTTCCTTATAGTTATCCTTAGTCTTTGATTTATAACCGACTGCCCGTTCTTCATTATTAACAATATCTTGTTGAAAATCGGTATGTGCCAACCCTAACGGTTGTTTAATAACTTCTTTAAAGTAGTCTTCGTAAGATTTACCCGTTAATTTTTCAATTACAAAGGTTAGCAATAAGTAATTAACGGGTGCATATTTGTAGGTCCCTACACTAGTCATTTTCATATTGTTGATTATATATTCATATAATTTTTGCCCGCTTAGATTTTTCCCTTTAGGCGCCACCTGAGGACCATACCCAGATACCATTTGAAGCATTGATCTTAAAGTTACATTTTTCGCATTTGGTACATCAGGTAAGAAATTACTCAACGGTTCATCCAAGTTGTGTTTTGTCTGTAGTAACGCCTGTCCTAATAGGATAGCCGTCATTACTTTTTGAATAGAAGCGATACTATACATAGAATCTTTACCATTTAGCATTTTTTTACTAGCGTTGGCATAGCCTAAACCAGTATCAGTAAATTCTTCATTGTCTTTAACCCCATAAAACGATCCAACAAAATTAGTTTGTTTCATTTTCTTTTGAAAATCATTATTAAGAACTTGAAGGTCCTTATCTAATTTTTTTGATGTTTCATTTGTTTTTTTTGCGGCGTTTATTTCGGTATTTGATTTTGCAATAACTGATTCTTTCCAAAGACTTTCTTTATTGAGCATCATTGGCCTATAAATAACTAGAAGCCCTATCCCCATAACTATCAGGCCTAAAATAACACCGGCCAGAAATACATTCATATTTTTTTTCATATTAATTGTAAAATCCCTCTTTATTTAATTGTAAAAAACCTATTTTATTATTATACCGTAATTATTAAAAATTAATAGTTACTTTTAGCAAGCTTTAAAAAAAATTATTTTTCTTTTAAAATATTATATTAACGTATTTTTTTAATTTCGACTAGAAAAATGAATCCAATATGAAAAGACTTATAAAAGTTAGTTGATAGCTGACCTTTATAAGTCTTCTCTTCATATTAATCCTTAATCGGTGGGTAATACCATGTCAAACAGTTCAGTGCGCCTCCCATTGTTGAAATATCTCCAATTTTAACGGGAACAACTGGTTTATCTACGTTCTTACGAATAAATTCTAGCATCTCATGATCTTGTTTCATGTTGAATTGTGGCACATAGATTACTTTATCCGTTTCCAACATGTTAATATATAAGCCCTTAGCGGAGAATATATCTTTATCGTACTGCCCCTTTTCAGTATATGCCGATTTTAATTCAACGAATTCAGCATCTGGCATCCCTTTTAGAATTGCCTTTCGAACTTTGGCCTGAAATGCTGTATCTTTTTGAAAATCACTAATAAACATCTTTTTAGGACCAATGAATTTAATCATACCATCGGCGTGTGCTAAAGCATCTTCTTCCTCAGCAGGAATAATAATCACTGTTTTAACATCTAATTGTTTTTTAAGCGTCCGAATAACTTCTTTTTCCGTTAATTGATCATTATCTTCAAAAACGCGATCAGTCATTACAACAACGTCTTTTTTATTCCAAACAACGTTTCCACCGTCCACAATCAATTTAGAAGATTCTGTCTTAATTTCATTTTGCTTCAAAAATCGATTGAAAGACTTATCCAAATATTTTGCATCTTTCTTTGGTAAGTAAGAGGGTTGATAGCGAAATTTTACCATTTTATTTGCCACTACCGGTGCCACATCACGCAACCAAATGTCATCATAGTCCGTATTAATTCTTTTTGAAACTTTCGAGTCCTTCGTTAAAGTTTTAACTGAATCTTGCCCTTCGGCTTTTTTCGCAAATTGATTACTGAACTGAGTTAATTCTTGGTATAGCGGTTGATAATAATCATTCGACTTCAAAGGTAATGCTGTAAAAATGACGCCACCTTTATTCGGTTTCGTTTCTTGTTTGCCAATTGTAAACCACATTATTAATCCTCCTATGATAAGCGTAAAAGTTATTGCAATACCAATCCATATTCTTCGTCTTTTCTTCATAAGATTAGCTCCCCTTTTACTGTTTTTTACAGTGTATCACGCCTTTTCTTTATATAATTATAATAAATATATAAGTCCGCCACGCCTCATCTTTTTGCCCCTTGACATGCCTTTTTATAATAAATATATAATTATTATAAAAAAATACTGACCATATCTATGCCTACTAAATAAATGGGACGACTTGATTCAATTTAGTAACAACTCAAATTTCCATCTTTACGTTTCTACTTGGCGAAACTCTGAAAGACCTTTTAGTCGCTTCTTTTTTTGGGAACGCTTATACTCAATTTATTGAACGAATACTGAAAGGAATTTAATGATGAAACAGATAACCCCAATACACGAAAAATTACTTTTCAGCAGCTTTCTAGCAGCAGCTGCTGGCGGATTTGATGCTTATACCTACCTGGTTCACGGTGAAGTTTTTGCCGGGCTACAAACTGGGAATTTAATTTTACTTGGTACACACATTGGTCAGCTCAGCTTCTCCACTGCCTTACATTATTTAGTACCCTTGTTATCCTTCATGCTGGGGACCATTTTGGCGCACTATCTTCAAAATAGGCTTCCTGAAAGTGATACCTTGGTACGACGCAAACAACTAATTATTACTTTTGAAATTATCTTGCTCTTATTAGTCGCTTTTATTTCACCTGTTATTCCTGACATGTTAGCAAGCGCCCTCGTCTCAATCGCGGCCGCAGCCCAACTTCAAGAATTTAGACGACTCAACAATGGCCCATTCGCCTCACTTATGATGACCGGAAATATTAGAACCTTAGCTGAATCTCTCTTCGAAGGTATTGTCCGACACGATACAGTCGCGAGAACTAAAGCAGTTGAAATTGGTACGATTATTTCTAGTTTTACTGTTGGCGCTGCTGTAACTGGCGCGGTTGTCCCTTATCTTGCTGAAAAAACGATTGTTTTGTCATCAATAATTCTTTTAATGCCACTTTTCTTGCTCACTTATTCGACTAAAAATAAATAAAATAAGGGTAACTATCAAGAAACCGATAGTTACTCTTATTTTTTTGACTAATTTTATTGCACCAATATTATCCGCAGCCACCCCGGCTGCTTTGCACAAAAAAAGACCGTCCAAAAGGACGGTCTTAAATTTAGATTAAAGTTTGATTTTACTTACGATGTTTAATTTGTCATCAAGATCGTAAACAACTGGTTCGCCAGTTGCCATTTCAACACCCATGATATCTGCATCA
Source organism: Dellaglioa algida (assembly GCF_030127605.1). NCBI lineage: Bacteria > Bacillati > Bacillota > Bacilli > Lactobacillales > Lactobacillaceae > Dellaglioa > Dellaglioa algida. Next base: position 233,459 of record NZ_JANXLE010000001.1, read on the forward strand.
GAAATGTTTTCAATGTATTTTGTAAGGGCACGTAATGAGTTACCATGTGCAGCAACGATTACATTTTTGCCTTCAAGTAATTTAGGAGCGATTTCGTCTTCCCAGAAAGGAATAACACGTTCCAAAGTAACTTTTAAGTTTTCGCCACCTGGGATAGCTTTAGGATCTAAATCAGCATAACGACGATCGTTAGCTGCTGAACCTTCATCAGATGCACTTAAAAGTGGAGGTAATGTATCGTATGAACGACGCCATACAAGAACTTGATCTTCACCGAATTGTTCTGCTGCTTCGGCTTTATTTTGGCCTTGTAAAGCACCATAATGACGTTCATTTAAGCGCCATGATTTGATTTCAGGAACCCATAATTGGTCTGAACCTTCAAGTGCGTAATGTAACGTTTTGATAGCACGCGTTAAAACTGATGTGTAAGCTTGATCAAATTCGATTCCAGCTGCCTTAATCTTTTCACCAGCTGCTTGTGCTTCAGCAACGCCTTGTTCGCTCAAGTTAACATCTACCCAACCTGTGAAAAGGTTAGATAAGTTCCATTCACTTTGTCCGTGACGAATAAATACTAATTTTGCCATAAGATAAAATCCTCTTTTTCTATTTTTAGTTTACTGGTACATTTTACACTGAAATCACCTAAATTAATAGTCTAATTTAAGTGATTCAGTTTAGCACCCTTGAGCCCTTTTAACAACTGATCTACGGCGATTTGAACTGTCCCTAAATCCGTCGCTAAATTCATTCTAATAAACCCTGGAGTTTCTTCGCTAAACCACTGACCATAATCAACGGCCAAGCCGCATTCTTTTTGCATAAATTCTTTCATTCTGTCCGCTCTGACATAAGCTGAAAGGTCTATCCACATCAGATAAGTCCCTTCTAGTTCACTAATTTTAATCTCTGGAAATTTAGAAACTAACTGATGACTGACTTCTAAATAATTCGTTCTGACGATACTTAGAATTTCATCCAACCAGATTGCGCCTGAACGGTAGGCGGCTTCGCCTGCAACTCGTCCCATTAAACTACCTTCTGGTTTGTTTAAATGTTTCACAAGTTTGTCATATTTAGCACGTAATTGAGAATTTGGAATAATGATATGTGAGTTTTGTAATGCAGCTAAATTGAACGTCTTTGATGGCGCATTAACAACAACCATATTATCTCGGTAACGACCATCATCTATTGATAACGCCGATATAAAAGGTTTATTTCCAACAATTAAGTCCTGATGAATTTCGTCAGAAATCACCATGACATGATTCTCACGACATAGTTCAAGCAGTTGTGTTAGCTCACTTTCCGTCCAGACGCGACCCACTGGATTATGTGGTGAACATTGAATCAGTAACTTAACGTGGTTCTCTTTAATATCACGTTCAAGTGCCTCAAAATCCATTTCATATTGGTTATTTTCATGTTTTAAAGGCGTTCGAATCACACGTCGTTGATTGTCTTCAATCGCACTATAAAATGGGTAATACACAGGTGTTTGAACTAAAACATTGTCACCTGGCTCCGTCATTAAATCGACTAATTGGTATAATGAATTAACGACCCCTGTCCCAAAACGCATCCATTCCTTATGCATCTCGATGCCATAACGGGTTTGCTGCCATTCAAAAAAAACATCATAATATGAATCAGGAATTGTTGAATACCCGAAAACACCATGTTGTACACGGGCAACTAAGGCATCTGTCACCGCTTTAGGTGATTTGAAATCCATATCCGCAACCCACAATGGTAATAGCTGATCGTCACCATATTGTTCTTTTAAGTTATCCCACTTAACTGAGTTTGTATTTTTTCTGTTTACTCTAAATTCAGCTAAAAATTTATTTTTCTTTGCCATCAGTTTGCTTATCTCTCCTTAGTCTTTTGATTTTAACGCCCCGTCCTCTAGTCCCAGGAATCGACTTCACACCTAAGATATCTAAAAGGAAGGTAAAAATAGGAATTCCGACAATCAAACCCCATGTCCCAAATAATTCTTCACCGACCAATAGAATTACAAATGTGAAAAAGATTGGTAATTCTGTCCGACTCGACATGAACTTAGGATTTAACACATAAGCTTCAAGTAAATGAACCACCATAATCATAATTAAGATATAAATAACATCACGAATACCACCGACAGAATACCCAACCAAACTTAACGGTATACATGAAATCAGTACACCAGCCACAGGGATTAAACTCATTAAGAAAATTAAAATTCCTAAAGGCAATAACTGCGGAATATTCATAAAGTATAAACTGGTAATCGTAATAATTGTATTAACTGTTGCGATAAAAAATTGGGCTTCGATCACGACCCCAAATGACTTCACGAACTTCTCACCAAAATAGTAAACATCTTGGAAGAACCAGCCAAACTCACTTGATAAAAAGTTTTTTGAGAATTTTGCCATCTGATCTTTTTCAATCGTGTAGAAGAAACTTAATATTAATGACAACAAGAACGTTGCCGCCATAAATCCGATACTTGTTAAGTATTTAAAAACGAGTGTGAATCCACTTTTTAATTGTGGAATAATTTGAGACTTACCAATAGAATTAACGAACCACTCCATCATCACATTCGTTTCATCACCCGGATTTTGATAAAAATTAATCACGTAATGAGTCATTGAAACTGTCTGCATAACTAAAATTGGTAAGTACTTAGTAATTGCCAAATACAATAATGCGAGAATTGCCAGATACACGCCAATAACGATTAATTGGCTATTAATTGGTAAATGTCTCTGGATCATATTTATCAACCTAACCATTAAATATGTAAAAATAAACGTTAATAACACAATACTAATAACATCTTTTGCAAGGAAAATAACCCCAATAATTGTACATAGAACAACGAATCTACGTAACTTAATATTTTCAATAAAACTTTGCCAAATTTCCAATAGACACACTCCTTTAATCACATTCTTCATTGTACAAAAAAATCACTGAAATGTCTGTACTTCTTACTTTTTAATTACATAATATCAATCTATTTCAAAAAATATCGACTTGTTGAATATTAAAACTTATGTTTAACTATGATTATTAACGCTACGAAAGGAGTCCCATTTTATGGCCGAATTAATTTATAAACAACTGATTAGTAAACTAAAAAAAAGAATCACTGCGAATGAATTCCCCGACATGAAACTCCCCGATGAACGTAGTCTAAGTGAGACTTACGAAATTAGTCGTAGTTCAGTAAAACGGGCCCTAGGTCAGATGGCCAGTGATGGCATTATATTTAAAAAACGAGGATCTGGGACATTTATTAACCCGTTATATTTAAAAAACAAAACGGTTTTCAATTATGCGGGAACTAACTTAGGTGTCACAGATGGTTTCGAAATGAACGGAAAAAGTCCCAAAGTTAAGGTGTTAAGTTTTGAAGTAATTGCCCCCTCAGAAGACTTACAGCGTAACCTTTTCTTAAATGCGGATGACTTTGTTTACAAAATTGTTCGTCTCCGTCTTTTTGAAAAAACGCCATTCATGATTGAAACGGGTTATATTCCCATCAAAATCGTCCCCAATTTATCACGAGTTATCGTTAAGGGATCCATTTTTAATTATTTAGAAGATGCTCAAAATCAGGCGGTTACCAAGTCTTCCATTTCAATTTATGCTGAACCTTCTACCGAAAATGATCAAGCCCTTTTAGATTTAAAATCAACAGAGCCAGTCAGCATTATGGACGGTATTTTTTTCCTAGATGATGGCACACCATTTGAATATTCAAGCATGAGATTCCATTATAAATTCTCTAAATTCAATACTTTTATGTCCGTTAAATAGCCTATTTAACGGCTTTTTATTTAATTTTTAAAAAAATTGGTACGTTCCAATAAACTAAATGATTGACTTCTGTTTGATGTTTGTTATTATGGTCATATAGTAAGCGTTATTAATTTAACAAATAAAACCTTTAGGAGAGTGTATAACTATGACAGAAACTGATTTTTCATCTAAATCATATTTAGATAAAGTTGATGCTTGGTGGCGTGCAGCAAACTACCTTTCAGTTGGTCAACTTTATTTAAAACAAAATCCATTATTACAAACTGACGTCGTACCTGAAGACATCAAAGTTAACCCTATTGGCCATTGGGGAACAATCTCAGGCCAAAACTTTATTTACGCTCATTTAAACCGTGCAATTAACAAGTACGACTTAAACATGTTCTATATTGAAGGACCTGGTCATGGTGGCCAAGTAATGGTTTCTAACGCTTACCTTGATGGTAGTTATACAGAAATCTATCCTAAAATAACTCAAGACCTAACTGGTATGCAAAGATTGTTCAAACAATTTTCATTCCCAGGTGGTGTTGCTTCTCATGCTGCTCCCGAAACACCAGGATCAATTCATGAAGGTGGCGAATTAGGTTATTCATTATCTCATGCTGCTGGTGCTATTCTTGATAACCCTGATGTCATTGCTGCTACAGTAATTGGTGATGGTGAATCAGAAACTGGCCCATTAGCAACAAGTTGGTTCTCAAATGTCTTCATTAACCCAGTTAATGATGGTGCTGTATTACCAATTCTTGATATGAATGGTTTCAAAATCTCAAATCCTACAATTTTATCACGTAAATCTGATGCAGATTTAACGAAATACTTTGAAGGTATGGGTTGGGATCCAATTTTCGTTGAAGGAACTGATCCTGAGATCATCCATCCTGATATGGCTAAAAAAATGGATCTTGCTATCGAAAAAATTAAAGCAATCCAAACTGAAGCTCGCAAACATCCAGCTGAAGAAGCAACAATGCCTAAATGGCCTGTTATGATTGTCCGTACACCTAAAGGCTGGACTGGTCCAGCACAATGGGATAACGAACCAATCGAAGCTTCATTCCGTGCTCACCAAGTGCCAATTCCTGTAACACAACGTCACATGGAACATATTGACTCACTTGTTGATTGGATGAAATCATACCGTCCAGAAGAATTATTTACAAAAGATGGTAAATTAATTCCTGAATTAAAAGAAATGGCACCTAAAGGCAACCAACGTATGGCAATGAACCCTATTACTAACGGTGGGATTAATCCTCAAAAATTAGTTATGCCAGACTGGAAGAAAAATGCTGTTGATACATCAACTCCAGGTGCTGTAACAGCACAAGATATGATTGTTTTCGGTGATTTTGCTCGTGATATTATCGAAGAAAATCCTAAAAACTTCCGTATCTTCGGACCAGATGAAACTAAATCAAACCGTTTGAATGCTGTCTTTGAAGCAACTAACCGTCAATGGTTAGAACCAATCAAAAAAGGTAACGATGAATGGCAAAGTCCTGTAGGCCGTGTTCTTGATTCTCAATTATCAGAACATCAAGCTGAAGGTTGGATGGAAGGTTACGTCTTAACTGGACGTCATGGTTTCTTCGCTAGTTATGAATCATTCTTACGCGTTGTTGATTCAATGTTGACACAACATTTCAAGTGGTTACGTAAAGCCAAAGAACAATCATGGCGCAACCATTACCCATCATTGAATGTTATTGCAACATCAACTGTATTCCAACAAGATCATAATGGTTATACTCATCAAGATCCAGGTATCCTTGGCCATTTAGCTGATAAGAAACCTGAATTCATCCGTGAATATACACCAGCTGATGCTAACAGTTTATTAGCTGTTATGAATACAACACTTCAAAGCGAAGAATTGATTAACTTGGTTGTTTCAAGTAAACATCCACGTCCTCAATTCTACTCAGCTGATGAAGCTCAAGAACTTGTTGAAAACGGTTTGAAAGTCATTGATTGGGCAAGTACTGCTAAGGGCGACGACGCTGATATCGTTATTGCCGCTGCTGGTACAGAACCTAACTTGGAATCTTTAGCTGCTGTTGATCTTTTAAACGCAGCCTTCCCAGAATTAAAAATTCGTTTCATCAACGTTGTAGATATCTTAAAATTACGTCATCCTAAGATTGACCCTCGCGGTTTCTCTGATGAAGAATTTGATAGCTACTTTACAACTGACAAACCAGTCGTATTCGCATTCCATGGTTTCGAAGCTATGGTTCGTGACATCTTCTATGATCGTCACAACCATAACATCGCAATTCATGGTTACCGTGAAAATGGTGATATTACTACACCATTCGATATGCGTGTCTTGAACCAAATGGATCGTTTCAACCTTGCTAAAGATGCTGTCTTACAAGCTGGCCATTTAGGCGCTATGGGTGATGCATTTGTTAAAGAAATGGATGCTAAGATTGCAGAACATGAAGCTTACATTCGCGAACATGGTGATGATCTTCCAGAAGTTAACAACTGGAAATGGACATCATTAAGATCATAAACTATTAAATTAAAGGGAGACGCAATTGCGTCTCTTTTTTTGTTCCAAATTAAAAGACAGCATTCTTTTTAAATAAGAATACTGTCTTTTAATTTATCCATTACTATTCTTCCGTCAATTGTCCGTCCCGCATAAAGAATGTTTTATCTGTATAAGCTAATACATCCTCATCGTGCGAAACCATAATAATCGTTTGACCTGTTTTCTTCGTAATATCGGCCAACTGTTTAGCAACTTGCTTTGCTCTTTTGCTGTCCAGACTTGCCGTGGGTTCATCTGCAAAGACTATCTCTGGCTGACTAAACAATGCCCTAGCGATTGCAACACGTTGTCTTTGTCCACCTGAAAGACTTGCCGGATACTGATTTCTTTGGTCCCATACGCCCAATTCACGTAACATTGCTTCAGGATCATTATTCCCTTTTTTACTACGCATTTTACTTACTAACTCAAACTGTTCTAAAACTGTTAAAAAAGGAACTAAATTTGAGCCTTGTAAAATAAATCCAAATTCGTTAAATCGTAAATGCGTGCGTTCTTTTTCACTTAATTTACCAATTTCTAAATCTTTAAAATAAACTTCACCATCGGTTAGTCCCTGCAGCCCACCCATAATTGTTAACAACGTTGTTTTTCCGGAGCCTGAAGGACCAGTTAATCCAATAAACATTCCAGGTTCAACAACTAAATTAATATCTTTGAGTGCTAATTTGGCACTATCACCTTTTCCAAACATCTTGGACACATTCGATAATCGCATTAAACTCAATTTAGACACCCCCAATTGCATCAAGCGGATCAACACGTAATATTTTAGAAATTGAAAATAGTGATCCCAGAATAATCATTAGCAATAAAACAAGTGAGAATCCAGAAACTAAGAACGCGTTATTTAAAAATGGTACAGCGGCTGGTAGCGTCAATGCCGTTGCCACATCCGCAATAATTCCAAGCCCAATCCCTGCTATTCCTAACAATGATGATTCCCAGATTAAACTTTTAACTAAGGTTCCACCAGAAATCCCTTGCGCCCGTAAAACACCATAAACAGCCGTTTTCTCAATCGTTAAGATATACATAAATATACCGACGATAAACGCAATAATAACAAAAAGAGCCCCAATCATTAATGCAAATGTTTTTACCTCTGGAGCGTATCCCGGTATATTGTTAATTAATTCATTCGTTGTTAACGTTGTAAATTGTGTTTCTTTTTTTATACCTGCTGAATTTTTTAAAACGATCGCATTTATTTTTTTATTTGAACTACCCGGTCCATACCTCAATGTCTGATAATCGGTTAATCGTAAGTAAACAACAGGTGATGTCGTATATTTGTTCCCGGTAGTTAATCCAACGACCGTATAAACTTCATCCACGTTATTAATTTTTATTTTTTGACCTAGTTTAGTTGCTTCCAATCCATTATCAACAACAACTTCGTTAGCTTTTTGTGGCATACGTCCTTGAATTAATTTTGGTTTCAAAAACTTATTAAATTGAATACCAAAAACGCTGATATTAGCTTTTTTTTCATTCTTACGACTAGCGACACCCATCATTTGACCTAAGTAAGCATAGTCAGAGCTTGATCCTGAAATTTCAGGTAATGCGTTACTTTGAATTTCCGATGATGATAAGTTATCATTCGCGTATTGGCTAATAACAACATTATCTGCATGCCAATTATCAATTGATGAACGATTATTATTCGCAAGTCCGAATGCTAAACCCGTTAAAAAAAAGATGAGATATGATACTAGAAAGATCGTGAAAATAATAAGCCCATATCGAAACTTATTATGTTTTATTTCTTTAATAGCTAAGTACATAACCTATTCCCCCAATTTTTTACTATGTCATATGAATACTTAAGAAAAAGAACACAACCCCAGTAAAATCAAGGATCGTGCTCTTAAAAGTATTTTATTTGTAATCACGTGCTGCAATGGCCTTAACAGTTGTTTTTTCTTTAATAGACTGTTTAATAATTTTAGCAACATCTGAATCGCTAAACGCTCTAGGATTTACCCCAGCAGATCTAATTGCGTCACGTGCTTCCTTGATACGTGCTGCCGTAATTTTATCACTACTTGCATCAACATAATCCGATGAATTCGTCGTGTACTCATTTGAGCCAGAATACTTCGCCGCATCATCCTTTTCTTCTGATGTTAATTCCGCTGATGATGAACCAGAATCGGTATTAGGCTTCGAAGTAACGCTACTGCTACTTGATGATAAAGATGATGAGCTTGAGCTCGTTGAACTACTTGTTGGATATCCAATAGCTGCTAATTTCTTATCATTGCTCTTTTGTAAATCAGTTGCTTCTTTCTTAAAATCTGAATAATAATTTTTATCAATATCACTATCTTTTAAAATTTTGTCTAACTCAGTATTCGATGCCGTATAACTATTTTTTGCAGTTAAATCTTTTGCAGTATCATAGCTTGTTGTAAATGATTCACGTTTTTTAATAACTGTTGTTAATTCTTTTTCTAAATTTGTCGCACGTTTTTTAATAACCGTAGATGCATCACGATCTGCTAAAACAACACTTATTGCATCTTTTGCCTTAGCATACTGGCGTGCTTCAACCTTATCAAGAACAGTCCTGTAATGTGTTACCTGTGTCTTATAAGCTTGTGCAGTAACATCATTTGATTTCTTTTGTAAAGCAATGTCGAAGTACTTTTCAGCGCTAGCATACTCTGCATCCTTGATTGCGGCTTTACCGTCCTTCATTGCTGTATCATAACTTTTTCCAGTTTCCGCGTGTTTTGTTAAACCGTAACCACCAAACATACCTACAATGATGATCACTACTATTCCCCATACCCATTTTTTCATTCTAACTACACCTCTTAATTATCATATTTATACTAACGCCATTATATCACGGAATATTGCTCAATCGCTAATCAAAAATAAGAATTCGGCTTCCCAATGAAACCGAATTCTTATTTCAATTTATATTTACAAAACAAGTGACAATAACATAATAGCACAGAGTCCAAGAACAACTGATAGACCCATTGACCGCGTACGGTAAGCAATCGCAAAGACGATTACTGCTGCTATTAACTTTGTTACGTTATCTACACCAACAAACTGAAATCTTGAATTAATAAAAAGATCTTTAAAAACTAATGCTGAAAATAAAGAAACGGGTACATATTTCATCCATTCATTAAACCATTCCGGAATTTCACGAGATGCGAAAATTCGTAATGGAATGAATCGAGGTAAATATGCAACAAACGCAGATAAAATAATTAATAAAAAATGATCCATTGTTGTCATTTCCATAGTTAACTTTCCTCAGAAACTTTAGATTTTCTACTGATCGTATGTCGACTTGCTCTTGGCTTAATCGTATTCAATAACTTGCTACGTTTACCTTTTTTAACGACTTCGTGCTCTATTAAGAACCCAACAAAAGAGGCTAACAACGTTGCTACAACTAATCCCATTGTACTTTGAAATAACGTCATAAATACAATTGCTAGTATCCCTGACAAGACGCTAATCAGGATTGTTAAGTAATTTTTGAGTTGCATAACAATCATATAAATAAATAGTGATGTTAGTGCAAATTCAACAATACTTAAATTAATTTTTAATCCGGCACCAATGAGGCTACCCACAACATTACTCATTGTCCAAAATAATAATGAGTAATGTTCAACCATCAAGGCATCTTTTGGTTTCCATTCTTTATCTGTCGCAAACTTTAAGTAATTAACTGCATAATTTTCATCGTTCAGTGATGCCGCAAATATGTATAGGAATTTACGACTAGTTCCTCGAATGTATTGCGATAAACTAGCACCTAATAAGGCGTAACGCAATTCAAGGAAGAATAACATGGTAACAATCGAAAGAATCGGCGAATGAATTGTCAGCATAGATGCAATCAAAAACTGTGCACCACCTGAGAAAACAAGCACGGAAACTAATCCTGCTAATATCGTATTGAAGCCTGCCGCATGGAGTAAAATCCCACATGCGAGTCCAATTGGGATGTAACTCAGACAAAGTGGCAGCGCAATTTTTAGGACTGTGAGCCAGCGTTTTTCCGTTTCTTTCACGATAATCCTCCAGTAATATAAAATGGTTTTGCGGTATAAATTATAGCATACATCTGTTTTTTAATACTCTTTATTTAATAACTTTAATCAAAAAGTCATCCAATAATGATTTGTTCTGAAGGAAAACGGTATTTTTCATCCCGATCTTTTTTCGAAACGAAGAATATCAACATATATAACATCCCTACACGTCCAACAAACATCAGGATAATAATGACCATTTTACCAATGACGCTAAGCGAACTAGTAATACCTGTTGATAATCCCGTTGTCCCAAAGGCAGAGGTTACTTCCACAATTAACGAAATGAGTGATTGGTTTTCCGTAATACTTAAAATAAAAACCGCCATCAGACACATCAAGATGGACAAATTAACAACGACAATCGATTTTTGAATATCATTTTCATGAATTCTTCGGTTGAAGACATTCACGTTCTTATGCCCCCGGATAAATGAGAGTAAATATAACCCCAAAATACCAATTGTCGTCGTTCGGACACCACCACCAACAGAGCTCGGACTGGCACCAATAAACATTAAAATAGAGAAAATCAGTAAAGTTGTTGTATTAAAATCGCCAATTTGATTTATCTGTAATCCCGCATTTCGCGTTGTCACACTATAAAACATGGCCGTGATTGTTTTCTCAATAACCGTTTTATTTGCAAAATAGCCATTATTTTCAGATAAAAATATCAGAATGGTTCCAATGAAGAAGAATCCAACCGCGAAGCTACCCGCTAGTTTTGCAAACAGTGAAAATCTAAATTTCTGATTACCCGGCCTAAACCAAGTCATTTTAATCCACGCTAATACTTCAATGATAACTGGGAACCCAAGACCACCTATAAAAATTAAAATCATAATTAAAAATAAAAAAAAGTAATCTTTTGAATACGGAATAATGGATTGACCAGTAATATCAAAGCCCGCATTTGTCAGTGCTGAAATCGAAATATAAAAACCGTCAAAAATTGATTTGGCTAGATGTTCAAATCCATCGCGTGCGTACAGGTAACATGAAAAAATTACGCCAAATACAGCTTGAATTGCCAACATAATACCAAAGATCGTGTAAACCAAACGAACATTTCCACTTAAACGTGGTTGGTTCATATCGGTCTGAATCAGTCGGCGCTGCTGTAATCCAATTCGACGTCCAGCAATTACTAAGATAAATGTCGATAACATGGTGATTCCAAAACCACCTATTTGAAATAATATTTCGAGTAAAACAATACCATTTTGATTATAGACTTGCTCTAACGGAAATGTCGTCAATCCGGTAACACTAACAGTTGAAACGGCCATAAAAATCGTATCAATAAACGAGATATTCACACCCGGTTGTTTAAAAAATGGGATACATAACAAGAGACTAGTAACCACAATTAATGACAAATAATAAAACACGACAATTTGTACGGGGGATGCCAACAGATTGGCTTTATCGAGATATTTTTGAATCCACCTATTCATCTTGTCATCCCCCTTTTTTTAGTATAATTTAAAAAAAGAGGTTAGCGCTAAGTACGCACGCTAACCTCTCATTCTAATTATTTAATTAATTCTAATCCTGCGTAACTAATGACAACTTTTTGTTTTAATTCTTCAGCCGTTTCGTTCTTAATAAATTCCTTATCGAATTTAATAATAGCCGAATTTTTTAGTTGTTTTTCAACGACCCCAGTAAAGAATTCGTTGTTAGTTTCGAAACTAACGCGTGTATCAGCTGGGAACGGAATCCCTTTTTCGTTGACTTCAAGATTTTTTTCATCAAAATGACTTAACATAATTTGGCCTCCTATTGTTTTAAATATTAATAAATACAGTATACCGCTTTTCAATGATGATTACGACCCATTAGTGCTAACCAAATATAACTCATCTATAGTTCTTTTATCCCGCCAGTTTGTCTTTTACGACTCAACATCATAGCTGGAATGATAAGGCTGACAACGAATATTGCCGACCACATAAATCCATAGTGATACGCCTGAGCCAACTGCGTAACATTTACAACATGATGCGTCGTCGTATAGGTTGTGACAGCCGTCGCTAAAATGGCTGTTGCAAACCCAGCACCAATTTGTTGAAATAAATTAGAACTAAGTGAGGCTGCTGCTGAATCTACTTTATTTAATCCCACATAAGCATCCGCTTGCGTCGCAGATTTTACCGCTGAACCACCAACTCCTCGTATGAACATGACAATTGCAATTAATAAATAATGACTTGATGCGTCAAAGTAACTAAATGGAATAGTCCCAACGAGCGTTATGGCAATTCCAATAATAGTAACCAAACGAGCGCCCAAAGAATCAATTAAATTACCAATTGCAGTTCGCGAAACTAGCATCCCAATTGATTGTGGCATCAAAGATACCGCCGCAACAATTACGCTTTCACCTCGAATATCTTGAAAGAAAAGAGGTAAAAGTAACATTGGTCCAGAGGTCACAAATCCCGATAAAAAGATTCCTAACATGGATCCAGAAAAATGACGTTGTTTAAATAAATGTAAAGGCATCACGACCCTTTTACTATTCAATAGTGCGTACCCAACATAGATCATAGCTAGAAAGATTCCGGTACCAACGTATGATAACGTCGCCGTATTGTTAAACGTTCCTTTAGTGCTGGCTTGCACAACGCCATAGATACTTGTCGTAGAAATGGCAATTAGCAATACAACACCAAAATAATCAAATTTTATAGACTTATTTTTTGGTGCAACCTGTGGCACTTTAAGCATCAGTAATATAATCGCTATAATAACGACCGGTACATTGATAAAGAAAATCCAGCGCCATGAGAGATACTGAACTAATAGTCCGCCAATTATTGGACCAACCATTGGACCAAGGGTCATTGGAAGACCAATAACGGCCATCATTCGTCCCATTCTATCACCACCAACGGAATCAACAAGCAAGGTGAACATCACCGGCATTAATAGTCCACCAGCAAATCCTTGGATTAATCGAAAGATAATTAAACCATTAATATTCCAAGAAATACCCGCCAATAAAGATGCCATTCCAAAAGCGACTTCTGCCCACAGATAAACAGATTTACCAGAGAACCTCATTACTAACCAACTTGAAAATGGTACGGCAGCACCCATAGCCAGAATAAATCCGGTAACCGTCCATTGAACAATTGATAAACTGACATGAAAATCAATACTTAACTGATTAACTGAAATATTAACCATAGTGGAATCTAACATTGGTGCCATAATACCAAGTACCATAATCCACGCAATAATAACCAAGTTATGCGGAATTGGTTCAAGTTTCAAATTTTTATTCTTCATATTTAATAAATCTCCTAATAATTATATTTAAAGTACATGTTGTATCTTAAATATAAGATACGTCAACGTAAACTCAAAGTCAACTTTTAATTACATGTTGTATTTATTTTAATAACATTATGTAACTATGTTATACTTAACGTACCTAAAATGAAGGGATTTAAAGATAATGACGGATAAAAAAAGAGCACCCCGGAAGACAAAAAAAGAATTAACTAAAGATATCTTTCAATCAGCCATCAATATTTTAAATAAAGAAGGCTATGAAAATGTCACTTTTTCAAATGTTGCTCGCCTGGCAGGAACAGGACGGCCCGTCCTTTATCGCCGTTGGAAAACGCCATTTGATTTACTTCTAGATGCCGTTGATTACTTCTCAGAAGATGAGATTTCCGATTATTCAACTATTGATTTTTCAGATAAAACATTACGTGATAATTTAATTTCAATACTTAGTCATTTCAATGCATCATCTCAGTTCATGCGTGCTTTCTTATTCGAACTTGGTCAAGACACGCCGTCCGTTAAAAAATATTCAAATCAAATGCGCCAACAAAACTTATCATTAATGGATCAATTATTGTCACAAGCCCAGCTCTCTGGCGAGCTTCAATACACTGTTACTGAGGATATTAAGCTTTTACCTTTTAATTTATTACAGTATCAGGCAATGATGACACCCAATGATATGACACCACAATTCGTTACTGATTTTGCAGTTCGGATTGTTGATCGGATTGTTTTACCAGCCATCTTAGCCCAACAAAAAAAATAAGGTCGCCCAGAATAAATTCTGAGCGACCTTATTTTAATTTAATGATTATTTTTCTAAATCTTGTAATTTTTGATTATCATCTAATTGTGATTTACCAGCAAGTCCGATATTTTGAAGAACTTGCATAGCAACCCATAATAGAACAAGTGAGACGATAGCGAAGATTGCTAGAATAAGAACACTTATTCCAACTTGTCCACTAACCATTCCAGATGTTAATGATTGACGGAACCCTAAAGTAGAGTAAGTCATTGGTAAGAATGGATGGATAGCGTTGAAGAAGCTATTTGTAACTTCCATTGGGAAGGTACCACCCGCGCCACCTAATTGTAACATCAGAAGAACCATGGCCACAAAACGACCAGGATTATCGAATGCCATAGCAAGCGCCATGACGAGGTACATCGATGTTAACGAGAACGTAGTTGCAATTAAGTAAGTTTGAGCAATATGGTCTGCTTGTAAGCCGAACATAAGCATCCCTGTAACTTCAACGACTGCCATACCAATAGCAACGACAGTTCCGATAGCAACTTTACTCCAGAACCAAGCTGTTGCTGATTGACCTTCCATTGAAACTTTACGGATTGGGAATGCAAAGTTAAAGACGATTGCGCCAACATACAATGCAAGTGAAAGTACGTATGGTGCTAAAGCATGACCGTAATTAGGTACATAACTATAATCTTTATGTTTCAATTCTGAAGGTGCAGCGAACATTTGAGCTGTTTTATTAGTTGCTTTAATACCGTTAACGGTATCTGATCCCGTTTTAAGAGCAGTAGCTAACGTTTTAGTTCCGTCTTTAAGTGTTTTAGAACCATCACCCAATTTAGCTGAGTTATCATCTAATTTTTGAGTTCCTGCTGCCAATTGATCAACACCTGATACAAGTGTTGGTACTTGGTTATTCAAGGTTACTAGCCCATTTGATAACGTATTTGAACCTGTAGATAATTGACCGATACCTGATGTCAATGCTGGTACTGATCCATCTAATGTTGATAGACCCGTGCTTAATTGACCTGAGCCTGATACAAGTGCGCTATTGTTTCCTGCTAACTGTTTAGAACCGGCACTAGCTGTCGAAACTCCAGCAGTATATTGCTGAACACTTGGAATTAATCCAGGCGCCGTACTTGTTCCATTCAATCCAGCCTGAATTTGGTTTAATCCATCATTTAGTAATTCCGTTGCCTGGATTGCACCCATAGGACTGTTTTTCGCTCCCGTTCCCTGTTGCATTAAGCCATTTTTAACAGTTGTTAAACCACCTGTTAATGTATTAATTGCCTTTGTGGCGCCAGCTGTCACCTTAGGTTCGTCCTTGGCTAACTTAGCAACGCCGTCTTTTAGTTCCTGTAGTTTAGGTAACAAGCCTTGAACGACTGCCAATTCTTTTTGAATATCTTTTAATTTAGTACCATTATCGTTCAATGGATCTGACATACCGGTTAAGTCATCTTTAATTTTTGATGCGTTAGCACCTGATGCCACTAAATCTTCGCCTGAAGTCTTTAAATTACCACCTAAATCAGTTACGGACTTAACAAGACTTCCCGCTAATGTCGGATTTGATGCTGCTAATTTCTTAAAATCATTTGAATTTAAGAAATTAACTAATACGGCCATGTTACCTTGAGCACCTTTAAGTTGTACAGCGGCACTAGAAGGATTGTCCGTATTATAAAGATTATTATTAAGCGCGCTCAATTGTAATCCTGCATCCTTCGCTTTAGCCCCAACTAACTGCGTGTTCACCCCAATTTGAGTTAAGTCCGCAGTTAATCTTTTAGCATCAATATTTGGCATACTTTCACCATTTAATTGATCATTCAGATATGATACACCAGAATCTAACGCCTTAAATCCATCCATTAGAGTTTTCATTTGATCTTTTGATTCTGAATTATTTAGCTGTGTGTCCAAATCATTAGCAGATGTTTTCAAGTTTGAACTTAATGTATTCAATCCAGTATTTAATGAAGAAACACCATTAGTGTACGTTTTTACACCACTTGCTAACGTTGTTGAACCAGAATCTAACTTCGATACACCTGAAGCTAAAGCGCCCGTACTATTATCTAATTTTGATAATCCAGCACTTAAAGAGCCGGCACCTGTTGTTAATTGTTGCACACCGTTCTTCAATGGTACAACGCTAGTTGATAATGTTTGAACACCATTGTTAACTGTGCCAACACCTGTAATGTAACTATTTAAACCATCATTTAACGTAATCGTACCATCAGATAGTTTTTTTGAACCCGTTGCGGCTGTTTTAAAGCCTTTCCCGATTGTTTTAACTTGTCCAAAGATAGCTGTAGCGTATGATTCCGTGACTGATTCACGAATTTGGCTATTTAATTGTTTTGCAGCTGCTTCACTGATAACTTCACCAATGTAGTTACGTGATGCATTGGTATCATATGTGATTTGCATTTTCTTAGGATTTGTATCCAACAACGTTGCTGCGTTAGAAGAGAAGTTCTCAGGTAACGTAATCGTTGTGTAGTACTTGTTGTCTTTCATCCCTTGTTTTGCTTGTTCTTCAGAAACAAACATCCACTTTAATTGATGATTACTCTTCAACTCTTTTACAAGTTGATCACCAACATCTAAAGTTTCACCATTATATTTAACGGATTTATCGTTATTAACGACTGCTACTGGTAATTCGCTTGTCTTACCATATGGATCCCAAACTGATTTCAAGAAGAAAGCAGCATATAGAATCGGAATGAGCATCATAACGATTGTTGAAATAAGAATTAGTCTATTCTTCCCAACAAATTTAAATTCATTCTTGATCATTTTCATTGAAATTGGTGCCCCCTAAAATTAATTATGTCTACTATAAAGTTTCATCGATAGGTTATAATATACATCAAATGTCCACGAAGGACAAATTTTTTTTACTATTTTTTTTTTTTTTAAGATTTTCTTAATTTTACATAACTTATTAACTCATAAAGACAAAAAAATCATCTTATGATATAGATGATTTTTATTGCTTAAAATAAGTTTTTAAAGAAGTTAGCAACCGCGCGCCACATAATAACAAAGATGTTTGCTTTTTCAATTGCCTTCTCATTTGTTCCGGTAACAGAAAGTGCTTTTGCCCCATCAACATAAGTTAATGCACCATCTTTGCCAGTTAACTTAAGCGTCCCAATATCACTATTAGCTTTAATGGGTGCTTCTAATCCAGTCTTTTTAACTAATGATGTGTTTTTCGCTACCGTAGCCGAAACAACGCTCTTAACTGTTTCGCCCTTTTTCAACCAAACTTTTTGGTCAGATTTAAGTGCTACTTTTGTTGTTAATTCTTTACCATGGAAGACAGGTAAACTATCTGCGTTTTTAAATGTCGTACCCGCTTTGATTGTTTTAACATCAAATGAATCAAAGACATATGACATGATTTTTTGCGTATCAGTAAAGCGACTCACATCTGTCTCACTCTTATGTGATGAACCTAAAACAACCGTAATAATACGATGTCCATCTTTTTTAACAGTTCCTGTAAAACATTCGCCGGCTTTATCAGATGTCCCTGTCTTCAAACCATCAACAGGTAATTCAGTATAAGCTTTAGCCAATCCAGGCAACATCCAGTTCCAGTTTTCCATCAACGTTTCGTCAGATGTTCCTTTATCAAAAGCTTGGCGTTTGATACTTGTTGTTTTCAATACTTCTGGATATTTTTTTAGTAGGTTTTTAGCAATAAGTCCCATATCTTTGGCTGTTAATTCATTTTCATCGGCCGCAGATGATCCAGGATAGCGATCTGCATCACTAATATCACTATTTGTTAACCCAGAGACATTGTCAATTTTAGCATCGTTAATGCCCCATGATTTAACTTTTGCACGCATTAAAGTCACAAAATCTTTTTGTGATCCCGAAACTTGGTGAGCAAGCGCCATAATGGCGCCATTAGCTGAATAAATTAAACTAGCATCATACAGTTCTTTAACTGTATATTTTTTCGTTTTACTCAATGGTACATTAGACAATGATGTATCTTGACTGATTTTATAAGAATCATCATCAACAGTCACTTTTTGGTCCCAAGTTAACTTACCACTTTTAATTTGATCCAAAATAACATCAATTGAAATTAATTTTGTCATTGATGCAATTGGTAAAACAGCATCGGCATTTTTTTCATAAATAACTTGACCGGTATCCGCATCAATTGCTAAAGCCGCTTTAGCAGTTAAATTAATTGCACTTGAGCTTGTTGTTGCAGCCGATACAGGTTTAACATCGTGAAGTGTCATTGCTGAAACACCAGTGAATAACGCTGCACCAGAAATAAGTCCAACTACGAATTTTTTTGTGCGTTTTAAAAATATCATATTCTCTTTACCCTCTTAACTTCTCTTATTCATTTAAGAATACCCAATAATACCTATTCTTGCAACTATCCTTCTTACTTTCTAATCAGTTTTTTATCCTTACCAAGTGGTAAGTGAATAACAAAACTAGTTAGCGAATCATCTGAAACGACGTAGATGTACCCACCATGAAGTGTGATAATACTCTGAGCAATAGCGAGCCCTAATCCAGTTCCACCCGTTTTTTGTGAACGCGATTCTTCCACTCGGTAAAAACGATCGAATAATTGATCGAGCGACTGCTCAGGAATTTTAGGCCCATCATTAGAGACTTTTACAATGACTTCTTGGCCAATTTTTTCTGCTTCCAAATAAATGTGTTTCCCACCGGAACCATATTTCAAAGCATTTGAAATTAAATTATTAAAAACGCGACCTAATTTCTCGGTATCAGCTTCCATCATTAATGGGTTAGGTTTTGTGCTACTGGCAATTGTCATCCCTTTATTTTTAGCTTCAAGTTCAAAGCTAGCTGCTAACTGAGCCAACATCTGGTTCATATCAAAATCAATTGCATTAATTGGTGTCGATGTTTGACGAACCTTCGTATATTCGAATAAATCTTCCACCAAAACTTTCATTTGTTTCGACTTCACATATGCCGTGTGCGTATATGAAAGTAAATCTTCTTGCGAATTATACTGATTATCTTCTATTAAACCGAGATACCCAATAATTGATGTTAATGGCGTACGGATATCATGGCTAACATTCGTTATCAATTCATCTTTTGAATTCTCTATTCGCCGTTCTTCCTCCATTGACTCAATTGTACTTTGAACCAATGCATTAATACTCGAAACCACTCGTGCCATATCTCCCTGTAACTTAAAAGGGATTTGGTGGTCATAATGACCATCGGCAATATAATGTAATTCTGAAATAACATGTCGCAACTGCATTTGACGGTAGCGTCGAATTAAACGCCAGTAAAGCACGATAATATCTACAATAACCATAAACACAACAAAAACATTGCCCCAACTCCAGATATTGAAATCATTAGGTCCAAACGTTAATGATGTCTTTATTTGAAATATTCCATTCCTAAGTCCTGGATTAGAAGCAATGGTCTGATTTAATAAGATAAAAACAGATAAATTTAATAAAATTAATAAAATGATTGTAATGAATCCTTCACCAATTAATTCACTTTTTTCTCTACCGGTTAATTTCAAAGATGTCTCCTTAACTAATGCGTCTCTATCTTGTACCCAACGCCCCAAACAGTTTTAATAATATCATCGCCGTTTGTGGCTACTTCAATTTTATCTCGCAAATGGCTAACATGAACCATTACCGTTTTTGCAGAAATAATTGATTCCTGCTGCCATACTTGTTCAAAAATATCATCTGCGGAGTAAACATGGTTTGGATGTGATGCTAACAAATATAAGATTCCAAATTCTAAAGCCGTTAATTGAATAGCATTCCCATCAACCGTTTGAACTTCATGTGAGTCCTTTTTAATAATTAATGGTCCAATTTCGAGTGCAACATCGGGTGCTGGATTTGAGTTTTGGCTACGACGGAGTAATGATTTAACCCGAGCCATAATTTCTAATGGGTTAAATGGTTTAACAACATAATCATCGGCCCCCGTGATTAATCCACGGATTTTGTCCATGTCTTCCGTCTTCGCAGAAACCATTAAAATAGGGATTTCTGAAGTTTTACGAACTTCTTTAATCACATCCATTCCGTTCATTTTAGGCATCATGACATCAAGAATCATCACACCAATATCCGGCATTTTTTCTAATTTTTCAATAGCTTCAAGTCCATTTTGAGCAGTAATTGCTTCATATCCTTCGTTCTTTAAATAAATAGAAATTAAATCAACGATTTCTTTTTCATCATCTACGACTAAAATTTTCATTGGATGTCTCCTGACTTTCTTAATTATAGTTACATTGTATCAAACATCTTACAGGATAACTTTAAAGAATTGCTTAAATATGCTTAATTCATGGTATCAAAAAGGGCTTTCATTTAAAAATGAAAGCCCTTCTCCTAGAAAATTATTTACGTGCTAATAAGTAGTTGAATAAACCGCCCATTGTTTTGTCTGATATGTCAATTTCTTTACCGTCTTCTGTAACTTTAGTGATTTCATAATAATCTTCGAATTCAGGTACTTCTAATTCCATCATTGCGACAAAAGCTGCAGCCGTTTTATAAGTTGCTTGTAACTCTTTTCCATGAACATAATTGATTACTAACATAATTGTATCCCCCTTATGAGTCTCTCTTAGATTAATTCAGTTTTTTTAATATCATCAACCGTTTTTGTTCCGGCTAATTGCATATCGATTGTTAATTCTTTTGATAAATGTTCAAAGACTGATTGAACACCTTGCGCACCACCCAAATGAAGACCGTAAACCATTGGACGACCAATTGCGACAATATCTGCACCACTTGCAAGTGCCTTAAAAATATGTGACCCACGACGGATTCCACTATCAAAGACAATTGGCACACGTTTGTTAACTTTTTTGGCAATTGATTCAAGAACATCAAATGATGCAGGTCCACCATCTAATTGACGACCACCATGATTTGAAACCCAAACGCCTTTAGCGCCGGCTTCGATGATGTCATCAATGTCTAATGGTGATTGAATTCCCTTAACAAAGACAGGTAAGTCAGTGTAGTCAGAAATTGTTTTAATATCTTCTAAGCTCAATGTTTGTTTAGCATTGGCATAGATAGCCGCAATTCCTTGTCCTTCACCTTCGCCATATTCAGCCAAGTTTGCCATGGGAATTGGGAAGGTAAAGTGGTTAATACTATCAGCTTCACGATTACCACCTAATGTTGAATCAGCTGTCAAAATGATTGCTTTCATGCCAACTTTTTTAGCTTGATCTAACAAGAAACGGTTAAATTTTTCATCTTTACTCATATATAGTTGGAAGAATTGAGGACCACCCGTTCCACCATCGCATGTTTCCGAAATCGTTTTGTTGGAATATGTACTGAGTGACATGATTGATCCAACAGCAGCTACCCCTTTAGCAGTATCAATTTCGCCTTGTTCATGAGCCAATCCTTGTGCTGCAATTGGTGCTGCAATCATTGGGATTTTTAAATCGATACCCATAAAGGTTGTTGATAAATCTGGTTTTTCAATATTTTTTAAAACGCGAGGTGCGATGTGTTTGTGATCGAATGCGACACCATTTTCACGTAATGTCCATTCATCTTCTGCACCACCGGCGATGTAACCAAATGCACCCTTTTCCATACGTGCTTTTACTAAACCTTCTAATGCTTGAACATTAGTAATTTCAATTGAATGTTCTTCCTGACTTGCTTGATATGCCAATTTTGTAACCCCCATCTGTTATTTATAATTGTAGTGTAGTCCCTAACGTTGAATACTTCCACAAATAACACTTATTTTAGATAAAAAACGCTGACGTCAGTTACTAGAATCGTATTTGTAATTAATTTGACTAAATGTTATAAAGTTACTGTAGTATAAATATAGATTTATGGAGGAATGAAAGTGTTAGTTAAAAAAATGGGGATAGTCGTTGTTTTATGTTGTTCGCTTTTAGTTACCGTTGGTTGTGGGAAGCAATCAGGGTCGACTGAACAACAAAGTTCTGAAAGTGCTCAGAAAATTAGTTCTGAAAAGGCTAAAAAAGCTAGTTCCGAAAGTGCCAAAAAAGCTAGTTCCGAAAGTGCCAAAAAAGCTAGTTCTGAAAGTGCTCAAAAAGCTAGTTCCGAAAGTGCTCAAAAAGCTAGTTCTGAAAGTGCTCAAAAAGCTAGTTCTGAAAGTGCTCAAAAAGCTAGTTCTGAAAGTGCTCAAAAAGCTAGTTCTGAAAGTGCTCAAAAAGCTAGTTCTGAAAGTGCCAAGAAAGCCAATAATCTAATTGATTCTTCATTAATAGGAACTTGGTATGGCTATAATAAATACGAGTCCAAACTTGATACGATTAACATTACCGGCAATAAAATTATTACAAATGGTAATACCACTGAAATACACTCCGATAGCGAACGAACGGCTGCTGATAAAGCACTCTCAGCAGGGTCTGGTACGATCGATGATAATAAGGATACCTACAAATTTAAACACTGGGGTTCAGTTAGATCAACTAACGAGGAAAATGGTCGAAAATGGCTTAATGTTAAAGGTTGGTATCAATCTGCGGGTACTGGCTCTTTCTACGGCGTTAAAAATAGAGTTATTAACGGGCGCAGTATTCCGGTATTAACTCTAGCAGACGGCGCCGGTATGTGGGCAAGTCAACACTTTTATCAAGATAAGGCAGACGCCAATAAAATGTCTGATACTATGTTTGATGATGAACCTTCACAAAATTAGCGCTTTAAAAATTACTCAATAAAAAAAGGTTCAATTTCTTTAATTAACTTAAAGAAATTAAACCTTTTTTGTTATTTAACTGAGTAATTAGGTGCTTCTTTAGTAATTTGAACATCATGTGGATGTGATTCAATTAAACCAGCACCTGAAATTTGAACAAATTGAGCATCGTCTTGTAAGGCTTTCAATGTACCAGCGCCAACATAACCCATACCAGAATGTAAGCCACCAACCATTTGGAAAATGATATCAGCTAAACTACCCTTGTATGCCACGCGACCTTCAATACCTTCTGGCACTAATTTATTAGCTTCGTTCACGCCACTTTGGAAGTAACGGTCAGAAGAGCCATTTGATTGTTCCATGGCTGCTAAACTACCCATACCACGGTAAACTTTAAAGCGACGGCCTTCATAAATTTCGAATTCGCCAGGTGCTTCATCAGTTCCAGCCAACATGCTACCTAACATAACGGCATTTCCACCGGCAGCAAGCGCCTTAACAATATCACCAGAGTACTTGATTCCACCATCAGCAATAATTGTCTTACCATATTCACGAGCAACTTCAGCAGCATCATAAATGGCCGTTAATTGAGGAACACCAACGCCGGCAACAATTCGTGTTGTACAGATTGATCCAGGACCAATCCCAACTTTAACAACATCAACACCAGCATCATAAAGAGCACGAGTTGCTTCACCCGTTGCGACATTACCAGCAATTAAAGTAGCATCAGGAAATTTAGCTCTGATTTCAGTAATTTTACGGATAACACCGGCAGAATGTCCATGTGCAGTATCAATAACCAAAGCATCAACGCCAGCCTCTAGTAAAGCTGTAGCTCGTTCGAATGTATCGCTTGTAACACCAACAGCAGCAGCGACAAGTAAACGACCATGTTTATCTTTAGCAGCATTAGGAAACTCAACAACTTTTTCGATATCTTTAATTGTGATTAAACCTGTTAAACGACCATCATGATCAACGATTGGTAATTTTTCGATTTTATTTGTTTGAAGAATTTTTTCCGCTTCCTTGAGTGAAGTTCCTTCGGCAGCAGTTATTAATCCTTCTTTAGTCATTACACTATCAATTGAAACTGTCATATCTGAGACAAAACGTAAATCACGGTTGGTAATAATACCAATCAATAGACGATTATCAAGCGTTTCAACAATTGGTACACCACTGATGCGGTAACGTTGCATTAACTGTTCAGCATCCGCAACAGAATGTTGTGGTGTTAAGTAGAAAGGATCAATAATAACGCCACTTTCAGAGCGTTTAACTTTTTTTACTTCTCCGGCTTGTTGTTCGATGCTCATGTTCTTATGGACAACACCTAATCCACCTTGGCGAGCCATAGCAATCGCCATCTTAGAATCTGTGACAGTATCCATGCTGGCACTTAAAATTGGGACATTTAACTTGATATTCTTTGCTAATTGCACACTGATATCAACTTCGTTCGGTAATACATGACTTTCTGCAGGTACTAATAATACGTCATCAAAAGTGAATCCTTTTTTAGCGAACTTTGTTTCCCAATTTGACATCTTAAAACCAGCTTTCTCATTTTATTTTGTTTACTAACATACCAGATAAGTTCAACCCTGGTCAAGGCTATTGTCTGATTCTTATTAAGTTGTAATCGTTCGTGATTGTAGCAAAAAAGAGCTCAAAAATTTTACTTGAACTCTTTTTCCAGTCGTTACTGAATCTAAAACATTGTACGATTAATATTATAGCGACGTTTAATATAAAGTCTTGCCACAAATGCGATAGCCGCAATTGCAACATATACAGCTGCTGGTAATATTGAATTAAGTGGTCCTGGAATCAATGCTACTAACATGTAGGCAAGAATCCAAACAGCGATGAAAGCAATCATTACGAGTAATGTAACCCAAAAAGCTGGTTTGTCTTCTTTTTTGACATTAGGCCCATACTTTTTGTAGAAAAGTGCTGCGCCCATTCCACCCAAGATCGATGTCAAGAGTAGCGTCAATAACCCACCGGCACCTGAATCACCGGCCTCTAAACTTGTTTTATTCATAAATCCTGTCACAGCATACATGGCAGCGAAAATTGCTAGCATCATCAAGCCATTATCCAGAACAGTCAACCAAAAACTCGTTGATGGTTCTGCAGCTTTTTTCTGAGGTCCCATAATAATATCGGCAGCTTTTGTGCTAACTGGACCATATAATTTAGTTGCCGTTACACCCTTACGTTGTTCAGTACGCAATTCTGCAACAATCTCATTAATAATTGTATCGCGTTTTTCATTATTAATTTCTGAATCCGTTAAAATACTATTTAAACGGTAAACATAGTCTTCATTACGTTTCGTTAATCCCGCGAAAGGACCATCGCCTTGTAACTTTGTTTCTTTTTCTAGATATTCTTTTTGTTTTGCAGCGGCCGAAGCATTTCTATCTTCAACTGATGTTCCTTCAAGGTTATTTTCATCTGCCATGGTTAACAACTCCTACTAACTTATTTTATTTAGACGTTAAATCTGAACTCAATAATATCGCCATCTTGCACGACATATTCCTTACCTTCGGAACGTAAGCGACCAGCTTCTCTAACAGCCGCAACACTTCCATTTTTATCCAAGTCATCAAATGACATTGTTTCGGCGCGGATAAACCCACGTTCGAAATCTGAATGGATAACACCGGCAACTTGAGGTGCTTTCATCCCCTGTTTAAAGGTCCATGCTCGTGTTTCAGCACCACCCGCAGTGAAGAATGTTGCTAAACCTAATAACTTGTAAGAAGCTCTAATTAAACGATCAAGTCCTGATTCTTCGACACCAGCAGCTTCAAGGAAATCTAACTTATCTTCATCATCTAATTCGGCAATTTCTTCTTCCGTTTTAGCAGAAACAGCTAAGCATTCAGAACCTTCTTCTTTGGCGAAAGATTCAATTAATTTCACATATTTATTAGCGTTAGGGTCAGCCATATCGTCTTCGGCGATATTAGCAACGTAAAGGACTGGCTTATTAGTTAATAAGAACATGCCTTTAACATATTTTTCTTCTTCTTCATCAAATTCAATCGAACGAACGGCATGTCCAGCTTCAAGAACTGGTTTGATTTTTTGTAAGATACTGAATTCTGCTAAAGCATCCTTATCTTTTGTTCTCGCAACTTTTTCTACCTTAGCATAGCGTTTCGTAACACTATCCAAATCTGCAAAAACAAGTTCCAAATTAATCGTTTCGATATCGTCCATTGGGTCAACTTTATCAGAAACATGCGTAATATTATCATCATCAAACGCGCGAACAACATGCACAATTGCATCAACCTGACGAATGTTTTCTAAAAATTTATTACCCAATCCTTCGCCTTTACTTGCGCCTTTAACAATACCGGCAATATCTGTAAATTCAAAAGTTGTGTGAATAATTTTCTTAGCAGGGACGACTTCGTCAATCCGAGCTAAGCGTTTATCTGGAACTTCAACCATTCCAACATTAGGATCAATTGTCGCAAATGGATAGTTAGCCATTTCTGCGCCTGCTTTTGTAATTGCGTTAAATAAAGTTGATTTACCTACGTTTGGTAATCCTACGATTCCTGCAGTTAATGCCATAATTAAGCGTCACTCTTTTCATTTATTTTGTGTTATCTTCTGGCGTAGCTTTTTCTAACATTTTTTTCATCTTTTTTTCAAATTCTCGTCTGGATAATAGAATAAGGTGTCCGCAGCCTAAACATTTAATGCGGATATCCATCCCCATTCGGACAATTTCCCAGCGGTTAGTTCCACAGGGATGCGGCTTTTTCATTTCAACAATATCGTGTAAGTCATACATATCGACTAACCTCCTAATCTAGTGAAATATCAAGTAAGTCTAAGATTCGGTTCAAATCATCCGTTGATAAATAATCAATTTCGATTTTACCTTTATCATTTTTTTTACTTTGCTGAATAGAGACCTGTGTACCAAATTTTTCTTTTAATAAATTCTCACTTTGTTGAACGTAAATTGACTTTTCACTGTCGTTCGTTTTTTTAGTATTCTTTTTACTCTCGCCATTCATTTGGGCAATTACTTTTTCTAATTCACGAACAGTTAAATTTTCTTTAACCGTCCTTTTAGCTAACGTACCAATTTTTTGTTTGTCTTTAAGTGACAACAACGTTCGCGCTTGACCCATTGATAATTGGTCAGCCTGAATTAATTCTTTGACCGCATGAGGCAACCCTAGCAAGCGTAAATAGTTAGCGATATATGGGCGACTTTTGCCCAACCGTTCTGAAACTTGTGATTGTGTTAGATTTAATTTCTCCATCAACGTATTATAAGCTTCTGCCTCTTCTAAAGGAGATAACTCTTCACGCTGTAGATTTTCTAAAATCGCAACTTCCATCATTGATTCTTCGGTCATCGTTCTAACAATTGCTGGAACGTCAGCCACACCGGCTAATTTAGATGCGCGAAAACGACGTTCCCCGGCAATAATTTCGTAACCTTTAATCACTGATTCTCTAACGATGATTGGTTGAAAGACACCCGATTTTTTAATTGAAGCCGCTAATTCCTTTAGCGCATCTTCATTAAACGTTTTACGTGGTTGATAAGGGTTGGGCCGAATCTCATCTAAATTCAGACGGACAATAGATTCTTTTGTGTCATCGTACTGGTCAAGCTCATCTTGAAATAATGCGTTGATGCCTTTTCCAAGGCCTTTTTTATTATTTGCCATGCGCCTTTAACACTTCCTTTGCCAATTCCATATAAACTTGAGCACCCTTTGACTTAGGATCGTAATCGATAATTGCCATCCCATGACTAGGTGCTTCGGACAAGCGGACATTTCGCGGAATAATCGTTTTGTAAACTTTTTCTGCAAAATATTTTTGAACTTCAGAAACAACTTCTGCGCCTAAATTCGTTCGCGCATCGTACATTGTCATCAGAACGCCTTCAATAGCTAAATCTGGATTAAAATGTTTTTGAACCAAGCGAATTGTATTCAATAATTGGCTCAAACCTTCCAAGGCGTAATACTCGCTTTGAACAGGAATTAAAATTGATTTGCTGGCCGTAAAAGCGTTGATTGTAATCAAGCCAAGTGATGGCGGGCAATCAATTAAAATATAATCATATTGATCTTCAATTGTTTTGATGGCATCCAATAGACGTGTTTCACGCGCCATTTGTGGTGTTAATTCAATTTCGGCACCGGCTAATTGAATTGTTGCGGGAACAATATCTAACCCTTTATGATTCGTAGGAAGAATAGTGTCCTTAATTGGAAATTCATTAACTAAAACATCGTAAATATCTTTTTTAATGGTTGATTTTTCGATACCGACTCCACTTGTTGAATTTCCTTGGGCATCTGTATCGATTAATAAGACTCGTTGACCTAATTCGGCCAAGCAGGCGCCTAAGTTCACGCTTGTTGTTGTTTTACCAACGCCGCCTTTTTGGTTCGCTAATGAAATAACAATTCCCATATTTGATTAACCCTCCTTTTTTGATTCAACCACATCAATAATGACGCGATATCCTGAATCAGTTTTTTCTTGTTTTGATTTAATGGTAACGCCGTTATCTTCTATAACTTTAACGGCCTGTTTCAATGTGTTAAGAACTAATCGTTTATCAGGATTAGCTTTTTTTGTAACTTTTTTTTCATTTTCTTTTGGTTCTGGTTTACCTTTATCCTCTGCAATGAGTAATTCAGTTTCTTTAACTGTTAATTTTTCTTTTAAAATACGTTTTAGTAATTTCTTTTGTGCGGTAGGTTCTAAATTAACCATCGCCCGACCATGACGCTCGGATATTTGTTGTGACATAATTGCTGTCTGCACTTCATGTTCTAGCTTTAGCAACCGTAATTTATTCGCAATAAATGCTTGACTCTTACCCATGTTTTCAGCCAATTTAGACTGCGATAGGTGGTTCAAGTCCATTAATTTACTGTATGCTTCCGCTTCTTCAATCGCAGTTAACTCTTCTCGTTGTAAGTTTTCAATCAGTGCCATTGATGCCGCTTGGTCGTCATTCATCTCGCGAATAATCGCCGGTATTTCTTTCCAATCTAATGAAGTTACCGCTCGAAAACGACGTTCCCCAGCAATAATTTCATATTTTCCCGTCTCATATTCTCTTAAAATAATAGGTTGCAACAAACCATGTTCTTTAATGGTTTGTGCCAATTCCTCTATTTTTTGATCATCGAAGACTCGACGAGGTTGAAATCGATTGGGAATAATAGTCGCAATAGAAATGTCACTAACCTTCTTTTGATTCGTTTCATCTTCTTGTTGATTTTTACGATTTCCTAAAAATGAAAATGCCATTTTCTGACGACCTCCTGACTATAACTTAGCTACAAGCGGTGTCCGTCCAGGGACGCCCGCCTTTCTAGGGTATTTCTTAGGACTTAATTTAATTTTATCGACTACCAATAAATGACGTTCATCATCGGAAATTGGTAAATTAAATTCATGATTAGCTTTAACCTGACCACCCAAAAGTTTGATGGCATATTCGGCGTCGGCTAGTTCCTCATCCATTTTTTGCGCTTTTAATGCAATAAATTGACCGTTTAACTTAACTAACGGTAAACATAATTCAGATAACACGCTCAATCTGGCAACTGCTCGTGCCGTTACAATATCGTATTGCTCTCTGTATAAGCTTTTCTTACCCGCAAATTCTTCTGCACGATTATGAAAAAAAGCAACCCCTGTAATATCTAATTTGTCCGCCAATTCATTCAAAAAGTTGATACGCTTGTTCAACGAATCAACAATAGTCACCGTTAATTGCGGGAAAGCAATCTTCAATGGAATTGAAGGAAAGCCGGCACCAGCGCCGACGTCACAAATAGATAAGGGCTCGCTTTGTATTTCTTTTGAATAAAAAGCAGGCGTTAAAGAATCATAAAAATGCTTCAAATAAACGTCTGACTTTTCTGTAATAGCAGTCAGATTAAGGTTTTCATTTGTCATTACTAAAAATTCATAGTAAGTTTCAAATTGTGCCATTTGTCTGTCTGTTAAATTGATACCTTTTTCAGCTAATGATTGACGAAATTCTTCTGGATTCATATGACTGGCCCTCCGTTATTTGTGAAACAAAACGATGTTTCACGTCCTGTTTAACTTTAACGTATTTAGTCCAGAAATACAAGCCACCTGTAAGATTTACTATCCTACTAACTCATCAAATTTTTTAAGTTTTGAAATTAATAATTCAACAAATTTTGTACGGTCAATAGACAACAGAACCTCTGTATTTTTTTCAAGACCTAACAAATCAAATTTGTCGACAATCGTTTCGCCTCGAGTAAGATCACCATTAACTTCAACATCAACATGATAGTGACCACTCGTGAATAATTCTGGCTGTAGCATCCAAGCAATCGTACAAGGATCATGTAAAGGAATACCTTGGAATCCCCATTTTTCTTGGCCATAATAAATACCGTAAAATTTCAATAATCCGTATGCTGATTGTGCTACTTTGTTGTTAATCTTACCAATTTCTTCAATTTCTGCATCCAAAATTTGCGCTTGATGCGTTAAATTCAAGCCAGCCATAACTAATGGAATTGAATCATTCAAAACCATTTTTGCTGATTCTGGATCTACGGCGATATTAAATTCTGAACCAGGCTTAACATTTCCTACATCAGTTGATCCACCCATGAAGACAATTTTTTCAATTTTACTTTTTAATTCAGGATATACGGCTAAGAATAAAGCCATATTTGTCATTGGACCCGTTACTACCATTGTGACTTTTTCAGCACTCTTAGAAAGCGTCTCAGCAATTAGTTCAATTGCCGTTAAGTTAGTTGCTGGAATCTCTGATTTAGGCAATACTGTTCCATCAACCCCAGTATCCCCGTGAACGGCATCAGCGATCATTAATTCTTGAAGTAAAGGTTTTTTATTACCACTAGCAACCGGAATATCCGTTCGTTCCATTAATGTTAGTAGTCGACAAGCATTATCAAATGTTTTATCAGGCGTTTGATTCCCGGCAGACGTTGTTACTGCACGTAAATCAAATTCTGGTGAAGCAATGACCATCATTAATGCTAATGCGTCATCATGTCCTGGATCACAATCTAAAATAATTGGTGTTTTTGTCATAATAAAATCTCCTCTTCAATCGAATTATTTTTTTGCATTTTTAATGCAATTAGTAAATGTATTTATGTTCGGACTTGTTGAAATTCCAGAATGGGACTTTTACGACACCCTGAATTTTCGACTTGTCAACGAATCCCCAATAACGACTATCGTTAGACACCGAACGATGATCCCCTAAAACAAAATATTTACCTGCCGGAACTTTAGTAACCGAACTATCTTTAGTCCACTGATTATCCATGGCCAATGATTTAAATGACCAGTCCTTAGCATTTATCCCCTGGACCCTTGTTCCTGTTGTCTTTTGATAGGTTGAAATATAAGGCTCCGAAATTTCTTTATCATTGACATAGACGTGGTCATTTTTAAATGCCACTGTATCACCAGGCATTCCGATAACACGTTTAACATACTCTTGACCGTCTGTTGCGTCCGGATCCACACCATATGCATCAAAAACAACCGTACTAAGGCGCTTAATATCAATGACTTTAACAACTGCTACATGTTCGTTGTTAACCAAGTTCGGTTGCATTGATGGTCCATCAACGCGCACCATTGTGACAACGAATGTTTTTAAGAGCATTGCAATTATTAGTCCTACCGCGATTGGTATGATCCAACTCATTATTTCTTTACCTATTTTTTTCATAATTCCACCCAATCGTTACGTATTTTTATCCCTTTATTATGGTTAATTATACGCCAACTATTTACGAACTTTCAACGTCTAATAATTCATATGATACCAGACAATGAAATCCCTTTCTATTTAAATTAAAAATTTCATTTGCAACTATGTAAAACGACTGGTATAGTTTTATTTAGTTCTAGTAGTTAAAAACATAAGATTTTTGTAACTTTTTTGTAACATTCATAAAAATCCGTTTTTAGTGGAACAATACGTTAATCGCCTTTAAATCAATATAAATGACGTGTTTTATCAATAATCAAAATTCATTATAATTACATAAAACATTTAAAATACGCGTATGTAAGCGTTTGTTAGTGTTTATTACAGTATTTCCCCGAATTGTAATAGTTTTCGCATTTAACTGCAACACGAACCAGTTACAATGGTTACTATAGTATAAAACCAATAAAAAAAGAAAGTAGATGTGACTCAATTTGAATAACACAATTAAATCATTATTACTCGGTACAGTTGGTACCGCCGGCCTCCTTCTTGCATCTAATGCAAGTGCTGATGCAGCAACAGTTAAAGTTCAAACAAACGATACCGTTTGGGCATTTTCTCAAAAGTATGGCGTTTCAATCAAAACAATCGAAACTTTAAACAACATTGACTCAAATTCTCATATTATTACAATGGGCCAATCATTAAACATCCCTACAAAAGATAGCGATGCTGACACGAACTCAACAAAAACAAGTTCAGCTAAAACAAGCGTTGTTGCTACACTTCCTGCTGATAACTCAGCAAACAAAACATCAGTTACTGTTAAAAGTGGCGATTCATTATGGTCAATTGCTCAGGCAAATGGCATCTCAATCGCAGCTCTTCGCTCAGCTAATGGATTTGCTGACAACTCAGCACTTATCTTACCTGGCCAAAAATTAACATTAACTGGATCAAAAGCAGTCGTTACGACTGCTAAACCTGCCGAAACAGTTACTCCAGCTCCAGTTAAGACAACTACACCAGAAGTTGCCGCTAAACCTGCTGAAACAGTTACTCCGGCTCCAGCTAAGACAGCTACACCAGAAGTTGCTGCTAAACCTGTTGAAACAGCACCTAAAGCAACAGAATCAGCAGTTTCTGCAGATGGTAAAACAGTAACAGTTAAGAATGGTGATTCATTCTGGTCAATCGCTCAAGCAAATGGTATTACTATCTCAGCATTACTTGATGCTAACGGTTTAACTTCAGGTTCAATGATCAATCCTGGTCAAACGTTGAACTTAACTGGCTCAGTTGCAAAAAAAGCTGTTCCTGAAAAAGTTGTTACCGAAAAACCAGCTGCAGCTCCTGCTGCTGAAGTAGCTAAACCTTCTACTAACAACACTGTTGCTAGTTCAAACACTGCTTCAACAACAAATGTTGCTACTAACAACACAACTACTAACACAAACACAGCTTCAACAAGTAATAACGATGCTACTACTTCAAATACTGATACTGCTGAAAGTTCTACAACACAAACAGCAAGCTACTCAGCAAGTAAAGTTATCTCAGTTGCTAAAGCATACATAGGTACTCCTTATGTTTGGGGCGGATCAACTCCTTCAGGTTTTGATTGCTCAGGCTTCACGCAATACGTATTCGCTAAAGTTGGTATCAACTTAAACCGTAATACTATTGGACAAGAATCAAATGTTACTAAGAAATCAACTGCTGCTGCTCAACCAGGAGACTTATTATTCTGGGGAGCACAAGGTTCTACATACCATGTTGGTATCTACTTAGGTGGTGGCCAATACATCGCTGCTCCAGAACCTGGTCAAAATGTTAAAGTTGGTACATTAGCATACTTCCCTGCTTCATTTGCTGGTACTGTTAACAAATAATTCTTAAATAAATGAAAAAGCGTAAACCTAACGGTTTACGCTTTTTTTATATCCCATCATTATCGATGTTTCACATGAAACATTTTAAGCAAATAGTAACCCAATATAATACGTTACAAGCATCGTTACTAACCCCGCTATAACGTTACGTAATATTGCTGGTCCTTTTCTCGCACTTCCTAATGACGCGCTAATAAAGCCCGTTAACGCTAACGCAAAGGTGACAACTACGACTGTTCCCCACATTTTAATGTTTTCGGGTAAAAAGGTCATCGAAAGCAATGGAAACACACCACCTAACGACGCCGCAAGCATTGATGAGAAAACGGCATCCCACGGATTTACGTAATCGCCAATTTCAATTCCATATCTTTCTTTGACGGTTCCTTCTAATGCATTATTTTCCATAATATTATCCGCTGCCTTAATTGCCAAAGATTTCGAGACACCTTTTTCCAAATAAGCAGCGATTACCATTTGACGTTCTTCCTCGGGTTCTTCAATTAATCTGCGCTTTTGTGTTTCGACAGCCGCCTTTTCTGTATCTTTTTGCGTGCTAACAGAAACATATTCTCCGGATGCCATCGAAAACGCGACTGCCAACAAATCTGATATTCCGGCGATGAAAACAGCAAATGGACTTGACGTTGCTGCCGCCACTCCGAAGACAACGCCCGCAACAGTTAAAATTCCGTCATTTGATCCCAATACTCCAGCACGTAATATATTTAACTCTGCGCCTAATGATATTTTCTTTCTATCTGTCATTATTTTCTCCTTCTACGCGAATAAGTGTCCAATAAAATAAGTCATTGCCATCGTTAAAAGTCCAGAAATAACATTGCGCATTATAGCTAATTTGCGACTGGAGTTCCCGAGCGTTGCACTGACATAGCCCGTCAATATCAAAGAAAAAATAACCGCCATAATTGTCATTGAAATTCTAATCTGTTTAGGGAATAACGTTATCGCTAATAAAGGTAAAGCGGCACCAACCGGGAATAATAACATCGAAGCAACTGCTGCATGCCATGGGTTCGTGTAGTGATCTGGATCAATCCCATATTTTTCTTTTACCGTTACCAAAACGGCATCTTTTCTCATCAGCTCATCTGCAATATCTACAGCGACATCCTCAGAAATACCCTGTTTTTGATAATAGGCCACTAAGTCATTTCTTTCATCATTAAAATGCGTTTTTATATTTTTTGCCTGCACGTCTGTTGCCGCTTTTTCCGTATCTTTTTGCGTATTCACGGATACGTATTCCCCAGCAGCCATTGCGAACATTCCCGCAAACATTCCTGCAATTCCAGCAATGAAGATTCCAAAATTATTCACGGCAGCACCCGCAACACCGAGCACAATCCCGGAAATTGAGATAATCCCATCATTAGCACCCATCACACCCGCACGCAGTATGTTAATTTTTTCCGCCAATGTTATTTTCTGTAGCATAGTTACATCCCCCTTATTCATTTTACAAACCATCAAAAGTTAAATACTCTCTAGTCATTAAGTTTAGGTCCGTTCTCATTCACAGTCAAAACTATCAAAATCAATACTTTTCTGACCCCCTGGTAATCCCTTTGTGGCAACATTATTTATTCAAAAAAGAATTTAACCGCACACTGTTTAATTGAGAACTATTATTATTTAGAAAAAATCACTTAAAAAATCATTTTTTACTTTTAATTTCATATATTTAGTGTATTATAGAGCTATTCGGGCCCTTAGCTCAGTTGGGAGAGCGTCTGCTCCGCAAGTAGAAGGTCGACGGTTCAAATCCGTTAGGGTCCATTCAACATCAACTGATATAGAAAAAAATGACTAACTTCAAATAAACGAAGTTAGTCATTTTTTTCTATCATATTTTACCATCGCAAGTTTTTCCATGAGCGACATGTTTAGCATGTTGTAACAACGCCGTCATCGTTTCTATGATGTGTGGATCATCAATTCGATAATACATCAGTTTACCTTCTCTTCGTTGGCTAATGATTTGATGCGTTTTTAGTAAACTTAATTGATGCGACAAGTTTGTTTGCTCAATATCCAATATTGTAGACAATTCAGTCACATTGTATTCATGTTGTTCCAGTAAGTAGATTAATTGTAATCTGATTCGATTATTCAATACTTTAGTTAGCATGATTGATTCATCGAGTTCATCCGCCGGAATTTCTTTATACGGTTGCATCATTTTCCTCCTAAATAAAGTGTTGAATGGTCCCGCTCTCTAGTAAGATATAGATCCCCAAGAAGACATAAACAAGTAACGTAATTAAATCGCCAAATCTTTCAAAAAATACTTGGATTTTTGGCAAATTAGTAATCATTTTACTTAACCAAGTAATCATGCACAAGAATATAAAGAATAATCCCAACACGATTGGTATATCGCCAGCGTTTAACGTTGTGAAAAAGGGTACATAGATGGCAAGATTATCAGGACCACAAGTTGCAATAGTAATCATAATAACACTTAATACGATACTACGCTGTGGTTTTCCCAATTTTTCACGAACTTCATTGCCTTCATCTTCGTCACCAAAATACATTTTTATTCCCATGACAATTGGAATGATTCCTAAAAATCCTAAAATCCATTCTTCCGGAATCATCTTTAACCAGAATGCGACGATCAGACTTACCCCTATCAGTGTCCCACTGCCCAATAACTCACCTATGAATATTAGTTTATCATCATGTTTATTCTTATACTTCGCAAAAATAATAATTAAAATTAACAAATAATCGATATTTGTTGAAATAAATGCAAGTACAGTAGATCCTATTAATGCGGCCATTGTAACATCTCCTATATATGAACTATTTTTCACGTGAAACTATTTTCATATGAATAATATATCATATGTTCATATCAATGTACACCGCTTAGTAACATATAAAAGCAAAAAAGAGACCACCCGGTAGGATGATCTCTTACATGATTATTAAAAAATGTCACTATTACTTAATTAAATTAAGCAACAGTTGATGACAATGTCCATGTTAAATCAGCTTGGTATACTGCATTATCAACAGAAGCCGTTTTAGGCATTGTTAATTTAATATCATTAGTATTCCAACCAAAGACGTTAGCACCTTGTCCTTCAGCAGCTTTAGCTGTTGCTACAGTAACGTCTGTACCAGCTGTTTTAGCTAAAGTTAAACCAATATTTGGTGTAACAGTTGATACGGCAGCAGGTGTTTCAAGTGCTGGATTTGCTGCTTTTAATGCGGCAACATCGTCAGTCCAAGTTTTATCTTGTCCTTCTTGTGTTAAACCGTAAACATCTTGTGTTTGAGCTGAGGCAGTGTTTTTAAATGATAATGTTGCATCTGAAATGCTATCATTTGGCATTGCATTACCTTGAGAATCAACAGCTGTTAATTCGTTGTTTGATTTAACGCTCAATGTCCAGTCACCAGAAGCAGCTGTATTTTTAGCATCTGTTTCTGCAGCTGTACGTGTGATTTGTTTATCGACAACAGTTGCCCAAGCTTTACCATCAACGCTTGATAAAGCAGCATCACCCTTAGTATTCAAAACGGCTGTTTTATTTGTATCACCGTTTTCGTAGTTAGGGTAACGTGTGTTATCTTTCTTACCTTCATTCATACCATCAGCTGTAAATGTAGGATATGCAGCATCAAGTAACGTATGGTTACCAAAATCTAAGATATGAGGTACCATTTGAAGACGTAGGTAGCCAGTGTTTGAGTTATGTGTATTATCACCAAAAGAAATACCAACTTTAGTATTATCTGTTTGTGGTAATGCTGTTCCCCCATTTGCTGCAGCGTTGTTATTTTCTGTAGCAGCAGATACTGTTGCTGGTGCAAGCAATGATAATAAAGTTGCCCCTGCTAAAACTGAACCAGTTAATTTATTGAATTTCATGAGAAATTCCCCCTATATTTTTTTTGCACAAATTGTGCGGTGTTATAATGTAACCTATAACCATTTTTAAAGTTGGTGCTCCAAAACCCTTATAGTTAATTACTATAAGCGCCACTACTTATGATTGTTAATTAAGCGTACAACCAGCGCAATCATATCCCGTAGATTTACATTGTTACCGTTGTGTAGACATCGTAATTATGATAAGTAATGAGTCCCAAGGTTAAACTTACCCCGAATACAATTAAGAACACAATCATCAGGATCGTCATACTCGTTATCACCCATTTTTTTCCAAAACGATTAACTAATTTTCGCATTTAATCTCCTCTTTCGTTTTCTTCTAATTAATAACCAAGTAACAATTATTATTAAAATTAAACCACCCAAAACACCTAAAATAATATTTCTAAATTTTAAATATTCGTAGTTATTTCGATTAATATATGATGCATCTGACGACGTAATTTTGACGTACTTATGAATCGTTTTTGTATATTCATCAGTCTTCACATTTAACGTCATTTTGTATAGACCCGGAACTAGGCGCAATTCGCTTAATAAAAGATCATCATAAAAACTCGAATTTGGCGCAATTTTAATATTTTTAAGTTCATTATCGTAATGAATCATATGCCACTTATCATTTTGTAAACTCGCAGTCACCTTAACATTACTTAGAAACTTTGGATCTGGATTCTTAAGTTTAATACTGATTGCGGCTTTATGATCTTTAATAATTCGCGTTTTAATACCATCCGATAATATTGTTTTATACTCTTTTTTCTTTAAATCGGTCCCATTCAACACAAGACCTATTGCGTACACAAATTTGTTATTAATACTTGATTTAGTATCTGTTTCAGCTGAGCTAAGATTCAAGGCCATTAACTTTTGACCCGCAAACAGGGTCTTTCCTGGATTAATCTTAATAGTTACCCATTTTGTTTCATTCGGTTTAAGTTTAAGATTCTTTGGCATCTTAACGATGTCGTTTCCTACCTCAGGCAATAAACTACGATCAATTTTATGCAGTCCGAGGTAGTCAATTCCTCCGTTATCGTCTGTCATTGCGTCCTTCACTTCACTCGTGATAGACAACACCTTATCGGTCGGATTATAGACTTTAATCCTAATTTGACGCGTTTTATCCGCGCTTAACTTAAGATTAAAATAACCGAGATGATTCCCGCCAATGTTATCCTTAGGTAATTCCGGCATTAGCATAAACGTTGCCTTGCTCTCATCATTAACGATTTTTTGAGCAGAGACGCTTCCTTGTGACAATCTGCCAACAGTTATCACGCTAAACATAACCAACATAATGCCCTTTAGAAATTGAAAGTGATTACGTCTCATTAGACTGTCATCCGTAAAACGAAGATTGCGCCACCTAACGTTGCTAACATCATTGCCCCACTAGCTGCTGCAATATAGAACCAGAAATTAATGGGTCTTTTAATTGCTTCACTATTGATATCATCAGCTTCTTTGCCCGTAACGTTAAATGTCTTTTTAAATGACCAATTCATTTTCTTTAAATCCCACAGATTTTGACCATTCACTTTAACTTCTACATGATATTTACCCGGCTTCATCGTCTCATATTGCCATGAAATAGGCAGTGTAACTGATGAGTTCGGCGCAATACTTGATTGTGTTTTATTAAACACGCGTCGACTACTGTACTGTCCATCCCTATAGAGTACTGCTTGGAAGGTAACATTCTTCAAAACCATTGGTTCCGTATTCCTAAGTTTAATTCCCATAGCAGGATGCTTATTGAATAACATTGGTTTTGTTGAATCATAGGCTAATTTTGGATAGACCTCATATTTCGATCCCCTGATATTAACGCTCACCATGTAAGCATAATTACTAGAAACCGATTGTTTTGCATTCCCGGTACTTTTTACATACTCGATAAAATGCCAACCGCCGGCAATCATGCCGTCAAATTTTTGTTTAGGCATTTTGATAGTTGCCGAAATAGTTGTAGCCTCTTTTGGCCCTAATTTAATGGTTTGATCCGCTTTTTTTATGCTTGCCACAGTTGTGAACGGAATTTTTAAACTCACATCCAAATTTTTAATAGATTGTTGGAATTTCATACCACCGCCATCTTGTGTCATTCCATTTTGGAAATCACTTTTAAGCGTCATTTCGTGATCCGTAAAATTTTGAACCTTCATTTTAATAACATGGGTTGTTCCCGGTTCATAGTTAACGTCATAATAATGTAAACTATTATCCACTTGTTCGCTGGGTAACACTGGTTGAATTTCAAAATCTGCATTCTGTGTCTGTGCAGCAGCCTGTACTGGCCGGTTCAACATCATAAATCCAAATAATAGTAATCCCAAACTAAGACCAAATTGCCCCAATCGTCGTTTCTTACTCATCTTTCATTTCCTCCTACGGCGCAACCGTTAATGACCATGTTAACTCTGTCTGGTAATGCGTCTTGTATCTCTTAGTTGTTGCTGGAACATGTAACCCAACACTGTAGTTGGCCGTTTTATCATCTCCAAATTGGTAATCCCAAGCCCCTTTTCCAGGATTGGTATATGGATTATCTTTACTACTTTGATCTTTTTTCTCGTCTTTATCTTGATAAGTTCCTAACTTTGTAAAGGTCATCAATTGATCAATCTCACTACCAGTATCAATATTAAATTTATCTTTCGAATTAATATTCCCTTTAGCGGTATTGTCTTTATTGGCAATTACATTTCCGTTAGTAATTCTAAGTTGTGCATCAGTTAACTCATGTTTATCTGTATCAGTACTGATAAACGCGGTTGATTGTTGAACTTTTAATTGCCATGATTGAACGCCGTAGTTATCTACTACAGAAATTTTCTGTGGTTTATTTTCGGCAGTCTTTAGATAGTAAGTTGTATCCGATTGTGCCGGATCATTTGTACCGAAATCCCACAACTTAGGCGCATCAATCGAAATCATGGCCTTCTTATACCCATACGTGATCACCTTATCTTTATAATCGAATAAAGGATCATCTTTATAAGCATCTGACCAGTTGGCCTTTGTTAAATCAGTGTCATTAGTAACTGAGATAACCGTGTAATCATTCAACACTTTAGGCGCAACCCTGTCAGAAATAACTGTTGATAGTGCTGCTTTAGGTTTTCCCGCCGCACTAACTTCAGTACTAATATATGTTGGACTCGCTAGATTATCGTCGAGATCAACATAACGAATCGTCATATTAGTATTACGAGGCTCTGTCACTTCGACATCTGCTTTACTAGAATCAGAATACGTTTCATTCCCACTTGTTTTAGCAGTCACCGATGCTTTATTTTCAATTTCTCCAACTGTCGTTCGTTTAACCGTTCCTGAGTAAGTGATTGTTGCACTGTCGCCCTTCACCATATCTTTAAGTTTGATATCAGCAATTGAACTTTCTTTTTGAGTTGAACCATCCGCATAAGTCACTAAAATTGAATTATTATCAATGTCTAAATCACTTGTCGGATCACTAACAACATCTTTTAAATCAATAGTTGTTAATTTATCAGCCGAGTTTGCATCCGGCTTCACTTTAATTTGATATTTAACTAAATCATCAACCTGTCCACTTGTTTTAGACTGATATTTTGTCTCTTTATTTGTCTCATTAAGAACGCCTTTTTCAATACTTCCCTTGTAGGGGAGCTTGTTAATGGTCACTATCGCATCATTACTCTTAACGCTTGAACTAGACGTACCAGCCGTTGCATTATTAATAATCTTGTCTCCCGGAGAGACGCCTGAATTGATTGCACCATTTAATTTCAATTTAAACGAGCCACCGGCAGGGATAACATACGGAAATTTAACCGTTTGATTGCTAATAAAAATACTATCGTCAATCGTTTTATATTCCCAATTACTATCAGGGCTCGCCATTTGTAAACTACCTTTGGTATACGTGATATTACTTGGTAATTTATCCGTGATGTCACCGGAAGAAATATTAGTTAAATTGGTATACGTTAACTCATAACTAATGTTATCTCCCGTTTTACCGGTCGTATCCGTCACCCAGTTTGCATCATTGGCGGTAACATTTTTAACCGCTTTTTTAAGCGCATAATTCTCTGGCGGCGTCTGTTTTTTGTATTTATACGTTACATTGTAGCCAGTTGTTGCCGAGAAAGTTCCATTATCTTTTGAATCGGGGGTATCAGCCGTGTAGTTACCAGTATATTGATACCATTCTTTATTGTACTGAATCCATTCTTGTCTTCGATCGGCACCATTCCAAGTCTCGCCCGCCTCACCATTTAAGGAAATTGGATCAATCAATTTTGTATTCGTTCCATCAATTACAAAATTAAGCGTAACTGGACTTGCTGTTTGGGGTAATTTATTCATGCTGGCAGCTTGGAAGTTATTAGCCCCACCTGTTGATCCCGTAAAGCCATATAAAACGCTTTGATTTGAAGGATCAGATGTTGAAGAGTCAACGCCAAAGTAAGTGTTAACATCCGGAATATCTAACGACATATCTCCTGGCATAATCGTGCTATTATCTACTGCCCCCGTTTTAGGATCGTAATTATTTCCAAACGTGTATGATAACTTGCCACCTAGAATTCGTTTTCCATTTTGCCAAGTAACCTTAGGAACCCAGTTGATGTTGAATAAGCGCCAATGATTATTGGCTAACATGTATTTAGGATCCTTATTATTATCAGTCGTTGGATTTTTTTCGTACCAATACTTAATATGTCCTAGTTTTGAATTTTTACCAAGATCTTTCGGTTGAACAAATGCAGTATGACCATTTGAATTTGCCGCATATGGGATATCTTCATCAAAATGTTCAGCCGGAAGGTTAGCAATATTATTCCACCAACTATCCATCTCAATCGCCAAGGAATCCTTAACATAATTGGTTTTTCCACTTTGTTGATTTCCGTATGAATAAGCCCCAATACCACCACCATTGGTTCCTATTGCCTGATTGTTTTTAACATCATTCTGCAAAAGGAACGCTATTCCATCAGATGCCGCGTCAGGTACATCGTATAGGCCATTTTTAGCACCTAACCATAGCCACATACCATAAGAAAAACTATTATTTAAATCAATTCGTTTGTTTGACCAAATACCACCCAATTGATCCCTTTTATATGGGGTTATAATAACCGTTTGTGGGTACTTAGAACTCGTATCTGCGTTAGTTCCCGAGACAACTCCAAAAACGTCCCTAATTGTCAATGCAGATGGCGGTGGCGCCGGCACGCTTGATGGCCACGTACTCGTTGCCGCTTCTGCTTTTAATCCACCCAAGAAAAACAGAAGAAGTCCGCTAATTACATACAATAATATTTTCTTTTTCATAATAAGTTGCTTCCTTCCCCCGAAGAATTTTCACCTAATCTAAACTATTCTGATTGTTTATGTCCCTAACATAATAACATGTTAGACACAAAAAGCCAACTTAATCGCGCACGATTTAAATTGCTTATTAATAGTATAATCGAACTATATTTTTTTACCATTTTTAGAAGGATTAAGCACCTGTATTAATTGCTTAAAGCCCATATATACTTGATAAATACGGTAATCTTCAAAATACTAAAATAATTTATCTTTATCCCATACTAAGAGAACGTTCCAGTTCTTTACCCCTAAATAATGTGCTAAACTTGAGATATTCTTTCATTTGGAGGGTAATTTATGAGCTATTTAATTCTGTTATTACCATTTTTAATACTATTATCTTGGTACGTTAGTTTTCATATCGAACCACGTCGATTACTCAATGGATTTTTATTCAACGCGTTTCTCATCTCTTTAATGGGATTTCTTGCCGGTATCTCTAATAGTTTTATAGAAACAGTGGCACTTATTGTGATCACTGTTGGCGTATTGGGCGTGTTCTTAATATCCATTAGTACCATCCCTTTTCTTTTAATTAATGCACGCATGGTCTTTAAACGGGAAAGTCACTCATTAGCCAATATGTTAGGCTTAATACTCGCTATTGTACTTATTGTTCAATGGTTTACAAAATCCTTAGTTCCCACATGGCCTTGGTATGTTCAAATTCCATTTGCTTTCGCTTCATGGCTTGGTATTTATTTTATGCTAGCCTTTTTAAATTTTTTATCCGCCAGTGTCTTATATAACCTTCGTCGTCCTAAATATGATCAAAATTATATTATTGTTTTAGGTGCGGGGTTACTTAGTGGTCATAAGGTTAGTAGATTGCTTTCCAATCGAATCCAACGCGCGATCAAATTTGCGGATAAACAAGTTTCATTAGGCGGGAAACGGCCAATCCTTGTTTTTTCAGGTGGACAAGGTCATGATGAAGCCACTTCAGAGGCACTCGCAATGCAAAAATGGGCGGTTGAAAATGGATATCCCGAAGCATCTACATTATTAGAAGATAAATCGA
The DNA here is from genome assembly GCF_030127605.1 of Dellaglioa algida. Taxonomy (NCBI): domain Bacteria; kingdom Bacillati; phylum Bacillota; class Bacilli; order Lactobacillales; family Lactobacillaceae; genus Dellaglioa; species Dellaglioa algida. The sequence continues at coordinate 277,730 of NZ_JANXLE010000001.1, forward strand.
CAACTACTTTTGAGAACATGCTCTTTTCAAAAAAAATAATTGATCTTGATAACGGAGGGACTAATATTTTATTCAGTTCCAATAACTATCATATATTCCGCGCAGGACTGTTCGCACGGATGGTTGGTGTCAACGCTCAAGGTATCGGCGGTAAAACAGCTTGGTATTTTTTACCCAACGCTTTTTTACGTGAATTTATTGCCATATTGATGCTTAACAAGACCCGACACCTTGTTGTTATTTTACTTCTTCTCCTAGTTTCTATTGCCCAACAGCTTTTAAATTAGATCTATCAACATTTAGGTCACCCCTCATCAATACCTTGTTGACAACACTAGCTGTTATATGTCTTGTTGACAAAATTGCTGACTATCGTTAAAATTAATTTTTTGCAAGCGTCAGTCTTATATATTACATAATTTTGTTGTAATCTAAGCATTAGCTAATAAAAGCTAATGCTTTTTTTATATCATTTTTTACAAGGGAGATTTTATTTATGAATGGGATAGATTTACACGATAACTTGAAGGTATTACAGGATTTAAAATTTTTAATCTATGATTTGAGTAATCATCGGATTGATTTTCACAATTTTGATATTTTAACTCTGGACTTACCTACCAAGCAAATTGATTTAGCGGGAACTTATCAAATACAAAAAAAAGACCACACTATTGAAGAAATAGCATGGTCTATCATTAATGATAATCAATTATAACCGAATAACTTTGAGCAATAATTCAGCAGTTGCTTCACGTTTGTCTTCTGGTAATGAAGCAAGATAGTTAATTAAATCCAGTGTCGCAATACCTTTTAAATTTTGATTAGTAAAAAAATCGGCTAGTGTCATATTCAGAGCTTCAGCAATATCTGATAATTTTTTCATCTTAATATTGTCTAATCTCCCTCGTTCTATCAAGGAGATTAAACTAACAGAGGATTTTGACTTTTCAGCCAACTGCTCAATGGTCATATTTAATAATTTTCGTTTGGCACGAATTAAAATTCCTATTTTCTTAAGCATATTAAACTCCTAAGCAGAAACGTTATCTCTTTATGGTAAAGGATTTAAAATCAATCAAACAGACTACAAGTTGTTCTTTTTTTAAAAATACATGTATACAATAACTTGTATCGTTGGTAAAATAAGTTAAGTTTCAATTAAGTTTCAGATTCTATTTATTGATTTTAGCCATTAAATCTGGTTTAAAGAGGGTGTCTTACGGGGGTACATAAGTAACACAGTATTACGAAATAGCTTCAAATAATAATTAAAAAGGGGAACTAATGATCAAAAAAGAATATATCTATCATGCGCCTTTAGATGATACAGTCGGCGGATCAGCGCAAAAATTTTGCCCTAATTGTGGGTCTAAAGTGCCACAAGGTGCTAATTTTTGTCCTAACTGTAACTTCGATTTACGGGTGAGTCCTGTTACACCGCAACAACCACAATCTGTCACTCCGACGCAAAGTAAAGCGCCCGTTCAACAAGAAATGCCAGTTGAACAAACACGAACAACGGCTCCAAAAAAACCAATTTCAGGTAAGACTAAATTTATCAGAATTTTAATTGGTATTCTTGTCCTTGCTATTGTAGGTGGTTACTACGTTGGTACTAAATATTACTCAAAAGACAATCAAATTAATCGTATTACAGATTCTCTTAAAGATAATAAAAATATGGAGAGCTATTTTTCGACGTCAGATACGTCATTCAAAGTTACTGATTCAAACATGAAACCAGCATCCGATGCTTGGCACAGTGCGAGCGCACTTAAATACTTTAAAACTGGTCTAGCAGATAATAAGGATACTTCAACCTATTTCCGTTTAAAAGAAAATGGTAAACATTGGTTGCTATTCCCTAAATATACGGCCGACTTTTCAACTGCTTCCGTTAAACTATCAACGAATAGTTCCGGTGCCGACATTAAGTTAAACGGGAAAAAAGTTGCCACAGCAACTTCCGATGACTACAACAAAACAATCTCAGGATTAGTTCCCGGAAACTATACACTAGAATCTGTTGGCTCCATTGATGGTACCAAATTAACTAATAAATCGACCCAATTTATCGGTGGTTCAGCTTCTAAAGTGAACCTAGATTTAAGCACAATTACTTTTAGAATTAAAAGTATTGCAAACGCCGATATTTTTGTTAACTCAAAAAAGGTCGGTACAACCAGTGATTCTGGATCTGCCACAATTGGCCCCATTGCTTCTTCTGGGAATAACCTTTTACAACTTAAAGAAAAGGTTGGCGACAACACGCTTGTTACAAGTAAATACCAAATTTCAGGTAATGATGACGATAATAATGTGACTTTAGATAACACTGACGAAAATGGTTCTCAGGATAATTCTGATAGTAATCTATTCACTATTGCCTTTCCAGATATGTTATCGACGGATGATGCCCAGAGCTATATGGACAAATTATTTACCCATATCGATAATTATACTTCAGAGGGTGACGATTCTGATGAGTATTCAGATGAAAGTTACGGTTCAATTGATAGCTTCTTCGTTGATGGTAAAAGTAATGAAGATGCTAAAAAATGGGTCAAGATTGCTAAGGGATACCATGATAATCACTTACTTACAAGCGTCGATTATGAAGCTAAAGTAAAAGCGGTAACGCCTACTGCTAAAAATAAATTTAACGTGACTTACGATGTTACTTATACTTTCTACATTACTGATGATAACGATAAGAGCTCAACTAAGACACAAGTTTTCGAATTTACTGCTAAAACTAATTATTCTAACAACGATGATTTCTTAATTGATTCAATTTCACCAGGTAAACAAATTAGCGAAAAAATCGAAGACAACTAACCTTTGGAGGAAATAACAATGAAAACATGTCCTAACTGTGGTTCTCAACAACCAGAAAACGTCAAATTTTGTACGAACTGCGGGTTTGCCTTCCCAGCTGAACCGGGAAAAACACCCGTTCAAGAACCAACCAAAGCGCAAAGTGAACAAGAACCAACTAAGTTCCAACAACAATACGCACAACCGCAAGAAACAAAGAACCCAAACGAAAACGTTGAACAAGCTAAATCATTTGCAAAGGACTACTGGTTTTACTTCTTAAATGCTGTAAAACACCCAACTATTTTAGAAAATGGCCATAAATATTTTGGTTTCGCCACAATTATCTTATTCGCACTATTCAATGACCTTTTTGTAAAATTATTAATGAACAGTGTCGCAAGATCAGTTACTTCAGCCGTAGATTCTACGAAGTCATTCCTTAGTGCCTTTGGCGAATCAACAACGACGGGTAGCAGTAGTGATGCCGTTAGTGCCGGACAAGCAACGCTTGAGAGCGGTCTTTACGCAAAATTATTTTTCTTAACGTTAATCGTCTTCGCCATTTACGTATTAATCGGTTTCTTTGTTAGAAACGTCGTATTAGGTGATAAAACCGATACACTAATGTCATTCACAAATCGCTTTACGCATTACTTAATGGTTAATCTTGGATTATCCGTTGTCAGCATGGTTTTAATGTTATCTGGTATGAAAGGTGCTGCAGTTTTCATTTATTTCTTAATGGCACTTATCATGAGTGTTGCGTTCATCCTAGCAATTGTGATTGATACAAATCCTGTCAAAATTGATCGCCTTTACGGTGTCGTAATTGGTCAACTTCTATTAGCATTTGTGGTCTTCATTATTATGACCGTATTTGCTGTTAGCTTGGCTTCAAATCTTACTTCAATCATGCATGCAGCTGGACTGTAAAATTATTATACACATAATATAAAATAAAAAGGTGTCAATTAAGTATGAAAAATATACTTAATTGACACCTTTTTTGCATCCCCGTAACGCTAACTATTAACCTTAGCGATTTTACCCTGTTCAATATAAACAGCGAGAATTGATAAGTCAGCGGGATTAACACCACTAATACGACTAGCTTGTGCCAACGTTTCCGGTTGGATTTTGATGAATTTTTGACGGGCTTCCGTCGCAATCCCTTCAATTGAATCGTAATCAATATTCGTTGGAATCTTTTTAGCTTCCATACGTTTTAATTTCGCAACTTTTTCTTGTGCTTTTTTAATGTAGCCTTCATATTTAAATTGAATTTCAACCTGTTCAATAATTCGATGATCTAATTCATGATCAGGACCTGGCATAAATTTCGCAACGTCCGCATAAGTTACTTCAGGACGACGTAAGAATTCGTTAGCCAACACACCATCTTTCAAAGCAGCACTTTCATGTTCTGCTAAGAAAGCATTCACATCATCGGTTGGTTTAATACGAAATGTTTGTAATCGAGCTTTTTCTGCTTCTATTTCTGCTTTTTTAGCTTCAAAAATAGCCAAACGGTCTTCAGAAATCAACCCAATATCATACCCTTTTTCAGTTAAACGCAAGTCGGCATTATCATGACGTAAAATTAAGCGATATTCAGCACGAGACGTTAATAAACGATAAGGTTCATTTGTTCCCTTTGTTACTAAATCATCAATCATAACGCCAATATAAGCATCACTACGGTTCAACGTAAAGTCTTCGCGACCAAGAGCACGTAATCCAGCATTAATTCCTGCTATTATACCTTGTCCAGCAGCTTCTTCATATCCAGAAGTTCCGTTAGTTTGACCAGCAGTATATAAGTTCTTCACTAATTTTGTTTCAAGTGTTGGGCGTAATTGGTAAGGTGCCACAACGTCATATTCAATTGCATATCCAGGACGCATCAATTCGGCGTTTTCTAAGCCCTTAATTGAATGAATAATCTCTTGCTGAACTTCTTCCGGCATTGATGTAGAAAGCCCCTGAACGTAGAATTCGTCTGTTGAACGACCTTCTGGTTCCAAAAAGAGTTGGTGACGAGGTTTATCCGAGAAACGCACAATCTTATCTTCAATTGATGGACAGTAACGTGGACCCACACCTTTAATAATTCCTGAGAACATTGGTGCTCGATCAAGATTAGCATTAATAATTTCATGCGTTTTCAAGTTAGTGTAAGTTAACCAACAAGAGAGTTGGTTCTTAACATCAATATAGTCTTCATCAGGTGTTTCAAAGCTAAAATGATTAGGTTCAATATCACCAGGTTGTTCATCAGTTACACTGTAGTCAATGGTATTACCATCAACACGGGGTGGTGTTCCTGTTTTGAAACGTTCTAAATCAAAACCAAGTGCTTCAAGATTTTCAGATAATTTAATAGCGGGTTGAGAATTATTAGGACCCGATGAATAACTTAATTCACCAATAATAATTTTACCTCGAGCGGCCGTTCCAACTGTTAAAACAACACTTTTAGAACGGTATTTAGCACCAGTATTTGTCACAACACCACGGCATTCGCCATCTTCAACAATTAAACTATCGACTGTTCCTTGACGTAACGTTAGATTTTCTTCTTTTTCCATCGTATGTTTCATTTCACTGGAATAAAGATGCTTATCAGCTTGTGCCCGTAGCGCTCTGACAGCTGGGCCTTTACCAGTATTCAACATCCGCATTTGGACATAAGTCTTATCAATATTACGTCCCATTTCGCCACCTAAGGCATCAATTTCGCGGACAACAATTCCTTTAGCAGGACCACCAATTGAGGGGTTACATGGCATAAATGCGACCATGTCTAAGCTAATTGTAATAAGTAATGTTTTGTTACCCATTCGCGCAGCAGCAAGTGCAGCTTCTGAACCGGCATGCCCAGCACCAACGACAATGACATCGTAATCCGAACCATTATAAGTTTTAAAATCCATTTATATTCTCCTATTTGTTAATCGTTATTTGCCTAAACAGAATTGACTAAATAATTCCGTGAGTAATTCATCTTTGTAACTATCGCCGGTGACTTCACCGAGTAGTTCCCAACTTCTGGTCATGTCAATTTGAACTAAATCGATTGGCATCCCTGCAGCAATTCCCGTTATAACATCATCTAAAGACGTTTCAGCTTGGTTTAACAAACCAATATGACGAGAATTTGTAATCATAACAGTTGTCTGACTATTTTCAATACCGCCAAAGAATAAGTTAGCAATCTTTTCTTCAAGCTGCTTCATACCCTCATGTTTTAAGACAGAAATTGAAATAATTTCAGCTGGATCAACCATACTCTCTAATTCTTTACGATCTAAATTCTCAGGTAAATCAGTTTTATTCAAAATAACGATTCGTTTATCATTTTGCGTTAATTTAATGAGTTGTTTATCTTCAGCAGATAAAGGTTCGTTACTATTTAAGACAAGCATGACTAAATCAGCTTGAACAATGGCTTCTTTAGAACGTTCAACCCCAATTTTTTCAACTTTATCCTCTGTGTCACGAATACCGGCTGTATCCACTAACTTTAAAGGCACGCCCATAACATTAACGTATTCTTCAATGACATCACGCGTTGTTCCGGCGACATCAGTTACAATGGCTTTATCCTCGTGTAATAGGTGATTCAAAAGACTTGATTTACCCACATTAGGACGCCCGATAATGGCCGTAGCTAATCCTTCTCTTAACACTTTACCTTGTTGTGCAGTTTTTAGTAATTCTTGAACATATTGCTTAACATCTTGCGCTTTTTCGAGTAATAATTTAGTCGTCATTTCTTCACCAGCATCGTACTCTGGATAATCAATATTAACTTCAACTAATGCTAAAACATCCACGATATCTTTACGTAAATTACGAATTAAACGTGATAAATTACCGTCTAATTGATTTAAAGCAACTTTCATTGAGCGATCTGTTTTAGCACGGATTAAGTCCATGACGGCCTCAGCTTGAGATAAATCAATTCGACCATTTAAGAAGGCTCGTTTTGTAAATTCTCCGGGTTCAGCCAGTCTAGCACCATTACTTAATAGTAGTTGTAAAATTTGGTTCGTTGGCACAATCCCACCGTGACAGTTAATTTCGATCACATCTTCACGGGTAAATGTTTTAGGCGCTAGCATAACAGAAACCATCACTTCATCAACTTCTTCATCCGTTTTAGGATTTAAAATATGACCATAATTAATGGTATGACTATCAACATTCGCTAAATTTTTCCCTTTAAACACGTTGTTAGCAATTTGGACAGCGTCTTCCCCACTTAATCGAACAATCGAAATAGCACCTTCACCAGGTGGCGTTGAAATAGCGGCAATTGTATCAAATTCTGTTAGTTCTGGCATGTCTTTAAATACTCCCTTCGATTTTGAATTATTATTCGGGTAACCTTATTTTCTAAATTTTTTCAAACAAAAAAAGGGCCCACTCCACGCCTTAAAAAAGACGTGGATAAAGCACCTTCACTACTTTATCTAATATTAAGTTCAATGCCAATAATATACTTTTTTTACCGACATTTGTCAATAAGTCTGTTTAACTAGTCGCGATTAACCCGATTTTCTAATTTACTAGTAATCATTTTTAATTCATTAACGTAACCAAGATATTCTTCCTCAGTCATATCAAATGAAGCAAAACAATTAGACATTTGTTTAATAATCTTAGTCTTACTCTTCTTTGCTTTTTCAGTTAACGACACGTTCACGCGACGTTCATCTTCTGGATCTCTCGTTCGTTCAACCCACTCATCTTTTTCCATTCGTTTTAAAAGAGGCGTTAGGGTTCCGTTATCTAAGTGTAACTTTGCGCCTAGTTCTTTCACCATCACTGGCGATTTTTCCCATAGTGAGAGCAAAGTAATATATTGTGGATACGTCAAACTGAATTCCTTCAGTGATTCCGTATAAAACTTATTATAATCTTTTTGTGCCGTGTAAATTGAAAAACAAAGTTCATCTTCTAACTTGTTAGGATTATGATTTAAGGTCATGTGGGGGACTTCCTTCCATTATTGACTAATGTGTTTTCTTCTTTGGCGCAACCACAACTGAACGTTTAGGTTCAGTTCCAATTGACGTTGTTTTAATACGACTATTCCGTGCCAGATAGAAATGAATTTGTTTACGTTCATTCGCTGGCATTGGATCTAATTGAATTGTTTCACCTGTTCTAATGACGTCTTTAGCAACCTTAATTGCGAGGCGTTCAATGGTTTCCTCGCGGCGCTTACGATAGCCACCAACGTCTAATATGACATTCATTCGACTAACAGCTTTTTGATTCATATTAACCTGTGCTAAGTACTGTAGTGCATTTAAACTTTTACCATGTTTACCAATTAATAAACCTTGTTTACTCGTATTAAAGTCATACGTAACTTGACGACGTTCAAATTGGACGTTAATTTCCGTATCAATTCCCATTAATTCAGTAATATCAGCTAAGTAATAACCAACATCATGAACTGCCTTTTCATTAAGCTGACTTCTAGCAGCTTTTTCTTCTGCAGTGAGCGGTTTTGACACAACATTTTCTTCTTTTTTCTCATCAACGGTTTTTTTACTTGTTGATTTTTTTGTTACTATTTTTTCAATTAATTCAACTTCCGCTTTTTGACGACCAAAAAATAAAAATCCAGACTTACCTTCATTGATTATTTTAATCTCAACCTGCGATTTTTCAAGCTTTAATGTAGCCAAACCGTTAGTTACAGCCTGATCAACATTTTTTCCAGTAAATATGGGCATGTTCATCCTCCAAGTATAGTTATCATCATTGTATTATAGCACTAAATGAGCCTTCACCTAAACCCTTTTTCAGAACGATTTTTTTGAAAAGGTCTTTCATTTGACAAGGTCTATAGGACCCGGGCTATAATGGATACATAAAGTAAGTAAAAATAATTGGAGGTTCAATTCTATGAATAAATTAACAGATACATATGAATTATCAAATGGCGTTCAAATCCCAGTTGTTGGTTTTGGGACATGGCAAACACCTAGCGGCGATGTCGCTAAAGCATCCGTAAAATCAGCCTTGGCTGCTGGCTACAGACATTTAGATACTGCCGAAATGTACCATAATGAAAGCAGTGTTGGTGAAGGAATTGCTGAAAGTGGTGTGGCTCGTGAAGACATCTTCTTAACAAGTAAGTTAGCTAATACAGAACATACTTATGATCAAGCACAGGCTGCCTTTGCGCAAACGTTAAAAGATTTAGGCGTTGATTATCTTGATTTATTCTTGATTCATTGGCCAAATCCTGCTGCTTACCGTGAAGATAATTGGGAAAGTCACCTTCAAGAAACATGGCGTGCATTTGAAGACCTTTATAATGAGGGCAAAATCAAAGCAATCGGCGTTTCTAACTTCCGCCCTCGTCATTTTAAAGTTTTAGAAGAGACACAAACAATTATGCCAATGGTCAACCAAATTCGTTTGGCTCCCGGAGACACAAATAAAGAAACAATTGATTATGCTCATGACCACAACATTCAACTAGAAGCATATAGCCCATTAGGAACAGGCGCTATCTTTGCAGAACCAACAATGGTTGAAATTGCCGAACGTATTGGTCGTAGTGTGGCACAAGTTACCTTACGTTGGTCATTACAAAATGGTTTCTTACCACTTCCAAAGTCTGTCCATGCTGATCGAATTGAAGAAAATACTCATTTATTCGATTTCGAATTATCAGATGAAGATATGGCAAAGATTAACGCGCTTGAAGGCGTCGTTGGTTATGCGCAAGATCCAGATACAGCAACTTTCTAAATTGTTTCACGTGAAACAAATGCGCAACCAGAAATTCTGGTTGCGCATTTTTATTTATCTATATTTTGAAGGTGCTTCAGGCATAATTATGGCGCAAAGAATGTACACAATAATACCAGGAAACGCGACACTCATGACGCTTAAAATAATATAACCTATTCTTGTCAACGTAGGATCCCAGTTAAAGTATTCGGCAATTCCACCGACAACCCCAGCAATAACCTTATTGTTAGATTTTGTTAATTTTTTCATCTTTAACATCCCCTTCCTACTTCTTTCCTTAATTATAGCCAAAATAAAAAGCCAATTCCACTAAACGGAATTGGCCCCATCTTACTATTTTTTATTACGGCCCTTATAGGCTTTCTTTTTAGCTTTTTGAATAGCTTGCGCTTTTTCTTTTTCAAGACGAACTTTTTCTTCACGTTCACGAGTAATCTTGAACGGATTATTGATTAATAATGTCTGTCCAACTGAGAATGCGTTAGTGATAACCCAGTATAATGATAAAGCAGATGGTAAATTAATAGCCGTAACAAGAATCATGATAGGTGTTCCATAAACCATGATTGTTGACATTGAATTTGCCTCTGGTTGCGCCATAACGCCCAATTTAGAAACAAAGTAAGTTAAGATTGCGGCCAAGATAGGTAAGATGAAGTATGGATCCTTGTCTCCAAGTTGTAACCACAAAAATTCACCAGTTTTCAAAACATTGGTTCTTAAGATAGCTTGATAAAGAGCCAACAAGATTGGCATTTGTACCAACAATGGTAAACATCCAGCAATTGGATTAATACCTGCTTCTGCGTACAATTTTTGTTGTTCTTCACGTAATTTCTGAACTGTGGCAGCGTCTTTACCAGAATGCTTAGCTTGAAGTGCCTTTAATTGAGGTTGTACTTCAGCCGTTTTACGCATACTTTTTGTTTGATAAATCATTAATGGTAATAAAATAACTCTAATGATTATGGTAAAGACAATAATACCAACACCATAGTTCCCACCGAATAAGTTTGATAGGAAGATAATTGCTCTAGAGAAACTAAGAATAATCCCGCCATCCCAGATACCTGTACTATTTTCCGTTATTGGTGTTGTGCTACATCCCGCTAGGACTAACATTAACCCTAACATACTGAATAGGACTAAAAATCGCTTACTCTTCTTTTTCACAAGAATACCCTCGCTCACTTTATTAGTCTAAAATTTTGGCTATTTTCAAGACGTGTGTTAATTGCTTTTTTGATTCTTCTTGCGATAACCAGGCAACTGATGGTCTAGCAATCACTAAGAAATCACAATCTTGTTTAAGATCTGGTTTCAATTCTAATAGCGATTGACGAATACGACGCTTAACCCAATTACGGGCAACCGCATTCCCAATACGTTTTCCAACTGAAATACCGACCCTAAAATGAACCTGTCCTGGTTTTTCCATCATATAAATAACATATTTTCGGTTTGCACAAGACTGACCCTTTTTAAAGACGGTTTGAAACTCTGCTTCTTTTTTAACGCGATATGATTTTCTCATGTGATATCTCCAGTTAAATAGGTACTCGTATCTTTGTAATAAAAAAAACCACTGAAATCAGTGGTCTATGCAGACAATACTTTTCTACCTTTACGGCGTCTACGTGCTAAGACGTTACGTCCGCCTTTTGTGCTCATGCGTTTACGGAAACCATGTACGCGTTCACGGTGACGTTTTTTAGGTTGGTATGTTCTTTTCATAATTTAGGCACCTCCTTAAATACTTAATGTTTCAACTAATCGGTATCTTATAAAATAAGACACCAGTGATGTCAATTTCACTTACCGGAATATAATACCATACTTCTTTCTTCTATGAAAGAAATTTATTAAAATTCACTGTAAATTAGTTATCCACATTTTTAAGATGATTATTTTTTTGCTGTGGATGACTTGTGAAACACATCTTGCGTTCCACAGTTCGGGTCACAGGCTTTTTCACAATGAACACCCTGTTAACAAGTTATACACACCCTTAACTAAAAATTGTTAATAACTAACATAAACGCTTTTACCATAACACTTATATTCACTCCTGATTTGTGGATAACCTTGTCATTTTTCACCAACTTACACTTTTACTCCCACCCTGTGGAAAACTTATTAATACCCCTGTTATTCTTTTTTACACAATTTTTCAAACCTGTGGAAAACTCTGTCTTAAAATGCTAAACTAAGGTTACGATTTATTTAAACAAGGAGGCTTTTTGTGCTTACTCTCGAAAATTTATGGACTTCGCTGACAGATTATTTCAAAACGCAACTTAATCCCGTTAGTTACGAAACTTGGATTTCATCAGCTGAACCAAAACAATTTATCAATAACGATCTTATTATCGAACTACCCTCCCAACTGCACAAAACATATTGGATACAACACTTAGCTCCAAAAGTTGTTGCTTTTCTTTATGAAACAACGGGCGAAGAAATTAATCCCGTTTTACAGATAAAGGGTGAAATCACTGCTAGCGCGCAAACAAAAATGTCTCTAGCAAATGCCGCGCAATCTAATAACGACAACGTTCCCACCTTTATGCGTGACGCCAAGTTAAACGACCGCTATACCTTTAGTACTTTTGTTACTGGTAAAGGCAACCAGATGGCGCATGCCGCCGCTTTAGTTGTTTCCGAGGAACCAGGCCGTCTGTATAATCCGCTATTTTTCTATGGTGGCGTTGGATTAGGTAAGACCCATTTGATGCACGCTATTGGTCACCAAATGCTTCTAAATAACCCTGATGCCAAAGTGAAGTATGTTACCAGTGAAGCTTTCACAAACGGTTTTATAAATTCACTCCGAAATAATACACCGGAAGATTTCCGTAAGGAATATCGCAGTGTTGACCTTCTATTAGTAGATGATATTCAATTTTTTGCCGATAAAGAATCAACTCAAGAAGAATTTTTCCATACGTTTAATTCATTATATGATGATAAAAAACAAATTGTTTTGTCATCCGATCGCTTACCAAACGAAATTCCGAAACTACAAAAACGTTTAATTTCTCGCTTTAAATGGGGACTTTCGGTTGATATCACACCGCCCGATTTAGAAACTCGAATTGCTATTTTAAGAAACAAATCTGATGCTGAGAACCTTGAAATTCCGGATGATACTTTAAGCTATATTGCCGGTCAGATTGATTCAAATATTCGTGAACTTGAAGGCGCGCTTGTAAGAGTTCAAGCCTATGCAACATTATCAAATTCAGAAATTACAACTAGCCTAGCCGCTGATGCCCTTAAAAACTTGAGTCTAAAGGACAAGTCAAACGAGGTTTCAATTGCCATCGTTCAAGATCGCGTTGCCAAATATTTCCACGTAACCGTAAGCGACTTAAAAGGTAAGAAACGGGTCAAAGCGATTGTTATGCCTCGCCAGATTGCCATGTATTTAAGCCGTGAACTAACTGAAAATTCTTTACCAAAAATTGGATCTGAATTTGGTGGTAAGGACCACACGACCGTTATCCATGCTCACGAAAAAATTGCCGTAATGTTGGAAACAGATGACAAATTACAACGTCAAATTTCGGATCTTAAGAGTGAACTTAACTAATCTAGTTTGTGGATGACTGTGGATAAAACAGTTTATTTACTCACAGGTTATCCACATGTGGATGCTTTTATTCATACGGTCCCAACCTATTTCTTAACATGATTAACAGGCCCTACTACTGCTTCTATTCTTTTATTACTTAATTAATAACTAAACTCACCGGAGGTTTCACTATGGAATTTACAATTAATCGATCAGCTTTTATTAAACAATTAACAGATGTTCAAAGAGCCATTTCTTCAAAAACGACGATTCCTATATTAACGGGTATTAAAGTCGTTTTAACTGCTTCTGGATTACTTTTAACAGGAAGTGATGCCGATGTTTCAATCGAAACTTTTTTATCTGTTGAAGATGAATCTAATAATTTAACTATTGAATCAACTGGCGAAATTGTCTTACCCGCTCGTTTTTTCAGTGAAATTGTTAAAAAATTACCACAAGATACATTTTCATTAACTGTAACTGACGGTTACCAAACTGAAATCACTTCAGGATCAGCTTCTTTTAATATTAATGGGCTAGATGCTAATAATTATCCTCATTTACCAGAAATTGATACGGATGATAATTTAATCTTCTCTGGTTCAATTTTAAAACAGATTATTAGCCAAACCGTTATCGCAGTTTCAAACCAAGAAAGTCGTCCTATTTTGACGGGTGTCCATTTTGTAATCGAAAATGGTGAATTCTTGGCTGTGGCAACGGATAGTCATCGATTAAGCCAACGTAAAATTACATTAGAAGGCGCTAATGATGCTAAGTATGATGTCATTATTCCAGGTAAGTCATTGGTTGAATTATCACGAATGATTGATGATTCAAATCCAGATATTGAAATGCGTATCTCGGAAAACCAAGTACTCTTTATTCTTGGTAACACTTCATTCTATTCGCGTTTATTAGAAGGTAATTATCCCGATACAAGTCGTTTAATTCCTAATGAATCTGCTACAGGTATTGAATTTAGTGCACCAAAACTGTTATCAGCAATTGAACGTGCTTCATTGTTATCACATGAGAGTCGTAATAATGTTGTTAAACTTGCGATTAACGCCGCAGAACAAAAAGTTGTTATTTATAGTAATTCACCTGATGTTGGTAATGTTGAAGAAGCGTTGGAATTCAGTAACTTATCAGGAAATGATCTTGAAATTTCATTTAATCCAGATTATATGAAAGATGCATTGCGTTCATTTGGCCAAACTGAAATTAAAGTTGCCTTTACACAACCATTGAGACCTTTTACTTTGGTACCAACTGAAGATACAACACAATTTATTCAATTAATTACACCCGTTCGTACATTCTAATTGTCCATTAGATAGCGGTAATTTATGAAAATAGAGTGAAAAGTCGTTTTAATTAACGATTTTTCACTCTATTTTTTATCAATTAAACCTTAAACCTAAAAATTGATAGAAATGGCGTTTAGAGTTTGGTTTTACTAAAAAAAAAGAACTGATAGCGGATTTTAGTCAATTAATTAAAAATATGGCCTTTTTAGCATTTTGAGAGTAAAAGGACTAAATAAAAATTAAATCGCTTAAATCGCCTTAAAATGAGATGTCAAATTGTAATTTTACATAAAAAAAGGTATAATGAAAAAAGAAGAAAATGGAGGTTGACGACGATTTGAAATCAGATATTTATTTAGAAACACCTTATATGATGTTGCAACAGGTCTTGAAATCAGAAACAATTATTAATTCTGGTGGCGAAGCAAAATGGTTTTTACGTGAGAACGAAGTGCTTGTGAACGGCGAATTAGAAGATCGACGTGGACGTAAATTATATCCTGGGGATGTCATTGAAGTACCAGGCATTGCAATTATTACGATGCATTCAATGGACGAAAAGTAGGCTTATCCATGTATTTAGAAAGTCTGACCTTGAGGGATTATCGTAACTATGAAGACTTAAATGTCTCGTTTTCTCCAGCAATCAATATTTTGCTTGGTGAAAATGCTCAAGGTAAAACCAATTTGTTGGAAGCCATTTATGTGCTATCGATGACTCGGAGTCATCGAACGAATAATGACAAAGAGTTAATCAAATGGGATAAGACGGCGGCAATCATTCAGGGTCGAGTGAATAAACACTTAGGCACCGTTCCACTTGAAATTCAAGTTAATTCTAAGGGAAAAAAAGCTAAAGTTAATCACCTTGAGCAGGCTAAATTATCACAATACATTGGTCAGTTCAATGTGATTTTGTTTGCACCAGAGGATTTGGCCCTTGTTAAAGGGGCGCCGGCGGTTAGAAGACGCTTCGTTGATATGGAATTCGGTCAAATTAATGCTCGATACTTGTATAATTTAGGCCAGTATCGAACAATTTTGAAACAACGCAATCAATATTTGAAACAGCTGCAACATAAAAAAAATCAAGATTTAGTTTTTTTAGATGTACTATCTGATCAATTAGCCGCTTTTGGCGCCGAGATCGTGCATCAACGATTGATATTTTTGAAACAACTTGAATTTTGGGCTAACCAATTGCAAGAAGAGATTACACAATCAGCTGAAACACTAACGTTTGAGTACGCAACTCATTTAGAGGATGCCGCAGATCAGACGATTGAGCAATTATATGCGCAACTCCAAAACGATTTAAAAAAAGCAACGAAAAAAGAAATATTTCAAGGGACAACCCTGGCTGGACCACATCGTGATGATGTGCGTTTTTTGATTAATGGCAAAAATGTCCAGACTTATGGATCGCAAGGGCAACAAAGAACAACTGCATTATCGGTTAAATTAGCCGAAATTGAGTTAATGAAAGAAGAAACGGGTGAATACCCGGTCCTTCTTTTGGATGACGTGTTGTCTGAATTAGACGATATGCGCCAAACTCACCTTTTAAAAACAATTCAAAATAAGGTTCAAACGTTTTTAACAACGCCTAATCTCAGCGGTATTGCCAGAACGTTAATTAATGAGCCGAAGATTTTTCATATTAATCAAGGTAATTTACTTGAAGAGGAGGAACACACAGTTGACTGATCAAGAAAAACAGGCTGAAATAGCTGAAGAATTACATGAAGAAAAAGCAAAAGAATACGATGCGAGTCAAATTCAAGTTTTAGAAGGACTTGAAGCTGTTAGAAAACGTCCCGGTATGTATATCGGAACGACGGCCTCACAAGGTCTTCATCACTTGGTTTGGGAAATTATTGATAATGGTATTGATGAGGCATTAGCTGGTTTCGCTGATGAAATTAATGTCGTTGTTGAAAAAGACAATAGTATTACGGTTCGCGATAATGGCCGTGGTATTCCCGTAGATATTCAAGAAAAGACGGGTCGTCCAGCACTTGAAACTGTCTTCACAATCTTACATGCCGGTGGTAAATTCGGCGGTGGCGGATATAAAGTTTCCGGTGGACTTCATGGTGTTGGTGCTTCAGTTGTTAATGCATTATCAACTGAGTTGGATGTTCAAGTAATCCGTGAAGGAAAAATTTACGGTATGGCTTTTGCTCGTGGTAAAGTTACGAAGGAAATGTCTGTTGTTGGTGAAGCACCCGAGAATGAACATGCAACAATTGTTCATTTTGTGCCGGATCCTGATATTTTCACGGAAACAACCGTTTACGATATTAAAATCCTAACAACACGTATTCGTGAATTAGCATTTTTGAATAAGGGACTTAAAATTACGATTGATGATAAACGTGATGGCGGACCCGGATTACAAGAATTCCATTATGCCGGTGGTATTAAGCATTATGTTGAATTTTTAAATAAAAATAAAGATGTTATTTTCCCCGAACCTATTTACGTTGAAGGTGAACAAAAAGGGATTATTGTGGAGGTCGCTTTACAATACACCGACGATTATCACAGTAATTTATTAACTTTCACAAATAATATCCATACTTATGAGGGCGGAACACATGAGTCTGGGTTTAAGACGGCCTTAACCCGGGTTATAAATGATTATGCCCGTAAAAATAACCTGATGAAGGAAAATGATGCTAACCTTTCTGGTGAAGATGTTCGCGAAGGGTTAACAGCCGTTGTTAGCATTAAGCATCCCGATCCTCAATTTGAAGGCCAAACAAAAACAAAATTAGGAAATTCCGATGCACGTTCTGTGACTGATCGAACTTTCTCTGAACATTTTACTAAGTTCTTAATGGAAAATCCTAAGGAAGCTAAGATTATTGTTGAAAAGGGCTTATTGGCTGCTCGAGCTCGCGTTGCCGCTAAGCATGCTCGTGAAGTAACTCGTAAAAAGAGTGGGCTTGAAATTAGTAATTTACCCGGTAAATTGGCTGATAATACAAGTAAAGACCCCGCAATTAGTGAATTATTCATCGTTGAGGGTGATTCAGCCGGCGGTTCTGCTAAACAAGGTCGAGCTCGCTTAACACAAGCTATTTTACCTATCCGTGGTAAAATTTTGAACGTTGAAAAGGCAAGTTTAGATAAGATTTTGGCTAACGAAGAAATTCGGTCATTATTTACAGCCATGGGTACGGGATTTGGTGGCGAATTTAATGTCGAAAAGGCGAACTACCACAAATTAATTATCATGACAGATGCCGATGTTGATGGTGCACATATTAGAACGTTATTACTAACGTTATTCTATCGTTATATGCGTCCACTTGTTGAAGCTGGATTCGTGTATATCGCGCAACCACCTTTATACCAAATTCGTCAGGGTAAAATGATTCGTTATGTTGATACTGAAGAAGAATTAGAAGAAATTCAGGGTCAATTATCACCAACACCAAAACCTGTTATTCAACGATACAAAGGTCTTGGAGAAATGGATGCTTCTCAACTATGGGAAACAACAATGGATCCAGATGCGCGTCGTTTATTGCGTGTTAACGTTGAAGATGCAATTGAAGCCAATGATGTCTTTAATATGTTAATGGGCGACCGTGTAGAACCTAGACGTGAATTTATTGAAAATAATGCTACTTACGTAGAAAACTTAGATATTTAACAATTTAGTCGTAAAGGAGGTCGAGTATTTTGGCAGAAGAACTACCAACTACAAGCCGGATAACAGATGTTAATCTTTCCGGAGAAATGAAAAAATCGTTCTTGGATTACGCTATGAGTGTTATTGTTGCCCGTGCGCTTCCCGATGTTCGTGATGGGTTGAAACCTGTTCATCGTCGTATTCTATATGGTATGAGTGAACTGGGGATCACGCCTGATAAACCATACAAAAAATCAGCTAGAATCGTTGGGGACGTTATGGGTAAGTATCATCCTCATGGTGACTCATCGATTTATGAAGCGATGGTTCGTATGGCTCAAGATTTTAGTTATCGTTATATGCTGGTTGATGGTCATGGTAACTTTGGTTCTGTCGATGGTGATGGCGCTGCTGCTATGCGTTATACCGAAGCTAGAATGAGTAAGATTGCCGTTGAAATGATGCGTGATATCAATAAAGATACGATTGATTTCATGGATAATTACGATGGTAGTGAACATGAACCAGTTGTTTTACCTGCGCGTTTTCCTAACTTACTAGTCAATGGTGCTACGGGTATTGCCGTTGGTATGACAACGAATATTCCACCACATAATTTGTCAGAAGTTATTTCTGGATTGCATATCTTAATGGATAATCCTGATGCAACTGTGGCTGATTTAATGGAAGCTATTCCTGGACCGGATTTCCCTACTGGAGCAACCGTTTTAGGTAAATCCGGTATTCGTAAAGCTTATGAAACGGGTAAAGGCACAATTACAATTCGCTCAAAAGTCGAAATTGAAGAACAAAAAAATGGTAAGGAACGTATCATCGTTGATGAATTACCATACATGGTCAACAAGGCACGTTTAATTGAGCGAATTGCTGACTTAGCTCGTGATAAAAAAATTGAAGGTATTACTGATATTAATGATGAATCCGATCGTGAAGGATTACGAATTGTGATTGATATTCGTCGTGATATGAGCGCTTCAGTTGTGTTGAATAACCTTTATAAATTAACGTTATTACAAACATCATTTAGTTTTAACATGTTGGCAATTGTTAATGGTATTCCTAAAGTCTTGAGTTTAAAGGAAATGCTTGTTTATTACCTTGAACATCAAGAAAAAGTTATCCGTCGTCGTACACAATTTGAATTGAAAAAGGCTCGTGCCCGTGCACATATCCTTGAAGGATTGCGAATTGCACTTGATCACATTGATGAAATTATCAGAATTATTCGTAGTTCAAATACGGGTGAGCTTGCTAAGAATCAATTGATGGGCAACTATGGATTATCAGATAAACAGGCTCAAGCTATCTTAGATATGCGTTTGGTTCGTTTAACTGGCTTGGAACGTGAAAAAATTGAAGAAGAATATCAAAACTTAATGGCATCAATTGCCGATTTTGAAGATATCTTGGCCAATGATTCTCGAATTCATGACATTATCTATCAAGAATTATTAGATTTACAAGCTAAATTTGGCGATGAACGTCGTACTGAGCTATTAATTGGCGAGGTATTAAATCTTGAAGACGAAGATTTGATTGAAGAAGAAGAAGTGATGATCACATTAACGCATAATGGTTATGTTAAACGACTTCCAACGGATGAGTTTAAGGCACAAAACCGTGGCGGACGTGGTGTTCAAGGGATGGGCGTTCACGATGATGACTTTATTGAACATCTCGTGTCGACATCAACGCATGATACTTTACTCTTCTTTACCAATGCTGGTAAAGTTTACCGTATGAAGGGATATGAAATTCCTGAATATGGTCGTACAGCCAAGGGAATTCCCGTCATTAATCTCTTAGGGGTTAATTCTGGTGAAAAAATCCAAGCCGTTATTAACGTAAGCAAACAAGAAAATGATGAACGTTATCTTTTCTTTACAACGCTTAACGGAACGGTTAAACGGACACCAGTTTCAGAATTCTCTAACATTAGAAATAATGGGTTAAAAGCGATTAAATTGCATGACGAAGATGAATTAATCAACGTTGCAATTACGGATGGCTCACAGAATATGATTATTGGAACGCATCTAGGGTATGCTGTATCATTTGCTGAGAATGATGTTCGTTCAATGGGTCGTTCTGCTTCTGGTGTTCGTGGTATTCGTTTAAGAGAAGGCGATTACGTTGTTGGAGCTGATTTATTAGCTGCTGATAGCCATGTCTTTATTATTTCTGAAAAAGGATATGGTAAACAAACACCTGCTTCTGCTTACGCAATTAAAGGACGTGGTGGAAAAGGGATTAAGACAGCCAATATATCTGAAAAGAATGGGCCAATTGCTGGATTAGCAACCGTTCAAGGTGATGAAGATATTATGTTAATCACTGATCAAGGCGTTATGATTCGCTTTAATGTGAAAAACGTCTCGAAAACGGGTCGTGCTACTTTAGGGGTTCATTTAATTCGAATTGATGAAAATGCTAAAGTCGCAACAATGGCTAAAGTAGAGGCTGCTCCTGAAGAAACAACAGTCGTTTTGGATGAAGATGTGCCAAACGTCGAAGCCGAAACAATTGATCCAGAATAAAAATTTTTAAAAATTAAAATAAAATCCTAATTAACCGCGTACTTAATCAGTGTGTAGTTAATTAGGATTTTCTTGCTTTAAGCGAATGGCAGTGATATAATTTTAGTTCGTAAGTGTCTATGGCATTAAATAGATAACTTTCCTTGTTCTTACCACGAGGTAAGGACCTAAAGTCCATAAGGAGGTGTAAACAGTCATGAGTAAATATGAAATTACTTATATCATCCGTACCGATCTTGATGAAGCAGCTAAAGCAGCTTTGATCGAACGTTTCGATGGTATCTTAACAAGTAATGGTGCAGAAATCGTTACTTCAAAAGACTGGTCAAAACGTCGTCTTGCATACGAAATCAGCGGTTATAATGAAGGTATCTACCATATCATTAATGCTACAGCCAACGATGATATCGCAATTAACGAATTTGATCGTCTTTCAAAGATCAACGAAGGAATTTTGCGTCATATGATCATTAACAGAGATGAAAAATAATTCATTTTTAATAAAATAACAGGGAGGAGCAATACATTATGATTAATAGAACAGTACTTGTCGGACGTTTAACAAGAGACCCTGATTTACGCTACACAGCTAGTGGTGCTGCAGTTGCAACTTTTACAGTTGCGGTTAATCGACAATTCACGAACGCTTCTGGCGAACGTGAAGCCGATTTTATCAGCTGTGTTATCTGGCGAAAAGCAGCCGAGAATTTTGCTAACTTTACGCATAAAGGTTCTTTAATTGGTGTCGATGGACGTATTCAAACACGTTCATATGATAATCAACAAGGAACCCGCGTTTACGTTACTGAAGTTGTCGTAGAAAACTTTTCGTTGCTTGAATCAAAATCTCAATCAGGCCAACAACAAGATAACGCTAATAATCAAAGCAGCGCTCCTCAATCAAGTTCATCTTCATCATCAAATAACAATGCTAACCCGTTCGGTGGCGCAAGTTCGAATAATAATTCAAACACAACGCAAACAAACGATTCAGCAGCGGTTGATCCATTTGCAAATAATGGCCAACAAATTGATATTTCTGATGACGATCTACCATTCTAATTAGAGGAGGAAACTCACATGGCACAACAACAACAACGTAGAGGTGGTGGCGGTGGCGCACGTCGTCGTCGTAAAGTCGACTTCATCGCAGCTAACCACATCGATTACATCGATTACAAAGATACAGACTTGTTAAAACGTTTCATTTCAGAACGTGGTAAGATTTTACCTCGTCGTGTTACGGGAACAAGCGCTAAAAATCAACGCAGTTTAACAATTGCAATCAAACGCTCACGTATTATGGGCTTATTACCATTCGTTTCAGAAGAATAGTAATCAAAAAAGAAGACTATGTAAATAGTCTTCTTTTTTTGTGCCCCTAGCAAGATTTGTGCAGTAAAACGGGGAATGTGATAAAATAGATAACATCTAGGATTCAAAGATGAGGAGATACTATGAAAAAGTTCCTTTCAAAAGAGAGGCTTCCCAGCTTCTTGAAGAATGAACGCTTAAGATGGATTGCAATTTTTATTATAATCTTATCTTTATTTAGTGTTGTTCTGTCTTTTACGGTCAATTTCTTTTTAGGACTTATGTTATTAATTATTGCATTGGGTGCTACCAGTGCAAGTATTTATATTATGTCCCAAATTACCGCAAATACGAATGAGTACATATCTGAATTATCATATCGAATTAAACGTGGTGAGCAAGAAGCGCTCATTAAAATGCCAATTGGTATTTTAATATTCAATGAACAAAACGAAATAGAATGGGTTAATCCTTACCTGCAGCCTTATTTTGAAAAAAATGATGTTCTAGGTAAGAAATTAGAGGCCGTTGATGAAGAGTTGGCAACGATTATTACCAATAATGTGGACAACAAGACAGCAGCTACGGTTTCATGGCATGAGAAAGATTTTGAAATGATTATTCAAAAGGATATTCATGTTGCTTATCTAATGGACGTCACGCGTTATTCGGCAATTGAGAAAGAATTTGAGGCAGAACGTGTTGTTATTGGACAAGTCTTCTTGGATAACTACGATGAAGTGACGCAATCAATGTCAGATAAAAATGTTTCTAATTTAAGTAATTTCGTCACAAATGAACTATCTAACTGGGCTCGTCGTTATGGAATGTATTTGAAAAGAACGGACACAGATCGCTTTTTTATCTTAGTACATGCGCATTCTCTACAACAAATTGAAGAAGAAAAATTTAAAATTTTAGATCGGATTCGCGATCGAACGTCAAAACAAAATTTCCCATTAACATTGAGTATGGGAATTGCGTATGGTGATGGCGATTTAAATTCACTCGCAAAATTGGCTCAAAGTAACTTAGACTTGGCATTAGGTCGAGGCGGCGATCAAGTAGTCGTTAAATCACCTGAGGAACAAGCGAGATTTTACGGTGGGAAAACAAACCCAATGGAAAAACGGACTCGAGTTCGTGCAAGAATGATTTCTCAAGCCTTACAAGAAATTATGAAACCATTGGACCAAGTTTTCGTTATGGGACATCAGAGTCCCGATATGGACTCTGTGGGTGCCTGTCTGGGTATCAGACGAATTGCGTTAATGAATAATATGAAATGTTGGATTGTACTTGATCAAACGGCTATTCATTCCGATGTACAGCGATTAATGGAAGAGTTGGATCAATATCCCGACATTAAATATAATATTATTACGCCTGAAGAGGCATTAGAAAAAGCGACGGAACAAAGTTTATTAGTAATGGTTGATCACTCTAAACCGTCAATTTCTGGAAGCCCGGAACTGTATGAAAAACTTAAAAATCGTTTGATGGTTATTGATCATCATCGTCGCGGTGAAGAGTTTCCTGAAAATCCGATGTTGGTTTACATTGAACCTTACGCATCATCAACTTGTGAATTGATTACTGAAATGTTTGAATATCAATCAAAAGATAGCGAGCCAATTAATAAAATTGAGGCAACCGCAATGTTGACCGGAATTATTATTGATACAAAGTCGTTTTCATTACGAACGGGTACGCGAACATTTGATGCAGCTAGTTATTTAAGATCCGTTGGAGCCGATGCAACAATGGTTCAAGACTTTATGAAAGAAAATGTTGATAGTTACTTGAAAAGAAATCATTTAATTGATAAAGTGGAGTTCATAAATAGTGATTTAGCATTGTGTGTGGGCGAGGATGATACAATTTATGATCCTGTGACAGCAGCGCAAGCAGCAGATTCGTTATTATCTGTTTCGGGCGTCTCGGCTTCATTTGTTGTAACAAAAAGACCAGATAATCGTGTTAGTATTTCAGCCAGAAGTACGGGTGAAACGAATGTTCAGGTTATTATGGAACAAATGGGTGGCGGCGGCCATTTATCAAATGCCGCAACACAGTTAACCGGCGTGAGCGTGAGCGAAGCCGCAGAACAATTAGTTAGCATATTAACAACAAAAAAAGATGAAATTAAGGAGTGATCAATTATGAAAGTTATATTTTTGGAAGACGTCCGTGGAAAAGGTAAACGTGGAGAAATTAAAGAAGTTCCAAGCGGTTACGCACAAAACTTTTTAATTAAAAATGGTAAAGCTAAAGTGGCAACAAACTCAGCTATGAGTTCGTTAAAAGGCCAACAAAAGGCTGAAGAAAAAAAAGCTGAAATAGTTTTACAAGAAGCTAAAGATGAAAAAGTTGTTTTAGAAAGTGATAAAACAATTGTTGAATTAACAGCTAAAGCCGGTGAAGATGGCCGTTTATTTGGCTCAATTCCCAGCAAACAAATCGTTCAGGCAATGGAAAAACAATACGGTATCAAAATTGATAAACGTAAAGTTGAACTACCAGAACCAATTCGCGCTTTGGGATTTACAAACGTCCCCGTGAAATTACATGTCGATGTAACAGCAATGATTCGTGTGCATGTTTCGGCCAATAACTAAAGTAGCGTTTATTTGAAAAACTGGGCAAAAGTTGATTTTGCGCCAGTTTTTTTCTTGATTTTGGAAGTAAGGAGAACACTATACAATGAATAATGAACTGTTAACAGACCAAACACCACCGCAAAATATTGAAGCGGAACAAGCTGTCTTAGGCGCTGTTTTTTTAAAGGGTGATGCCCTTATTGAAGCAATGGAATACTTGGAGCCAGAAGACTTCTATCAACGACGTCATCAATTAATATTTGCCGCTATGGTAGATTTAAATGACAGGGATGAAGCAATTGATATTGTTACAATTCAAGATAATTTAACGTCCAGGAATCAAATGGATGACGTTGGTGGTGTCAGCTACATTGTTGAGTTGGCGGGATCTGTCCCAACAGCTGCTAACGTACAATATTATGCTAAAATTGTTGAAGAAAAATCAATGATTCGACGTTTAATTGCTACAGCAACGTCAATTGCGACAAAAGGTTTATCGCAAGAAGACGATGTGGCGACACTTTTAGATAACGCAGAACGTGAAATTATGAGCGTCTCTGAAAAAAGAAATAGCAGTGGCTTTCAAGCCATTGCGGATGTATTAAAAAGCACGTTTACAAACATTGAAAAGTTGGCTAAAGAAGGCGACACGATTACAGGATTATCGACAGGTTATCCCGAACTAGATAAGATGACTGCCGGATTACATGCAGATGAATTAATTATTTTAGCTGCTCGTCCAGCCGTTGGTAAGACAGCTTTTGCATTAAATATTGCGCAAAATGTAGCGACTAAAACGGGCGAATCGGTTGCAATTTTTAGTTTAGAAATGTCAGCAGAATCCCTTGTAAGTCGAATGTTGTGTGCTGAGGGTAGTATTAATGCCAACCATTTACGGACAGGACAACTGGACGAATCTGAGTGGTCTAACTTAATAGTGGCGATGAACTCGTTATCAAAAACAAATATTTTCATCGATGATACTGCCGGATCAAAAATGGCTGAAATTCGTGCAAAATGTCGTCGTTTAGCGAAAGAAAAAAATGGTTTGGGATTAATTGTTGTCGATTATTTGCAATTAATTGAAGGCTCAGGTCGTGAAAGTCGTCAACAAGAAGTATCAGAAATTTCTCGACAAATGAAGAAGTTAGCGAAAGAATTGAGTGTTCCGGTAATTGCTTTGTCTCAATTGTCTCGTGGCGTTGAACAACGTCAAGATAAACGACCAGTCTTGTCGGATATTCGTGAGTCCGGGTCTATTGAACAAGATGCCGATATTGTGGCATTTTTATACCGTGACGATTATTATGAACGTGATACGGATGAAGATGAAGACGGAAATCTGCCTGATCCAAGGGATGAAGATGACCAAAATGTTGGTGAAGTTGAAGTTATTATTGAAAAAAACCGTGGTGGTGAACGAGGGACGGTTAAATTATTATTTGTTAAATCGTACAATAAATTCTCATCGCTTGCGTATATACCTGAAGGTTAAAAAATATCTCGTTAAGAGATATTTTTTTTGCATAAAGTAATAAAAGTTCGTTATATAGCCGATAAATGTTTTATTAAAAACTTAACGTTCGTATTTTACTTGTATTTTAATCGTTTTATTGCTACAATATCCTAGGATTGTATTTATGAATTACCAAAATATAAATTATGAGGTGGATGAAAATATGTCATCAGTAGTCGTAGTAGGTAGCCAATGGGGCGATGAAGGTAAAGGTAAAATTACAGATTTCTTGAGCCAAAATGCCGATGTTATTTCACGGTACCAAGGTGGCGATAATGCCGGACACACAATTGTATTCGAAGGTAACACTTACAAATTACATTTGATTCCATCAGGTATTTTTTTCCAAGATAAATTAAGCGTTATTGGGAATGGGGTTGTCGTAAATCCTAAAGCTTTGTGTGAAGAACTCGATTATCTTCAAGCGCTCGGCATTAAAGGCGATAATTTACGAATTTCTGATCGTGCACATGTTATTCTTCCTTACCATATTCTTTTGGACGGTCTGCAAGAGGCTGCTAAGAAAGATGATAAGATTGGAACAACTAATAAGGGAATTGGACCAGCTTACATGGATAAAGCTGCCAGAGTTGGTATTAGAATTGCCGATTTAATGGAAAAAGACACATTCTCGGCCAAATTAAAACTTAACCTAGAACAAAAAAATCGTGAATTTACAAAACTGTATGATCATGAACCACTTGAATTTGATGATATCTTTGAAACATATTTTGCTTACGGACAACGTCTTAAACAATATGTGGCGGATACATCAGTGATTATTAATGATGCATTGGATGCCGGAAAAAAAGTCTTATTCGAAGGTGCACAAGGTGTGATGTTGGATATTGATCATGGGACATACCCATTTGTAACATCTTCTAACCCAATTGCCGGTGGTGCAACAACTGGTGCCGGTGTTGGGCCTTCTCAAATTGATACAGTCGTTGGTGTCTGCAAGGCGTATACATCTCGTGTAGGTGATGGCCCATTCCCAACTGAATTGCTTGACGAGATAGGGGATACTATCCGTGAAATTGGTCACGAATATGGTGTAACAACGAAGCGTCCACGTCGTATTGGATGGTTTGATAGTGTTGTTATGAATCATTCTAAACGTGTCTCAGGCTTAACTAATTTATGTTTAAACAGTATTGATGTTTTAACGGGATTAAAAGAAGTTAAAATTTGTACGGCATATGAATTGAATGGCGAAATTATTCATCGTTACCCAGCAAGTTTTAAAGAGTTATCACAATGTAAACCAGTTTACGAAACATTACCTGGCTGGACTGAAGATATTACTCAAATGAAAACACTCGCCGAATTACCTGAAAATGCCAGAAATTATGTAAGACGAATTGAAGAAATCGTAGATGTTAAAATTTCTACATTCTCAGTTGGTCCCGATCGTGATCAAACAAATGTTTTAGACGACGTTTGGGCATAAGAGAATTACAAGTTGTAATCGAAAGACCTAAAATTAATTTTAGGTCTTTTTTGTTATATTAAAAGCTATTTGGAATGGTTTGAACTGTATTAGCAGTATAATGAATGATGTAAAAAGGGGTTCATGGAGGAAAATAAAATGGATTTAAAACAATTATTAGACCAACAAACTTATGAGATATTGACTCGAGAATATGGGCTACATGATGCGTATATTGACGCGATGACTTATGAAAATACGGGAGACAGTGAGTTAAAAAGTAATATTAGATTAGTTATAAAGTTAACTGATTATGAAGATGAACATTTGAAAATTGACTTAATCTTTGAAGAAATTTGGCGTATTAATTACAATATGGATCTTAATACTTACAGATATGTGGAGACAGGCAAGCCAGTATTTGGGGAGAAGCTAGGACAAATACTGGATTCTCGAGTTGATTACAGTGACCAAAAATATACTGTCACAATACGAATGCAGGGAGACTACCGATTAGTTGTTTCAGCGAAAAAATTTAGAATAGAAACGAGATATTTAGAAAATAAATAACTTGGGGAGAAACTCGGATGAAGTTAAAAAAATTTCTGGATCGACAGACATTTGATTTATTGGATCGTAATTATGGGAATGGATTAGAAAATGCTGACATTGGTGCGATGACGTATGTAAATACGGGAGATAACAGGAAAAAAAGCAATGTTAAATTAGTCATTAAAATGATAGATTTTGAAGGGAAACACCTGAATTTAATATTTGAAGAAGTTTGGGGTGTTAACCATGACATGGATCTTAATACGTTTAGGAATGAGGAGACCAACGAACCTTTATTTAAAAAGGGATTAGGGCAAGTGGATGGCTTTCATATTGACTATGTTGATAGGAACTATCTCATTTCAATAATAACGTATGAAGATTATAGGTTAATCATATCAGCCAAAAAATTTAGAATAGAAACGGAACTCGTTTGAGAGTAGTCGTTTATCTAAGGTGAGGTTGGTTTAAAAAGGAATTATGATTGGGATAATTTTATGGCACCTCAATTATTGAACGGTCCTTTTGTTTCACGTGAAACATTCATAAAAAAAGAGTACAAAAAAAGCACCTAGCCGCAGCTAGATGCTTCAACATATCTTGCGATATGTTGGGTTTGGCACCCATGGGTGGTTAGGGGCTCGAACCCTAGACCCACGGATTAAGAGTCCGTTGCTCTACCAACTGAGCTAACCACCCAAACCGTTAATAATAATTCATCAACTTAAATATATTATCATATATTTTTAGAAAAAACAATAACTTTCAAAAAAAGACTTCCAACAGATGAAGGACCGTGTTTGGCAATAACGATTGAATAGGCTATAATATGAAGGGTTAAGAAGTTGCACACGGATTTAATTTTGCGATTTCCTATAAGGAGGATCATATTATGAAGAAAATATTAGTTGTCGACGATGAGAAACCAATTTCTGATATCGTTAAATTTAATTTAACTAAAGAAGGATACGACGTATATACTGCCTACGATGGTGAAGAAGCCTTAGAAAAAGTTAAAGAAGTCGAACCAGATTTAATTTTATTAGATTTAATGTTACCCAAGGTAGATGGTTTAGAAGTTGCTCGCCAAGTTAGAAAAACTTACGATATGCCAATCATTATGGTGACGGCAAAAGATGGAGAAATTGATAAAGTCTTGGGCCTAGAATTAGGTGCTGATGATTATGTCACGAAACCTTTTTCAAATCGTGAATTAGTGGCCAGGGTCAAGGCCAACTTAAGAAGACAAAAAACAATTGAAAATGTCCAAGCAGAGGAACAACCACAAAATAGTGAAATACAAGTGGGTCAATTAACGATTCATCCTGAAGCCTACATGGTTTCGAAACATGATGAAAAAATTGAATTAACACATCGTGAGTTTGAGTTACTACACTATTTAGCGCAACATCTAGGCCAAGTAATGACTAGAGAACACTTACTACAAACGGTATGGGGTTACGATTATTTTGGTGACGTCAGGACGGTTGATGTTACGATGCGTCGTTTGAGAGAAAAAGTTGAAGATAATCCAAGTCATCCGGAATGGTTAGTAACGCGCCGTGGTGTCGGTTATTATATGAAAAATCCAGATTTAGAATAGAGCAGGAGCATAACGATGAAAATGAATCAAAAAATTCGTTTTTTTAGATCTATTCAATTTAAAATAGCCCTCATTTTTGCGTTATTAATTTTAATAACGTTAGAAATTGTCGGGGCTTATTTTGTTAGACAATTAGAGCAACAGAATTTAGACACATTTAAGCAACAAGTGCAGTTACCAACCTATGTTACTAATTCCATTACCAAGGATTTAGCGAATCCGGATGTTTCTGCCGGCAATAAAGATATTAAAAAGATATTGGAAGACGTCAGTAATTCAAGTATCACAGAAATCCGGGTCATTGATAGCAAGGGAACCATCCGCGGGAGTAGTGACTTTAATAATCAGACCGTTGTTGGTCAAAAAACAACGGATGCAACAATTAAACAGGTACTATATACGCCCAAAACATTTGAAAAAAAGATTTATGATGAATCTAACGATAAACGGTATTATGTTTCAATTGTGCCATTAGTTAATACTTCTGGTAATGCCACGACGACAGTCGGTGTAACGTACGTTAAAGCCAATCTTGAAAATCTATACTCTAATATTAACGATATTACCGTTATCTTTGTGACCGCCTCACTTTTTGCGGCAATTTTAGTTCTTTTAATAACGATTGTTATTTCCCGGGCTATAACTCGACCGATTGACGAAATGAAAAAGCAAACGATTCGAATTTCGCGTGGTGATTATTCGGGTAAAGTTCGCGTATATTCTAATGACGAACTGGGTCAATTAGCTGATGCAGTAAATAATTTATCCGTTCGTGTTGAGGAAGCACAAGAATCATCTGAGGCCGAACGTCGTCGCTTAGATAGTGTTTTATCGCATATGACGGATGGTGTAATTGCGACTGATCGTCGTGGAAATGTCATTATAATGAATGAGGCAGCTTCTACTTTATTGGATCAGAATGAAGATGATTCAATTGGAAAATCAATCCTTGATATTCTCGACTTGCGTAACCAATACACGTTGCGTGATTTGTTAGAAAATCAGGATGAAATTATGATTGATTTATCTGACGTAGAGCACGAACAGATCTTAAATGCTTACTTCTCGTTGATTCAGAGAGAATCTGGATTTATTAGTGGTCTGGTCTGTGTGCTTCATGATGTTACAGAACAACAAAAAATTGAACGTGAACGTGAAAGCTTTGTTTCTAATGTTTCGCATGAATTAAGAACGCCATTAACGAGTATGAAGAGTTATATCGAAGCATTAAACGATGGCGCATGGAAAGATCCAGAAGTTGCGCCAGGCTTCTTAAAAGTTACGCAAAATGAGACAGAACGTATGATGCGGATGATTAATGATTTACTTAATTTATCACGGATGGATTCAGGAACGTCTAAGTTAGAACTTGAATTAGTTAATTTAAATGAATTATTCGGCTACGTCTTGGACAGATTTGACATGATGATTAACACGGATGATGGTACCGGTAAAAAATATACGATTAAACGTGATTTTACTAAACGTGATTTATGGGTTGAATTGGATACCGATAAAATTGTCCAAGTAATTGATAATATTATGAATAATGCGATTAAATATTCACCAGACGGTGGGGAAATAACCTGTCGTTTATTAGAGACGCATAAACATGTTATTTTAAGTATCTCTGATGAGGGTCTTGGTGTTCCTAAAAAAGATTTAACCCACATTTTTGATCGCTTTTTCCGTGTTGATAAGGCACGTTCAAGGGCACAAGGTGGGACTGGACTTGGGTTAGCTATTTCCAAAGAAGTGATTGAAATGCATAAGGGCAAGATTTGGTTAGATAGTTCAGAGGGTAAAGGGTCAACCTTCTACATCTCGTTGCCTTATGAATCATATGAGGAGGACCTGTGGGATGAAATTGAGTAAATTTATTTTACCAACAGTCTTATTTTTATTAATCATGACAAGTGTTGGATTATCATGGGTTATTTGGACGGATCCAACTTGGAATGGTAAAAGTGAGTCAACAAGAACGACTAATTCAACTCAGACTGATTTAACGAAAACCGCAAAATTGAGTGAGGTTTATTCACCAACATCGATTATTTATAATGATGATCAAGAGCAAAATGTTTTATATAGTGAAAAAGTTAATATTATTGCCAATATTCAAAAACAAATGCGTAAATGGGAAGAAACTTCAATTGTTGAGGTTCCAGTTAAAGATGAAAAGGAATACCTCTCTTTTTTGAATGAAAAAAATCAGTTAATGCTTAGTTATTCAGATGAGATTACGATTAGTTTGTTCAATCAAGTCTTTAATCAACAAAATAAAAATTATCAAACACGTCCTTTTGATCGTATCGTTATTCCTCGTAATAATAAACGTAGTATTTATCTCTTGAGTGACAAGGATAAAAAAGTTTACGAAATTTCTTTGAGTAAATCATATAATAAAGACAAAATGATTGATGAAGCTTTAAAAAGTGGGAAGTTCTCACAACTACTAGTTACATTTAAATTGCACAATAATAATATTTTTATGTACTATAATCAAGATTTTAAAGTAGCGCGCTTCCGGTACTTAGTGGATAAACAAACGGCCAGTAAGTATGTCGCTAAACTACTGGGACAAACAAACGGCTCAACGGTTAATATTAAGGAAAGTAAAAAAACGAGTACTTATTACGATGGTTCAGACAGACAATTAACTGTTCAAAATGAGACAAATTTAGTTTCATTTGAAGACGATAAAGATACAAATCAAGAACAAAAAATCGGTCGTGGAAAAGCGCTAGAACAGAGTTATGATAGTATCAAAAACACGGGTATTGGTCTAGATAACATTCACTTTTATCGATTTAATAGTGACACCATGACAACCGTATTTAGAAGTTACATTGAAGGATTTCCGATTTTCAATCAGACTAAGAATGGCGCGATTGAAGTGGAACGATTATCCAATGGTGGAAATAAGATTAATTTTTCATTGTCAACGTTACAAATTGCCGTTCCATCTGGGAAGGCAGACGTGACACTACAAAGTACGGAAAAGGTACTAAATGATTTGGTTGCGGCGGGTTATAAAGATTCCGATATTTCCGATATTCAATTAGGTTATCGTTGGGTATCAAGTTCCGATTCTGATTTAGTGGTTGATTTATCGCCTACTTGGTACGTCCGTTACAAAAATGAATGGAAAAATTATGCTGGGTTGTTAAAAATAGACTAGGAGGTGAATTAATTGGATTTTAAACGAATTGAGATTATTTTTATTATTGTTTTTCTTGGTTTGAATATCTTTTTATTCACCTCGCTGCGTCAAAATCAGAAGATTGAAATATCTAGCAGCTCTTCAGCCGGAACAACAAAAACGGGAACAACGCTTAAAGAGATGCGAGAAGATAATATTAAATACGGTAGTGTTTCGAATAAAGTTGGTACTGGTGTATATATTGCTAATAAGGCATCTGATTCGTTAAAAAATGATACAGCACAGTTACAGGAGCAAGTGACAACGTACAAAGATAATACGTTATCAGGTGTTTTTGTGACCCCAATCAGTATTTTAGATGGCGTTAATCCGAATAAAACGATTGATAAAACAATTGTAGATAATAAGAAATTGATTCTACACGGAGCGGATTATCGTTACAATGATAGCCTTTCAACGGATACCGAGGTCGTATATTCGCAAGTTGTTTATGGAAAAATGGTCTATGCGGATGTTGGTTTAATAAAATTTACCATTAAAGAAAATAAAGTCGTTGGATACTCGCAAACTTATATGGCGAATACGGAAAAATTACGTGAAAATGAGTCAATTATTAGCCAACAGCAAGCAATCCTGATATTGTATCAATATAATCAATTTGTCAGTGCAAGTAAGGTGAAGTGGTCCGAGATGGGCTATGCGGAACTACTAAGTTTGGATAAAAAATATAGCGTCTACATTCCGGTTTGGATTGTGGCAATCAAGAATCCAAGTAATGGCGCAATCCAGTATAAACAAGTTAACGCATTCTCTGGGGCCATCATGAAGGATAGTAATAGTATTTTAAATTAATTGAATATTAAAGGATAGAGGCGTAGACGAGTAATGAATGAAGAGACAGACGACATGAAGATTAGCGTTCTCGCAAGTGGCAGCGCGGGAAATGTCACTTATATTGAAACACCGAAGCACAAGGTACTTGTAGACGCCGGCTTAAGTGGTAAAAAAATAGCGAGTTTAATGACTGATATTGGTCGAGATATTAATGATGTCGATACATTACTTGTGACTCATGAGCATACTGATCATGCTAAGGCCGCCGGTATTCTAGCCCGTAAGTATGATATGAATGTTTACGCGAATGAGTTAACGTGGGATGCTATGGCCCATACCGTTGGTAAAATTCCTGTCGAGAAGAAACATATATTTGATATGGGAAAAGTCATCACATTTGATGATTTAGACGTTGAGAGTTTTGGTGTCTCCCACGATGCCGCTGCGCCACAGTTCTACCAATTCCATCATAATAATAAGTCGTTCGTTATTTTAACGGATACGGGATATGTTTCAGAGAACGTTCAAGGGACAATCTCTGATGCAGATGCGTACTTGTTTGAGTGTAATCATGACATCGAGATGTTACGGATGGGTGGTTATCCTTGGTCGTTAAAACAACGTATTTTGGGTGATAAAGGTCATCTGTCAAATGAAGATGGTGCTGATGCGTTGATGAATGTCATGGGGAATCGAACGAAAAAAATCTTCTTGGGTCATCTTAGTAAGGACAACAATATGAAGGAACTAGCTCATTTAACTGTAGAATCAACGATGAAAGAACATGATTTAGCGGTTGGTAGTGACTTTAATGTCTTTGATACGGACCCAGAAAAAGCAACAAAATTAGTTATTTTATAAAAATAATCTTTTTTCAAAATTTGTTCATAAATAGTTCACAATTAATCGTTATTCTTAAGAGAGTAAAAAGACTACGTTTAAGGAGGCAGCGACAAATGTGTCGCGTATATAAAAATGTCAGATGAAAAGAGAACAGGATCTGGGTTAGGTAAAACAATCGTTACGGCGCTTATCGCGGGTTTAGTTGGTGGAGGAATTGCATTCGGTGGTTACCAGCTTTATCAAAATAATAGTGGTGATAATGGTGCTATAACAACGTCTTCAAATAAATCAGGAACAACAAAAGTAACAAATGTTAATGTTAAATCTAGTAATGAAACGTCAAAGGCGTTTTCTAAAGTTGAAAATGCCGTTGTTTCAGTAATTTCATATACGAAATCAAGCAGTTCAAGCAATAGCTTAACTGATATCTATGGGACGGCGGGTGATTCTTCTTCAACCGCGACGGAATCTGAATCAAGCGAAGGCTCTGGTGTTATTTATAAAAAATCAGATGGTAATGCTTATGTCGTAACGAATAATCACGTTATCTCTGGTGCAAGTAAAGTTGAAGTTTTATTAAGTAATGGTAAAAAATTAAGTGCCACGGTTGTTGGTAAAGATGCTGTTACGGATTTAGCTGTTTTGAAAATTTCAGCAGATAGCGTCACTCAAATTGCGACATTTGGCGATTCTGATAACATAACCGTTGGTGAAACGGCGTTGGCTATTGGTTCTCCACTTGGGTCTGAATATGCAACGTCGTTAACGCAAGGTATTATTTCAGCCAAGAAACGGACAATTGATGTCACAAATAGTGCAGGTATTAAGACAGGTCAAGCAACGGTTATCCAAACTGATGCAGCGATTAATCCTGGTAACTCAGGTGGCCCATTAATTAATACTTCTGGACAGGTAGTTGGCATTAACTCGATGAAGTTGGCAAGTACAGCAACGGAATCATCTGCTGGTTCAGGAACGTCTTCAACTTCCGTAGAGGGGATGGGATTTGCTATTCCAAGTAACGAAGTTGTCTCAATTATTAACCAATTAGTTGCCAATGGAAAAGTTAAACGTCCGGCATTGGGTATCTCGCTAATTGATTTAGACTATGTTTCTGCAAGTGATCAAAAGAGTGTTTTAAAATTACCAACGAGTGTTAATTCAGGGATTGTTGCTGTTAAAATTAATAGTGACTCACCCGCTAAGAATGCTGGAATTGGTAAATATGATGTTATTGTTAAGTTAGATGGTAAGAAAGTGGCTGATACTTCAAGTTTACGAGAAGTTTTATATGCTCATAAAATTGGTGATACAGTGGCCGTTGAATTTTATCATAACGGTAAGTTACAGAAAGCCAACATTAAATTGACGTTAGAGGCAACTGATTCTAATACGGGATCAGATACAGCTAGCAAATCGGCATCATCAGCACAATAATTAACTAAGAAATATCCGTAAAGTCCTTATTTACGGATATTTTTTTTATTTTAATTAAAGAATGTGTATAACTAAGTGGACAGATAAAATGATGGGTGTGAGTAACAAGATAAAAGGGCAGTACAAAAGGACTTATTTAATAAAATAGTTATGCACAAATGAGTAGCTAAGTTGTGTGTAACTTTTATTTTTAGAAATTTTAAAATAAATAAAGGCTGATATACCGGTAGATAAAGCGTATAATTAAGAAATGTTAAAGGTCTGTAAATCTGTGCATAACTAATATAGTGTTGACAAATGGGTGACAAATAAATATAGTGACGAACACATATTCGCCGCAATATGTTGTGGTCTAAAATGTGGATATGTGCGTAACTTTGTGGATAACTTGTGAAAAAGGTGGAAATGATGAATATTAAAATTATTGGTGTCGGTAAATTAAAAGAAAAGTATCTTAAACAAGGAATTGAAGAGTACGCAAAACGATTAAGTAAGTTTTGTAAATTTGAAATTGTTGAAGTAAATGATGAAAAAGCACCAGAGAAGTTAAGTTCGGCAGAAATGATTGATGTTAAAGGAAAAGAAGGCGAACGAATTCTTAGTAAAATTAAGGATAAAGAGTATGTCTACGCATTAGCTATTTTAGGTAAGGAACGTACATCTGAGGATTTCGCTAAAGAAATAGCTGATCTTGGGACGTACGGACATTCAGATATTACATTTGTGATTGGCGGATCGTTAGGTTTGAGCGATGCCGTTTTAAAACGGGCGGATACTCAGATTTCGTTTGGTAAATTTACGTTGCCCCATCAACTAATGCGCATGATTTTAACAGAACAAGTTTATCGAGGATTTATGATTAATGCGGGTAGTCCTTATCATAAATAGATTACTATTTGAAGAAAACGAGCTTAAATTCTCCTTGTCATAGAGTGCACTCAAAGGTGTACGATAAAGACAATCAAGATGATTATGAGTTGATAAAAAGGAGAATCTATATATAGTGAGTAAAAAGAATTTAATGATTGTGACCGTTGCATTATTACTATCCAATGCAATGGCAGGTCTTGATGGCACAATAATCAATACCGCACTACCGGCTATTGTAAGTGATTTACATGGGATTCAGTACATGGGTTGGATAGTCGCGGTATTTCTGTTAGGAATGGCAGTCGCGACACCACTTTGGAGTAAATTTGGTGAACGTGTTGGAAATCGTGGCGCGTATCAATTAGCAACTTTATTATTTGCAGTTGGGGCAGTATTTCAAGCAACATCTAGTAATATTGTCTATTTTTTAATTGCACGAACAATTATGGGAATCGGCGCGGGCGGAATGAATACAATTCCATTTATAATCTACGCGGATATCTACCAAAATATTAAGAAACGATCACAAGTAATTGGCTATGCAACAGCCAGTTATAGTATTGCTTCGATTATTGGTCCTTTAGTTGGTGGGTGGATTGTTGATACGTTCAGTTGGCATTGGGTTTTCTATATTAATGTACCAATTGCTCTAATTTCAATTATTGCGGTTCAATTTTTCTTTAAAGAACCGATTAAAAAACGACAAAAAGGAAATATTGATTACTTAGGTGCTGGACTAATGGTTGTTAGTTTGGTTACGTTACTGACTGGAATTCAAATGATTGGCGTTGGTTCAATTGAACTTATTATTGGGCTAATTGTTATGGGGTTCATTCTAATTGGTGTTTTAGTTAAAGTCGAAGAAAGAGCCGTTGATCCAATTATCCCTAATCGATTATTTACAAATAGTAAATTGATAATTGATTTCATTTTATTTGCTCTTTTATGGGGAGCCTTTATTTCATTCAATATTTATATTCCAATGTGGGCGCAAGGATTATTGGGTATGAGTGCATTAATTGGTGGAGCAACACAAATTCCTGGTGCGTTGACTAACTTAGTAGGTTCATTGGGAGGTCCGTCAATGATTCCCAGACTAGGGAAATATCGCGTT
This sequence comes from Dellaglioa algida, assembly GCF_030127605.1. Taxonomy (NCBI): domain Bacteria; kingdom Bacillati; phylum Bacillota; class Bacilli; order Lactobacillales; family Lactobacillaceae; genus Dellaglioa; species Dellaglioa algida. The sequence continues at coordinate 315,699 of NZ_JANXLE010000001.1, forward strand.
ATCACAATTGGGACAATTAGTTTTATTATTTCATTTGCAGGGATGTTAATTGTTGGAATAACCGTTCCATTTTGGTATTTATTGTTAATGGGTGCCTTCGAGGGGTTTGGATTAGGGATGTGTTTCAATGTCTTACAATTGAGTGTTCAGCAAGATGCCGAAGGGCGAGATGTGCCAATTGCGACTTCGTTTGCCTATCTCTTACGTATTTTAAGTCAAACATTTATGTCTTCAATTTACGGGGTTGTTCTTAATCATGCATTAATAGAAGGAGTTAATAATTCACACGGGAAAATTTCAATGGATATGTTAAATAAATTAAGTGATTCTAAGAGTGTTTCAAGTCTTCCAAAGCAATTAATTCCTAAAATGCGACAAATTATGTACGCAGGATTACATAACATTATGGTTATCGCAACAGTATTATTGGTTATTGGATTATTATTTAATTTATGGATTCAAGCGAAATCAAAGAAGAAAAGTACTAATTAAATACCAATAGTAATCTTCTTAAAGTGACTAGGTTCAGGTCTGGTTACTTTAAGAGGATTTTTTTGGGTTTATTGATAAATTAAAAAAATTCAGTGGAGCTGTTTTAATTTAGTATTTGGGATAGCGGTTTAAACCACTTAACTCTGAATGAGGACCACTTAACCAAATATGGCTCACAACTCCTCCTTTTGGGAATAGACTTAGGTCATTCAGTAAAGGGAGGATTTTTTAATGACATTATTAACTGCAAAATCGATTAGTAAAACATATCGCGAAAAAGTAGCTGTTAACCATATTGATTTAACTGTAAAAGAAGGGCAATTAATTGCTTTTCTTGGGCCAAATGGTGCCGGTAAATCAACAACAATTAACATGCTGACAGGATTGATTCAAACAACATCTGGTGAAATTAGACTGGCAGGGCTAGATCCAAAGCAAAAAGAATACCACCACAAAATAGGTGTCGTTTTTCAAAATAGTGTGTTGGATGGGCAATTAACGGTACAACAAAATATTCAAAATCGAGCAAGAATGTATAAGAATATTGATTTGGATTTTGAAAATCAATTAATTGGTGATTTTGGACTAACCACCATCTTGGATCAACGATATGATACTTTATCTGGTGGGCAAAGGCGTCGTGTAGATATTGCAAGAGCACTTGTTCATCAACCAGATTTATTGTTTCTTGATGAACCGTCTACGGGCCTTGATATTCAAACGAGAAAAGTTATCTGGGGTACATTAGAGAAATTACGTGAAACAAGAGGACTCACCATCATACTCACGACACATTATCTAGAAGAGGCCGAGGAAGCTGATTTTGTATATGTTATTGATCACGGAGAAGTCATCGCACATGATACGGTGAAGCAGTTGAAGGAAGATTACGCGCAAAATCTATTAACGATTGAGTCTGAGAATAAGGATGCCGTACTTGCCGAAATAGATTCAAGCTGGAGTGTGGTACAAGAAAAGGGCTCTTTATTAATTAAGGTACCTAATGAGCATGATGCAATTGACTTCTTACAAAGGGTGGAACCATTAATTACACATTTTGAATTTCGTCATGGCAATATGGATGACATATTTATGGCGTTAACCGGAAAGGAGATTCGTTAATATGCAAAGTTTAATTAAGCGTCATTTAAGTTTATATTTTGGTAATCATAGTGGGGTAATTTTTTCTTTAATGGGGGCACTTATCTCATTTATTTTATATCTTGTTTTTTTGAAACAAAATATGGTAGCTAATTGGGCAAGCGTTCCGGATACTAAGCTCTTATTGGATCCTTGGTTAATCGGAGGAACATTAGTGGTAACCGCAATATCAGCGACGTCCTATGGACTGAGTCAAATGATTAAAGATCGTGAGAGTGGAGCTTTATCTGATTTATATTTAACGGATATTTCTTATATTGGCATTCAGATTAGTTATTTTGTGAGTGCTATTATTATTGGGATTGTTATGCAGGTAGTGATGTTATTAGGTATGGAAGTTTACTTTATTGCCGTAGATGGCATCGACTTTCAATTAGATATCATTTTGCCACTTCTGGGAACTATTGTACTGAGCAGTGTGGTTTGGACAACCTTTAATTTACTTTTATTCTCATTCGTGAAGAAAGTTGATTCATTGGGGAAAATTAACGCCATTATTGGAACTGCATCTGGTTTCTTTGCGGGGGTTTATATGCCAATGGGATCAGTTCCCAATACGGCCCAATTAATTATGAAGTTAACGCCGGCACCTTATAATGCATCAATTTTCCGTCAAATATTGGTTAAACAACAATTAGATGAATCGTTCCAAAAGGCAACGGTGGCTGATATATTAGAATTCAAAAAATCGATGGGTATCGGCATTAATTTGAATGAACTGACAACTATTCAACAAAATGGACTGATCTTAGGAGCATTTACAGTGATTTTTATTATTGCAGCACTTATTTTAGCCGGCAGTAGTCGTCGGTCGGTGGTAAGTAGGGTATAATTAACGAATATTAGTGGAGAAGAGGGATGCGACTTGAAGGTTAATTTTGAACAAGATGATGAACTAAGTAACGATGAAGTGATCATTAATCTTCGCGCTAACTCTCTTTCCGGGGATGTTTTAAAACTACTACAACAACTAGAAAATTGGAATGAACAGCTTGATATGATTCCAATCACAACGGAAGACCGAACCGTTATGGTTCAAACGAGTGAGATACTTGCTATTGAGGTGTACGGTAGTGAGTTGACTATTCATACGATTACGAAGGACTACGTATCAAAAGGACAACTTAAAACAATTCTTGAACGGTTAAATAATAATGATTTCATTCAAGTTGCAAAGAGTACCGTTATTAATATTAATCAGTTGGACTCATTAGAAGCTGCTTTCTCTGGAAATATGACAGCAATTATGACAAATCAGCTGAAGATCAGTGTTAGTCGTAAGTATTTACCAGAGCTGCGTCGACAATTAAGAATGTGAGGACAATTTGATGATAAAAAAAATAATGCGTCATATTTCAATTGGGGTGTTAATTGGTTCGTTTATCTTTTTGCTTATGTTACTAACTCAGATGAAGCCAGTTACTGTGACACCCGAAGACATTATTAGAGTATTTGTGATGAGTGCGTTAATCGGCGTATTATCAATGATTTTTAGTATTGAACGTCTGAATTTTTTTGTAGCCATATTAATTCATTATGTGGGCGTCATACTAATTGTTGGATTGAGTAACAATATAATAGACATGTTAGGTAATCCCTTTGTTTATTTAACCGAAATAACCGTGATATATGTGATTGTATGGATCATTTTACGCATCTCAACTGGATTAAATGTTCGGTCTATCAATAATGCGTTGAAACGTAAGCGACAGAAAAAATAAAAGAAGCTATAAAACGAGAAATCTCCGTTTTATAGCTTCTTTTTTTACAAATAATAATCTAAATCACTTGCTGGCGTTGGGTAAGCAAAGATGAGTTGGTCAACAGCTGATTTTGACGTTTTATTTGCGATTAGTGGCGTTAAGTAGTTGATGAGTTCTTCAGCAATTGTCGTGTAAGCAACGGCTCCGACTAATAAATGTGTTGATTTATCAAAAATCGTTGTCACGGATGCTTCGGGTTCTTTAATCCGATTAAAGGTGTACCATTTTGTTGTATCCTGGGTTCTCACTTCGTAATGTTCTGGGTCTCTTTGGGCCTGTTCTAAGGATACACCAACCTGTGAGAGTTGTGGACTCGCGTAGACAGTTACTGGAATTGGCGGATAAGAGATTGCGTGAGTTGATTGACCAAGTAGTTGATTCGAAACATAGTGACCTTCAAATGTTGAAACGGGTGTTAATTTGGGTTGCCTTCGTGAAATGACGTCACCAACGGTATAAATGTGTTCGTTTGAGGTTGTTAAGTGATCGTCAACCACAATACCATGGGAATTAACTTCCACACCAGCAACGGGTAAATTAAGGGTATCTACATTTGGATGACGACCTAGCGCAGATATCGCTAAATCAACAGTTAAATCAAGCTCATTATCTCCTAGTAGTAGATATCCCGAGTTTATTTTTCGGACTTCAGTGACCGTGGTATCAAAATGAAAATGAATACCACTGTTTTTTAAATTATCAATAAGTCGATTCGTGTAAACTGTTGGGAATTCACGCAAAATTTGATTATTGTGCTGAATGATATGGACTTCTGACCCAGCTGCGGCCGCGATATTAGCGAGTTCAATTGAAACATAACCGGCACCAATGAAGACCATTTTTTCTGGTAATGTTTTAAGCGATAAAAAGTCTGTACTCGTTTTTAAAAAATGACGTCCTGTAATATTAGGGATAACGGGTGATTGACCAGTTGCAATTATAAAGTTATCTGCGGAATATACAGCGTCATTTATGCTGATTTCTGTTTCTGAAATAAATTTGGCGGACCCATAGACCGTTTCGATATTTGAACCAGATAATCCGGCCAGTGTGTTCGTTGGCACGCTATCCGTATAGGAAGATTTAAATGCCATTAATTCTGGCCAATTGATAGTCGTGTTACCTGTTAATCCAAAACCAGATAATGATTCTTGGCGTTGTTTTGTTTCAACGGCGGAATAAAGCATCTTTTTAGGATCACAACCGCGGTTCGGACATGTGCCTCCCCAAAGATCATTTTCAATGATTAATACGGACTGTTGCTGACTTAAATCAAAAGCAGCTGAAAGGCCACCAGGGCCGGCGCCAATGATAATAGTATCGTAATGAGATTGTTTCATGTTTATTCCCCCTATGTATAAGTTACTCAACCTGATGGTAGCATAAAGGTGGGAATTAGTTAAAAATAAGTAACTAAAATGTTTCACGTGAAACATATATCAAGAAAAATTGGTCTATTTGAATATCCGTTTGATTATTTAAATAACAGAGGGTATAGTTTAAAGGGCCTCAAATCGGAGGTATTAATAATTTAAAATAATTTCTGGGGGTATCAGATGACAGCAGCGGCACTAGATGAAATAACGCGGATCCTAATTTATACGATTGTATCGTATCCAATTGTTGGTGGCTTGGCATTTATTGTATCAAGTCTCTACTATAGAATATTTATGGAGAAGAGGGAGTTACCCAAGTATCTTGAGAAGGGGGAACCTTTTATCTCCATTTTTGTGCCCGCACATAATGAAGAGAAATCAATCGAGGCAACAATTCGTCATCTTGAGACCAAGATGAACTATCCTCTGGATAAGTATGAAGTAATCGTCATTAACGATGGGTCTACCGACAAAACGGGAGATATTTTAGCGACATTACAAGATGAGTTCAAGTCACGATTACGAACAATCACGATTATTAATAATCGTGGTAAGGCAGCTGGATTTAATATCGCATTGGCTTTTGCGAAGGGCGAATTTATTCTATCTAATGATGCCGATTCAAAACCCGAAGTGGATGCCTTATGGAAATATATGTCGTACTTCGAAAGAGAAGACGGTAAAAACTTAGGGGCTGTTACAGGTAATATGTTGCCTATTAATAAAACGACAATTGTAGCAGAAGCGCAACAAAATGAACTGAATTCAATTATTGGATTAATTAAAAGATCTCAATTATCGTATGGCGGTTTATTTGCTTTCTCAGGAGCTAACACGATGTATCGAAAAGCAGCAGTTTTAGATGTTGGCGGTTGGGAAGCTGAGCAACCAACAGAAGATATTGCGATAGCCTGGGATATGCAAGCCTTAGGTTGGAGAGCTTATTTTGCGCCACATATCCGTTTTTTCATGGATGTACCTGAAAAGTTGGGTGAGTTAATCAAGCAAAGACATCGGTGGTCATCAGGTGGTGTCTATGTTCTTTTAACGAAAACATTACGTGTTTTACGCCATCCAATCAAACAGTTTTCAAGCGTACCGATTATTATTGATTACGCGTTAAGTGTTATTTGGTCCGTTTTTTATTGGTTAAGTATGATTGCATTTATTGCCATTCAGATTATCTGTATCGTGAATAAGGATTGGCTGCAACTAAGTAATAATTTAGCATTTGCTAGTATTTTTATTTCTATAGAGGTTGTTATCGGCTTAATTCAATTAATCATGGCATCATTGTTCAATGATCAGGGCAAGTCTTTAAAATACGTCATTTTTGCGCCTTGGTATCTCCTTATCTACTGGATGGTTAACACGTATACAATGGTGGCAGAGTTAATTCCAACCATTCGTAAAATTGTTACGGGTGAAGATGGTGGTGTTTGGCATTCACCTGAACGCTCAGAAAGTATTACGGCGGATTTAGGAGGCGATGAAGATGATAGTAAATAAACCAGATTACATCATAAATGAAGTTGATGAAAAATCATTAACGATTGATTGGTTTTTTGGTCAAAAGCAATTAAGTCTTAAATTAAAACAATTAGTCTTAATTACGATTGGGTGGATTGCATGTTTAGTACCAATTGGCATTACAACGATACTAATCATCTTTAGGGATAAGAATATACCAATTAATCAGGCGGCATTTACGGAGCTTTTTGACACCATTATAAGCACATTTTTACAGTATTATTTATTTTTCATCATCTTCTTTTTTATTTTGCATATCTATAATCTTATTTTATCGAGAAATCGTCGGAGAAATGATAATGCGAGTTATAATCCTAAATTATTAAAAAAGCATACTGATCTAGCTGAAGAGATGTACTACTCAAAATATGGGCCACGAGATCATAGGGAAGGCCAAAATAGAATTATAATCCAAGATTATGCTGATATTGGCACGTTTGAATTAAGACAGCAATTTGATTATTTTGGAGATGAGGATGAAGATGCCTTCTAAAGAAGATAAAGTATTACTAGAAGAAATGGTTGTACGAGAAAGAAATATGAAGCGAAGACGTGACATATCTGGCTTAATGTTACATAAATTAAGGTTATTTAAGCGAAGATTGGTTGCATTTTTAACAGTGTTATCGTCTGGGTTATTATTAGGGTTTTATTCGATATTTGAACAATTTAAATCGATGTCGATTGTGAGTGTTATTGAAGTCAATGTATTAGTAGCGGCTATTTTAGTCCTATTTACGTCCTATTTTTGGCAATTAATGCTTAAATATTGGCCATTAAAAAATTTAATTAGCTGGTATAAAACAAGATTAAGAACAATGTACGCGGGTCCATTACTGGCATCAAAAAGATGGTTACAGTTCTATTATAAAGGCCGTGATATTTCGCCGTATATTCCACAAATTTTATATTACTTACAAAATGAGTCGGCATTAAAAACGGTTGATGAAGTATTGGCCTTTATTGATGGCGAAACGCCTTCTGAAGTGAAGGAACATAATGTTTTAGATAAATTTCGTCGCTTTATTGGTGAAACAAATCAAATGGTACTTAGCACGGCTACGGCTGATGGGATACCATCAAGTCGACAAATGCGCTTTATTGTGTCGCCTGAAAAATCGAATGTTTGGTATTTTGGTTCAGCACCAGAGACGCCTAAAATTGCTGAACTTGATTTAGGAAAGGCCGCCATTAATACGATTCCGACTAGTACGGGGATGACGATTGCTAGCAATAAATTGAGTATCAAGCGATCGAAGTATAAATTATCGGATTTAGCTGATCTGTACCGCATTCAAGTGCCAGGATTTATGGATGGGTTATTAGAAGCAGATATTGATAATGAAATTATTTATGAAATTGTGATTGAAAGTGCTCGATTGGATACTTGGACACAGCATGATCAAGTGAAATTTTAGATCAATAATAGCGGTTAACGAAGAACCTGAATTATGGTCATAATCAATCTAAAAAATAGTGAACGAAAACTTTTGAGTTTTCGTTCACTATTTTTTTAAGATTTACCCAGCATATTTTTTAGGGTTTTAAGTTAAAGCCCGGATAATCTGCATTTCAATGGTAGCTAAAGTCTGTTCTTCCGTCTTAGCTGTCTCTATATCAAAAAGATTAACTTGCATAAAATAGGTGAGCAGAAAGCCTATAATGGTTCGAGCAAAATCGTCTGCCGTTAATTGGGGATTCAGGTTGTTATTTTGTTCCAATAGATGTAATAAAATATTTTTAAGAAATGGTGTATGGATGTTCATTGTTTCAACGAAAAGTCGTTTAATTGACGAATCTGTTAAAATTTCTGTAATTAAAATTTGGATAGATTCATGATTTTGTTTCAAAAAATCCCAACGATTTTGAACAAAAAAGTGAACGAAGGTATCTAATGTTAAATCAATTTCTTTGATTTCAGATTGGAGAGCTAATGCTGATTTTGGAATGAAATTAGCTATCATCGGGTTGATAATTGCCAATAACAAATCATATTTTGTTTTAAAATATTTGTAAATAGTTGCTTCGCTGACTTGTGCTTCAGCTGCAAGTTCAGAGGTTGAGGTATTATCAAATCCTTGAGCCGAAAATAACGTTAAACCGGCCAATAGAACAGCTCTTTTTCCGTTCGGAATATTTTTATCGGAAATCCAATCATTTTTAATGTTTTCCATTTGAATACCTAAACCTTCCTATAACGTTTCAATCCAATAATATTCAAAATTAGTAAAACAATCAAGAAAATTAATAATGCGACTAGCATAGGCCATACGGTCAGTAAATGATAACCGTGCATGATAACACCTGTTAATGCCTCACCGGCATATCTCATTGGTAAGATATACGAAAAATATTGAAGCCACTGGGGCATTGAATCGAGTGAAATGATACCGGATAGAAAGACTTGAGGTAGAACGATGATGGGAATAAACTGCATCAATTGGAATTCTGATTTCGCAAAAGTCGACATTAAAATACCAAATGCTAAAGCAACTAGCGATAATAATAAATTAATGATAATAACTGACCATATGTTACCCAAAATATCGACGGACAGAACTTTAACTGTAAATAAAACAATTAATATCGTTTGTAGAAAGGCTAAAACGCTGTAACTAAGCATATAACCAAAGACAATTTCTGATCGTTTAACGGGTGTGGCCAATAAACGATCAAGGGTACCAGATGTTCTTTCTTTCAATAAAGACATACCAGAGATTAGGAAAATAAAGAAGAAAACGAAGAATCCCATTAATATTGGTAGCATCTTATCAAAGTAAGAGGTATTTTTATCGCCGTAAATATAGTGATTTTTGAGTGATAAAGGTTGAGCTACATTTAATTTGGGTGATTCGGGTAAATTTTTTGTTAAGGTCGTTAATTCATTTTCGATTTTTTCTTGTTGGATGGAACCAGCGGCCGTTTTGATAGCCATTTTCGTTGCGGCCGTCTTACTGGCATCGACGTTTGCATAAGTAGCAGATAATTTTTGACCAGATTGATTTATATATGAGTCAATTTGATCCTTTTTAAGTGCTGCTTTAGCCTGGCTAATAGTTGCGTATTTTTTAATGATGATATTTTTTTGATCCAATTTTTGATTAAATATTTTAGAGACAGAGACGGTTCCAATCTTAGTTGATTGCGTTGAATTATTATTAAATGCAAAACTCATCAGTGTTAGGACAAGTAGCGGCGCAATAAAGATGAGTGCCAAAGAACGCTTATCTCTTAATAATTCAGTTAAAACGCGTTTGGCAATGACTAAAGTTCTCATTTGTTTTCCTCCTCAACCTTTAAAAAGACGGATTCAATTGAATTGACGTGATACTTATTTTTTAGCTTTTCAGGAGTGTCATCTGCAAGTAAGTGGCCGTTTAATAACATAGCAACACGATCGACTAGTTCAGCTTCGTCCATGACATGGGTTGTAACAAGGATAGTGTGACCTTCTGCTTTTAATCGGTGAAGCTCTTGCCAGATATGGCGGCGAAGAGCGGGATCAATACCAACAGTTGGTTCATCCAAAACAATTAAATCTGGATTTCCAATGAGGGCAATAGCAAGTGAAAGACGACGTTTCATACCACCAGAGTATGTAGAGACACGTTTATCCAACGCATCTCCTAAATCAACTACATTCGTGACGTGTTCAACGCTAGATGGTATGTCTTGTTTTGTGATTCCCTTCATTCGACCGAAAAAAATTAAATTTTCACGGCCAGATTGTTGTTCGTATAAGGAATCATTTTGGGCCATATAACCAATGTTTCCTAGTAATTCACGATTAGGCATTACCTGATTGAAGACAGTCGCCGTACCACTATCAGCTGTTTCTGAACCAAGTAATAATTGAATGATAGTTGATTTTCCGGCACCTGAAGGGCCAATCAGACCCAAGATAGTGCCTTCTTCTACGGTTGTTGAAATGTGATCCAGAACGACGTGTTTGTTAAATGATTTTGATAGATCATGTAATTGAATAACTGGTTTATCCATAATAATAACCTTCATTTATAAAGTAAGTGAGTATTCACTTACCCATGAAAATATTTTAATCTTTTTAAATAATGTTGTCAAATTAATCATTTATTGAAAAAATAAGTACTAGATTTTATGAATGTATTACTTCAAGAGGATATAAAAGACTCAATTATTTATAAAAGTGCTCGATTGGATACTTGGACACAGCATGATCAAGTGAAATTTTAAAAGAGTTATTGGCGAGAATTGTCGCTAATAATTCTTTTTTTTATAAAATCAAGCAAAAAAAAAACTTTTTAAATTTATTTTAACGTATTTAACGCCGTATTTTGTCACATAAAATACAAATAAATTATCTTAATGAGGCCTATCGTTGAGAGAATGAGCAGGTGAGCGGACACTTTGATTGGTTTACATTTATTACAGAATATTATAAATATTACATTATTTCAGGATATTGATATTTAGCTGAAATGCTTATGTAAAAGGTAACTGATAGTATGAACCTCGTAAGATAAATAGAAGAAATTAAATAAAACCGCTCAATAAAAAGGAGAACTAACATAATGAAATTGAATACTAAAATGACAAAATTTTCAGTCGCAATGGTCGCAACAGTCGCAGCAGGTCTTGGACTTGCAGTTAAAGCAGCAGACGCTGATGTTTATACTGTAAAATCAGGTGACACACTTAACAACATCTCAGCAACATACAGCACAAAGACATCTAATGATGTTAGTGTTGACGCAATTGTTAAAGCAAATGACATTAAAGATAGCAACTTAATCTATGTTGGTGAACAATTAACAATCAATACTGATACAGCTGTTAAAGCAACAACACCAGCTGCATCAACAAATACAACTTCTGAAGCCGTAGCACCTGCAGCATCAACACCTGCACCAGCTAAAAAAGCCGTAGCACCAGCTGCAGCAACTACTTCTGATTCATCAAGTGCTAAAGCATGGATTGCTAACAAAGAATCTGGTGGTTCATATACAGCTACAAATGGTCAATATATTGGTAAATATCAATTAAGTTCTTCATACTTAAATGGTGACTACTCAGCTGCAAACCAAGAAAAAGTAGCTAATAACTACGTTTCAAGCCGTTACGGTTCATGGGAAGCTGCTAAATCATTCTGGTTATCAAATGGTTGGTACTAAAATTTAAATTAATTATTCAAAGCTTTGGATTCGGACATATGTCCTAATTCAAAGCTTTTTTTGTTTTACAACTAATGTCAAAAATGATAATGTTTAATCACTAAGTCAGACGGATGAAAGTTGAGAGTGAAAGTGAAAAATTACGAATTTTTACTATTTGATATTGATGATACGTTACTTGATTTTGGGGCAGCAGAAGATAATGCACTAGAAACACTTTTTTTAACTCAAAAAGTAACGTTGGATGCTAAAATAAAACAGAATTATCTAAAATTTAATCGTCAATTATGGCGGCAATATGAACGTGGCGATTTAGAACGTGAAAACTTATTTAATAATCGCTTTGAGATATTTTTCAAGAAACAGTTTAATAAAGTAGTCGACGGTAGAGCTCTAGCTAAGCAATATCAAGACCATTTAACTGATGGACATGAAAAAATAAAGGGCGCCGACGAATTATTGGCATCGATAGATAAGACAAAATATCAATTATCAATCATCACAAATGGTATTGCAGACATGCAATATAAGCGATTAGCAGAAGCAAAATTAGATCAATATTTTCCACAAGTATTTGTTTCCGAAACGACGGGATATCAAAAACCAGCAGTGGGATATTTTAATTATGTTTTTAATCGTATTGATAATTTTGATCCAAAAAAAGCACTTATAATTGGTGATTCTTTAACGTCAGATATTCAAGGTGGCAACAATGTGGACGTTGATACTGTTTGGTATAACCCGGGTAATACCAAAAATAAAACATCCGTAAAGGCAACCTATGAAATTGATGACTTATTGGCTATCAATCGTATAATATGATCGTTATATGGTACTCGTATTGTGATTTAAGTTAAAGGGGAGATTTTTAAAATGAAAAATATCAAAAAAATAATTACATATGTTATTTTTTTATTGGCTATCTATTTCTTATTTTCACAAGTGTTGGCTATTTCCGAAATGGCCACAGATAAATCTGTTATTGAGTTTGCGAAGGTAGAACCCGCAATCTTTATTAGCGTTTTCTTTGTAATTTATACACTCTTCATGACGATTAGTATTGCATTCTTTTATTTTTCCCATACGCTATTAAAAATTAAGGGAAGCTATGATGTCAGTCTGATTATATTGAATTTTTTCACAGTGTTTTTCACTATTTCAACGTTAGTTATAAAGTCAGTCGGTGGCGTTCTGCCATCGTTCTTCCTCATGACTAGTTTGTTTTTTATTTTATTATCAATGTCTTTATCGACGACGGCAAAACTGTTGTCATTGCGAAAAGAACGTCTCAAAAACCAAGATATATAAGGATCGGTTATAAATAATATTAAATATTTTTAGGAGTGTTATATATGAAGATTAAGGAACGACTTGATACATTAAGCGATGCAATTATTGCAATCATCATTACAATCATGGTACTAGAAATGCCGATTGAAGTAAAAAATGGTGAAATTAATTTTGCTGATTTATTTCAAACGATTGGTATTTTTATTGTTAGTTTCTGTTTTGTGGCTAATATCTGGTACCAACACGCAGTTGTTTTTGCGGAAGTCGACGAAGTATCGAATAAAATCATTGTTATGGATTTAATTTTAATGATGTTTTTAGCATTAATTCCAGCATTTACAAGATTAATGACTACCGATACAGTTAAAGAAACAGTTGTGATGTATGGTATTTTATATGTGATTATCATTTATATTTTCAGAGGAATTGCCAAAGCAATCATTCATCAAAAATACACAGAAAAATCTGATATGCAAAAAGTTTACGTGGCGATTTATGGTAAACATAATACCGAGACCGGATTACTAATGCTAGCACTAATTATTTTAGGTTGGTTTTTCCCTAAAATAGCATTAGTTTTTTTCATTATTATCCCAATTCGTTCATTTATTGCCAATAGTGCAGATAATAGTGAATTTACGGGCGTCAGTCAGATGGATCCTAAAGGTACTGAGGCATTTTTGAAGATGTCACAAAAAGATAGAGAAAAATTGAAACCACTTATTTTGACGCTTCGAAGAGAAATGGCACGAAGAGATCCAGATGCTTGGGAAAACTTCACTGAGGATGCCGAAGAAGCACTTGATGTGAGTGAAGAAACGATACTAAGATGGTTCCATCGATATTATGAAGATTTTAAAAATGGCAGAAGAGCAGGTAAGGGCCATGATAGAGTGGCCGGTAAGGAACGGTTGGGGAGACAAGACAGAAAATAAACAAAAAGCTTTCAAAATTATTTGATTTTGAAAGCTTTTTTGATTGGTGTATGTATGCTAAATATAGTAACTGTATTATAAAAATAAAATTTTTAATTCCATCCTTGACAAAGCCATTTAGTAAACAGTATAAAGTAAACAACAGCTGGAATATAAAAGTTTACTAGGAGGAACTATGATGAATAATGAATTAATTAATTTTGATAAAAATACGGGGGTATTCCATTTAAGTAATAATGAAATCTCTTATATTATAAAAGTAGAACAAGGTGATGTGTTGGCGCATGTGTATTTTGGTAAAAAAGTAGATCAATACAATGACCACCATAATTACCCAAGACGTGATCGAGGATTTTCGGGAAACGTACCAGGACAAAATGAAAGGGCTTACTCTAAAGATACGTTGCCCCAAGAATATTCTAGTCATGGGTCAATGGATTATCGGGTACCAGCTAGTATTATTCGTCGAGAAAATGGAGCAAATTTAACAGATTTTCGATATGATTCTTACGAAATTACTCCTGGTAAACCTACGCTAGAAGGTCTTCCATCTGCTTATGTCCTTGATGAAAATGAAGCGAGCACACTAATGGTTACGCTTAAAGATCGATTTGATGATATTTATCTTGATATGTTTTATACAATTTATAGCAATCGTAATGTAATTGCTCGTTCTATAAATATTCGTAATTTAACAAATGCCTCTTTATCGCTAGAAAAGATTGCTTCAATGCAATTGGATTTAACACATTCAGGTATATATCAGGATGTTCTCTCGCTACCTGGTGCACTGACTAGGGAGCGACAAATGAATCGTGAAAAAATATCGACGGGTGTGAAGCGTTTTGAAAGCCGACGTGGTGCATCTAGTCATCAGATGAATAGTTTTATTGCCTTATTAGGAGCCGACGCAAATGAGTTTGATGGTGAAGTGATCGGTGTACATTTAGTTTACTCAGGGAACCATTGTTTCGAGTTAGAAGTTGACCAAATTAATCAAATACGCTTAATTGCAGGGATTAATGACTATAATTTCACCTGGAAATTAAAATCAAAAGAAAATTTCCAAACGCCAGAAGTCTTATTAGCGTATTCAGACAGTGGCTTGAATAAGATGAGCAATACTTTCCACGATTTATTAAGGGAGCGAGTAGCACGTGGTGAACATCAATTTTCAGAGCGTCCAATTTTGGTAAATAACTGGGAAGCAACATATTTCGATTTCTCGGATGAAAAAATTGAAGCAATCGTTGATGAAGCGGCTAATCTAGGTATTGAGATGTTTGTATTGGATGATGGGTGGTTTGGTCATCGAAATAATGATGATTCCTCATTAGGCGATTGGTTTGAGTTTGAGGGTAAATTAAAAAAAGGATTAAAGGGCATTTCTGATTATGTTCATCAAAAAGGTTTGAAGTTTGGTCTATGGCTTGAACCCGAGATGATTTCGATTGATTCAGAACTATACGAGAACCATCCAGATTACTTGATGCAGGTGCCAGGGCGGGAACCATCCCCATCACGTGATCAACACTTATTGGACATGGGACGTAAAGAGGTAAGAGAAAATATTCAGAAACAAATCGAAAGAATATTGGATTCGGTTGATATTGACTATATTAAGTGGGATATGAATCGTAGCATGTCGGATGCGTATTCAATTGGTTTGGAAAGTCAACAACAGGGAGAAACCGCACATCGTTATATTTTAGGTGTTTATGAATTAATGGAAAATTTAACTCAGAAATATCCTAAAATATTATGGGAAGGCTGTTCTGGTGGTGGTGGACGTTTTGATGCAGGACTTTTATACTATATGCCACAGTCTTGGATGAGCGATAATACGGATGCAGTTGAACGTCTTAAAATTCAATATGGTACCAGTGTTGCATATCCTGTTTCTGCGGGCACCGCCCATGTTTCGGCCGTGCCAAATCATCAAACTGGTCGAATGACTTCATTGAAAACGCGTGGAGATGTGGCTATGTCAAGCATACTGGGTTACGAATTAGATTTAACGACATTATCGGAAAAAGAAAAAAAAGAAATTTCGAATCAGATTATTTTCTATCAAGATTTGCGACAGTTGGTTCAGTATGGTGATTTTGTTCGGTTAAAAAGTCCGTTTGAAGGAAATACAACTTCATGGTTATTCGTTTCTAAAGATAAGTCCGATGTTTTACTATTTGTGGGCCGTACCTTGGCGAATGCTCAACCAGAATTTAATGAAGTCCGATTAAAAGGCATAGCAGAAGATTTTTTATATGAAAATCAAGAAACTAGAGACGTATATTCTGGTACAGAGTTAGCCAATATAGGTATTTATTATCCTGATTTTTATGGCGATTTTCAAACGAAACTAATTCACTTTAAGAAAATAGAAGGTAAGTAATGGAGAAACGAAATTCCGGCTTGACTCAGGTAGCCATCTTGGCCATTTCGATTTTATTAACTAGCGCAACGGCAATAAATGGTGCATTACCCCAAATGCGCGCTAGTTTATCAATGACCACTACTCAAGGAGAATTAGTAGCAACGGTACCATCGTTAGGTGTTGTTATATTTGTTGTATTATCAAGCCTTATCGCCAAAAAAATTGGAATAAAAAGAACAGTTCAAATTGGATTATTATTAGTTGGTTTTGGAGGGATTGCACCCATTTTCTTAGTGAATTATCCATTGATTATTGTGAGTCGATTCGTATTGGGTGCCGGTTTTGGCCTGTTTAACTCGCTAGCGGTATCGATTATTAACATACTTTACCGGGATGAGGAAAATCGACGGGCAAACATGTTGGGATTTCGTGGCGCAGCCGAAAATATTGGAAGTGCTGTTATGACGATTGCAGCGGGAATTTTATTAAGTATCAGTTGGAAATTATCTTTTGGTATTTATGCAATTGCCTTTGTTGTTCTAATTGTATTTACTTTATTTGTACCGGAAATCACCGATAAAACGCCAAATAAAATGAATCATAAAGAAAAAATTAATATGACTGTATTTCTTCTAGCGTTATTCGCACTATTTTTGGTTATGACTTTTGTAGCGATCGGTGTGAGATTTCCAGCGATGGTGACTTCGATGCGCGGAGAAAACTATAATGCATCTAATCTATTAGCGGTAATGCCAATTATTGGCATTATAACTGGTTTCTTCTTCGGGAGAATCTATCAAGTAATAGGAGAAAAGTGTCTACACTTGGGGTTAATCTTATTAGCGGTAGCAACATTATTAATTGGAATATCTGCTGGGAATTTTCCGGTGCTGTTAACAGGTTATTTTATTAGCGGGATTCCTGGGAGTTTGATTTTTCCATTTATATATAATTCGTTAAATAAGTATGCTCCGGCAAGTAAAATGAATGTTGCGACGTCTATCATTTTGATTGGGTGTAATTTAGGTAGTTTTTTAGCACCATTTGGATTAAATTTATTACAAAAAGTTGGCGGATCAGAAAGTATCTTTATACCTTTTATTGCTTTATTTACCATCATTTTAGGAATCTTAATGATATTCGTCATTCGTGATATGAATCTGCTACAAAGAAAAGTTGATAAAACGGAGTAAACATGTGTGGTAAGATTTAAGTATAAATGGGTGAGGTGTGTAAAATGGTTGGTATGCGAGAGGTTGCTCGTAAAGCAAATGTCAGTCCTGGTGCAGTTTCTCGATTTTTAAATCAAGATAAAACACTATCTATCTCTGAAGATACAAAACAGCGAATTAGGGCAGCAGTTAGAGATTTAAATTATGATATTAATAAACGTAAATATGAAAAAGCAAAAATTCAATCCATAGGCTTAATTTCAACTATTGATAGAAAAAAAGAATTTGATGATCCATATTTCAGCCAATTGAGAGAGGGCATCAAAGAAGAAGCTCAACGTCTTCATTTGGGACTGAACCGGACTTATTACTTAGCAGAAGATAATCCACAGGAATGGAAAGATTTTGATCATTTGGGTGCGATTGTGATTATTGGCACGGTAAATGAATCATCAATTCAAAAATTGATGAAGCAGAATAAAAATATTGTGATAGTGGATAATCCAGACATCACCGCGGATGTAGATTTGGTTTATGCTGATTTTGAGCGAATGATTCAAAAAAATTTATCGTTATTAGTTGCCGCGGGGCATACAAATATTGCTTATATCGGCGGGTACAACATTGATATTAATGAATACGGAAAAAAAGAAATTAATGAAAACGAAAAAAGGTTAAGGGCTTATAAACAATTTATGTACGATCAAGGACTTAAGCAAAATATTAATTATAAATTAGGTCAATGGGAGCCATTAGAGGGTAGGCGCATGGCCGACGAGTTATTGGCAGAAAAGGTTGATGATTTTCCGACGGCAATAATAGTGGGAAGCGATCCACTAGCAGTCGGCGTTTACCATAGTCTTCAATCAGCCGGTAAAAAAATTGGTGAGGATTTGGCATTGATTAGTTTTGATAATATTGAAATAGCCCAAAGCCTGACACCTGGCCTAACTAGTGTAAACATTAATAGTAAAGAAATAGGAAATGCCGCCGTTCGATTGGCAAGTGAAAAAATTAACGGTGAACGTGGTGAAAATGTGGTTTTAACTTTTCCTTCAAAATTAATTGAAAGAGAAAGTTTTCACTTTAGTTAGGAGGGTAACGAATGGATACGGAAGAAATTAAAAAGCGTATGGATAGTGGCGAAATTTATTTTGAAAATGCTGAGATTAATCAAGAACAGATGAAATACACGGATTGGATATTTGAGTATAACCAGCTATTACCTAGTAAAAGTATCGAAAAAAAACAATTATTAAATAAATTTCTAGGTGGTATTGGTGAAGAAACAACATTGCTTCAGCCTCTTCACGCTAATTGGGGAAAAAATACATTTATTGGTGCGCGCGTATACAGTAACTTTAATTTAACGTTAGTGGACGATACAAAAATAATTATTGGTGACGATACTATGATTGGGCCTAATGTGACCTTAATTGCTGGAACCCATCCTTTAAATTCGGACTTAAGATTGAAAAATGCCCAGTATAATTTACCTGTAACTATTGGAAAAAATGTATGGCTTGGTGCCAGTGTAATTGTTTTTCCGGGAGTGACAATTGGGGAAAACTCTGTGATTGGAGCGGGTAGTTTAGTAACAAAGGATGTACCAGATAATTATTTGGCGTATGGTTCTCCCTGCAAGTTAATAAAAAAAATAGAGTCGTAAAATAATTAGGTTCTAGAAATGAATTTTAACGTGATTTCTATTAATCTAACAGTAAAAAATACCCCCGTAGAAGACGTCTAAAGTCCTTTACGAGGGTATTTATATTTAAAATAGAATTGGTTAATTACTTTTGTGCCATAAAATCCTTCAACCAATCTTTACCTTCAACGAAACGCGTAACAAGCATTGCAGTTGCGGTATTTCCTGTTGAATTCAATAAAGTAGCTGGAATATCAATAATTGTCGTAATGATTAAAATTAATGGAAGGGCGGCCATTGGGAAACCAAAAATTGAACAAATTAGGGTTTCGGCAACCATACCACCGCCTGGAATTGCGCCCATAACGACACCAACCAAGAATGATACGCAGATAATCATAATCATGTTATTAACACTCGTAATATCTTTACCAAAAACGGCAAATAAAAATGTTGTTTTTAAAACGCCACCAATTACAGATCCATCTTTATGCGTATTCGCGCCTAAAGGAATAATGGTATTTGCAATATCTTCTGTCACACCCATTTTTTTAGAGTATTCTAAGTTAACAGGAATACTTGCGGCGGATGAACTTGTTGCGATTGCTGTGACAGCAGGGGCTGAAACGTTTTTCCAAAAAATAGTAAATCCGGCTTTGCCACCCGCAATGAAGGCATATAAACTCATCATTACAAAGAAGTAGAAGGCCGTAATTCCTAGATAGAGAACGAAACTACGTAAATAACCAGCGGCAATTTGAGGTCCTAAGTTACCAATAATATTGGCAAAGAAACAACCTAAACCAATTGGCGCGTAGTACATAACGTATTTAACCATACGCATAACAACTACGTTTCCGGCTGATAAGAATTTTGTGAACGCACTCGCTTCTTTACCAGTTGCTGAGGCGGCTGTACCCATCAAGATTGAAAAAATAATTAATTGAAGCATATTATCTTTAGACAATAGGTGATAAAAATCGTTAACAGTAAATGTGTTAACTAACGTTTCTAAACCGGACGATTTTACCGATGTATCTTTAACAGTACCCATTAATCCTTTAATGGTATCAACATTTACACCATGGATCGGGTTGAAAAGGCGAACACCAATATAGCCAATAATTCCGGCAATGAAGGCTGTCGTTAGAAAAACAATCAAGGTAGTCATCATAATTTTACCAAGACGTTTCATTTCAGACATCTCTGCGATTGCGGATGAGATACTGAAGAAAACGAGAGGGACTAAAATCATGTACATTAGATTTAGAAAAAGATCACCTAATGGTTTAAGAACGGATGCTTGTTCTTTAAATAATAGGCCAACAATGCCACCTATAACTAATCCTAAAAGTAGAAATAAGGATGTTTTGTAACGATTAAAAAAAGTAGTCATAGCAATTCCCCTTAATTAAAAATAGTCTGAAGTCGTAAACAATAGTATACCAATTATATTGTGTAAAAGCTAAGGCTAAAATAAGCTAATGAGGGTAGGGAAAGCGTTAGTCGAGCGTAACCTATTGACGCGTTATCATCTTTAGTTTACAATTGTAGTCATAAAGATGATGTGAGATTAAAGGAGTGAAGACCATGACAACAAAACAATCGATTGAAATTAGTGACGCCGAGTGGGAAGTTATGCGTGTTATTTGGACGCTTGGGCAAAGTACTAGTAACGAAATATTTGAAAATTTAAAAGAAAAAATGAAATGGCAGATGCCAACAATTAAAACGTTATTGGGACGATTAGTTAAAAAGGGTGCGTTATCTGCTGATAAGGAAGGCCGAGCATTCATTTATAAACCTCTAATAGAAGAACAATCAACGATGGATCACGTTAGTCAGTTATTATTTGATCATATGTGCCAAATGAAAATTGGATCAACAATCGCAGATTTACTGGATGAAGTGGCACTGAGTCAATCAGATATTGTACGGTTACGAAATGTAATCGATCAAAAAGCTAAAAATGCACCAGAAAAAGTTGAATGTAACTGTTTAGCGAAAAAAACGGTTTAATTGTTTCACGTGGAACACTAATTTTTATTTATGCTTCCTTTCAGTAAAAAGACCTACGAGTGAAAAACTTGCAATAATCCATGCTGCCAACATAAAAGTTTTGGTAAAGGCTTGGGTTAGTTGCTTATTTTTTAAATTTTTAATCTGACTTAAAAGTTTAGATATTTGTTCATTTACATCGATTTTTGATACTCCACCATCCAATGTAGTTAAACCTTTATTTATTTTTCCGTCCTTAGATAATGTCTTTGATAATATATCTTGTGCTTGAGTAATATTATTGTCAGCGGACCTAGAAGATAATGCTTTAGTAAAGGCTTTTCCAGTAGTGATGTTTGGATTAGTCCCAATTTTATAAATTGAAATCAAACTAGAAAGTTGCGTAATTGATTTTGAATTTTGAATTGATTTTGGTTGAGCCTGTAAAAAAATTAATTTTTTTTCGTAAGTATTCAATATTTTTATGGCGTTGGGATTATCTTTGACCAATTCATATAGTAACGCATTATATTGGGCTGTAATTTCATTTTGCCCAATGGAAATTTTATTGGTTAGGCTGGAAACGGTATTAGGATTACCGTTAAATTGCTTTTTTAAATTTCCAAGGCCAGTATGCATTTTTGATAGTTCCTTATTTTTAATTTGATAATTGGTATTATCAGATTTTAATTCTTCACTAATCGATTTTTTTAATGCATATTGAAAATTTGGACTAACTTTATTTGAGTTTAGAATAGTTATAACCCTCGTTTTCATCAAGTTATCAATATTATTTGGTAATTTTTTGCTAGTAATTTGATCAATAGAACGTCTTTCAATAGTATTTTTGGCTGTGTCGACATTATGGGTCATTGTGCCAACTAATAGTGCAATGCCAAGACAAGTTCCCAATTGTCGGGCAGCGTTAACGATACCTGAAGCAATCCCAGCCTTATTTTCCGGAATAAATTGAACAGCTGAAACAATTGATAAACAAGCGAACCCAAAACCAAATCCCAAAATAATCATGAAAAAAGTCATCAGCTGATTAGTAACATGGAACTTAAGATTTGATAATAAAAATAAACTGCCTGCCATTAAGACCATTCCCGTTGTAATAATACTGCGATAACCGGTATAAGTTGATAATTTTGACCCTAAGGGCATTGATATCATAACTGTAATTGACATAAACATAATGATATAAGAGGCACTTAGGGCACTATATCCACGTACATTTTCAAGAAAAAAATTAAAAATTAATGACGAGCAGACAATTGCAAATCCACACATAAAGTAAATAATTGTTGAAGCTGAAAAGGTCATTTCTTTAAATAAATTTAATTCAACTAAAGGCTGTTTCACCTTTAATTCAATCCAAAGAAAAATTAAAAATGTGATTAAAGTTCCAAGCATTAAACTAAAACTAGTAATAGAGTTCCAGCCAATATCGTATCCTTTAACGAGTAAGAAGGTTAATTGTGATAGGCATAATGTTAAAAAAATTAAACCGCCTAAATCAATTTTCTTTGAAATAGTTGGATCAAAAGATTCTTCAAAACAAAAAAGAATTAAAATGAATGTGATAATAACAATGGGAACATTAACAAAAAATATCCATTTCCAATTTAAAAATTTTAAAATAATACCACCAATTGAAGGGCCAGCTGCGGCTGCAACTGCCGTAACGGCACCAATAATCCCAACTGCTTGATTAGCATCTTTACGACCAAATAGGTTTACGGATAGGGGGATCATAATTGGTGTTACAATTGCGCCTCCAATTCCTTGGATAAAACGTGTAAAAATTAAAGTTGGAAGGGTGTTCGATAGCCCACAAAGTGCAGAACCAATTCCAAATATGATAAGACCAATGCACATTATTTTTTTTCGACCAAACTGATCTCCAAATTTTGAAGCCGGAATAATGGTGATTGACATAATCAAAACGTATATTGTACTAATCCAGTTAGTATCAGTTAAGTTGGAGTTAAAGGAATTTGTAATATCAGGAAGCGCAATATTTGTGATTGTTGTATCTAGTGTGACCATAAACATAATTAGGGATAAAGCTATGAGACCTAGTAAGATTTTTTTATTTTTTATCAATGGATTGGCAACTCCTTTTTATTAGTTTGTGTAGTTGAATTAAGATGTTTCCTTGGGATTCTGTTTACATTGGAAACAGGAAGGATGAAAAAAACTATTTTATCGTTTTTTTCTTTCATTAGATATATCTAAAAAAATTTGTTCCGTTTCAGTTCCTATACGTTCTAGATCCATGATAACTTCATCTGGTAAATATTTGTAAAGATTAGCGATACTTTTGTTTAATTGTTTAGAAAATTTAGCATGTGCCTTGTAAATTTCTGAGCCTTTAACGGTTAAATTAATGACAACTTCGTTTTCAGTTTCTGGAGAAATTGATTTAGTCACTAAATCATTCTTTCTCAATTGCTTAATCCGTTTAGAAACTGCTCCTTTCGTGATACCTAATAGTTCGGCTAAACGTGTAACATTAATGTCTGGATTATTGCCAATGAACTCTATCGTATGCGTTTCTGATGGATGAAGTAAGATATCAGTTCCATAGGAATACGGTGTTTTTTCAATTTCATTATATCTATTGATAACTCTTAAAAAAATATCACTTAGTTCTGAAAATGTTTCTTTTTTCATAAGTATGCCCTCAATTCAGTATTTGATTTCGTTTTTATTATAAAGGTTTGTGTTTCCAATGTAAACAAGTTCCTTTGTAAACACAAACGGCTATTACGATATTAAATGGGTCATAGGGATTAGCCAAATTTCTAATCATTTTAAATCTTAAGTCATATTTCTAACGAATACGGTGTCTGGATTGTTTCTTGAATTTCTTTTTGGATTATTAACTGATAGTTGTTCTAAAAAATAATGTAGTAACTGCTGTTAGTCCCGCTTGCTATATTGTATTTAATTACAGTGATGTCAGATGATTTTTATTTTATTTACTTTTCATGGTTTATATATGGAATCAGTAACGCTGCAATCGGTGGGTCTTTGAAATCCCATTTTATTAGACGGTTGACGAATGGTGAACGTAAAATTGAGGCATTTAACAGTAAGTATATTAGGTGTGGGAACAGTTATTTTTAAAATGACCTATACATCGTATTTTTGGTTATGATTGCCGTTTTTAAACATCTCATTAGGATTTAAAGATAGTAAAATTAAATTTATTGAGAGATCGATGTTAAAAGACAATATGAAAGATTTAAAAGATAACAAACAGATCACTTATCTATATTTAATTTCAGTTGATAGCCATTTTGAGTAATTATATTTTCGAACAGGTTAACTAAAAAATAAGTGCCTTATTATTAATAACGTCCTTATTTAGTCTCTTAATCCTATTGGTACAATTTCTTTGTTTTTAATACCTTTTAAGTTAAAAATGTGTCATCAAAGATGTCTCTTGTTGGTACCATTGACAGCGTTGTAGCCACGCTATTTCTGTGGGGCGTGGGCATGTTAGATAAATTTTACTTGTTTAATGTCATAATAATCGTAATAAATTTATTGCTCATGATGGTATCTTTATCGTTACTGATTGAGTCAAAAGGATGGAAAAAGTGTGAAGTTCTTCCTATTTTAACAATTCATTTCTGTTATTATGTATGCGTTAACAAAATATTACAGAATGGAGAATGATAACTTATGGAAATTGCAGGATTTGGCGTTGAGGAATGGTTGAACGTTTATGAAACACAGGCTACATATGATATTGCACAAAGTACAGTTTCATCGATGACGATGAACGAGTTGCTGAATATGGGTCAGGTAAATAGTCAGGATTTTTATCGCGATTTAGATGCACAAAAAATGAATTATGGTTGGATTGAAGGTTCTCCAGCCTTTAAAACAGAGGTCAGTCATTTATATAAAACTGTCTCACCAGAACAAGTTTTACAAACTAATGGTGCAACAGGAGCGAATCAATTAGCTTTATATGCATTAATCGAACCTGGTGATCACGTCATTTCGATGTATCCTAGTTATCAGCAACTCTACGATATTCCTAAATCATTAGGAGCTGAAGTCGATTTTTGGAATATTTCTGAAGAAAATCAATGGATGCCCGATTTGGACGAATTGCGGACACTTATTCGGCCAAATACTAAGATGATTTGTTTAAATAATGCAAATAATCCAACAGGAACGGTTATTGAGACAAACTTAATGACAGAAATAGTAAAGATTGCTAAAGAAGTTGGCGCGTATGTCCTAGTTGATGAGGTTTATTTGCCCTTAGACGATACTACAGATGTCAGTTCAATTGTTGATTTATATGATAAAGGGATTGCGACAAATAGTTTGTCGAAAACATATTCGACGCCTGGTATTAGGATAGGATGGACAGTTGCTAATCCTGCCATAACGGATATTTTTAGAAAATATCGCGATTATACAATGATATGTGCCGGTGTTTTTAATGACCAGATGGCTGTTCATATTTTAAAAAATAAGGATCTCGTTCTGGATAGAAATCGGAAAATTGTTAAACAAAATTTAAAAATATTAACTGACTGGGTCGACGATGAACCAGCTGTTAGCTTGGTTGTGCCAAAGTCTGTTTCAACTTCATTTATCAAATTTGAAACAATTGAAGATGATGAACAATTTTGTAAGAAGTTATTAAAAGATTATGGGGTTTTAATGGTCCCTGGTAGTCGATTTGGTGTGCCAGGTCATGCAAGATTAGGGTATTGTGCTAAAGAATCAGTTTTAGTAGAAGGTTTGAAACGTTTGTCACAAGCATTACATGAGTAATCATAATATCGAATAGAGCCATAAAATCTGATTTAACAATTGGATTTTGTGGCTCTGTTTTTTGATTAACGACCAAAAGTGTGAACTGGTTAACACTTTTTATGTCACTATTCTCACTCCACGAATAACGAACTATTGATATAATCCAAGCGAAACAACCGACGGAGGAGGGTGACAACGATGGTAAAGGGATGTTAATGGGAGAATGCAACAAATTATGCAAGATAACACTTAAAGGAGGAACCTATTATGGATTCAACAACACCAATGGTGGAGACACCTAAAAAGAAATTTAAGCTAAAAATGCCGGGCGCTTTTGTCATTTTATTTATATTAACGATTGTTGCAGTTATGGCAACATGGATTATTCCGGCAGGATCTTATTCGAAATTATCTTACGATCAGGCGAGCACAGAATTAAAAATTACAGATGCCCATGGTAATGTAAAAAAGGTACCAGCAACACAAAATCAGTTAGATAAGTTACACGTTAAAATTGATATTAAACAATTTACGTCTGGTGGCATAACGGCAGCCGTATCAATTCCTAATACATACCAGCGATTAAAACAGAATCCGGCCGGGCCATCTGACATCACGACCAGCATGGTGAATGGGACAATTCAAGCCGTTGATATCATGGTATTCATTTTGGTCTTGGGCGGTATGATTGGCGTGGTTAAAGTCAGTGGCGCTTTTGAATCAGGATTAGTGGCGCTTACTAAAAAAACGAAAGGACACGAGTTTTTATCAATCTTTTTCGTCTCAATCTTAATGGTCTTAGGCGGAACGTTGTGCGGAATTGAAGAAGAAGCAGTTGCTTTTTATCCAATTCTAGTACCCGTATTTATCGCGATGGGTTACGATTCGATAGTCTGCGTGGGGGCAATATTCTTAGCTAGTTCCATTGGAACAACATTCTCGACAATTAACCCATTCTCAGTTGTTATTGCGTCGAATGCTGCCGGCATTGATTTCACTCAAGGTATGATTTGGCGGATTGTCGGATTAGTTGTTGGCTCAATCTTTTTAATTATCTACTTAGGTCGCTACAGTAAAAAAGTCAAAGCTGACCCAACCGCATCATATACGTATGAAGATAGTAAGGCGTTCAATAAACTTTGGTCTGTATCGGCGGGCGATGGAAACAAAGAACCTGTTTTCACTATTCGTAAAAAAATTATACTATTACTATTTGTTGTTACATTCCCAATTATGGTTTGGGGCGTTATGGCAAAAGGTTGGTGGTTCCCAACGATGGCATCTTCATTCTTAGTTTTTTCTATTGCAATTATGATCTTAACGGGTACTGGAAAAGAAGGACTTGGAGAAAAGGGAGTTATTGATGCGTTCGTTAATGGTGCTTCAAGTTTAGTTGGTGTGTCATTCATTATTGGACTCGCTCGAGGAATTAATATTGTTTTAAACCAAGGATTGATTTCAGATACAATTCTCCAATACGCTTCATCGTTAGTAGTTGGCGTGAGCGGACCAATTTTCATTATTGTCATGATGATTATTTTCTTCTTCCTCGGATTTATCGTGCCGTCATCATCTGGGCTAGCCGTTTTAGCAATGCCAATATTTGCGCCATTAGCCGATTCCGCTAATATTCCAAGATATATTGTCGTTTCTGCATACCAATTTGGTCAATACGCAATGCTCTTCTTAGCGCCAACAGGGCTTGTTATGGCAACTCTTCAGATGTTAGATATCAGATATTCACACTGGGTAAAATTCGTTTGGCCAGTTGTTGTCTTCGTTTTATTGTTCGGTGGCGGATTGTTAGTACTACAAGTTCTTGTTTCTTAATTCAGTTAAGAGCATAAAATAATATAATTCTAATGATTCTCATTTTGAATTTTTAAAAACTCAACAATGAAGGCGCATACAATGTTATCTATGAAATAATCACCCGTATAAATTCTCATAATGAGAGAAACTTCACATTATGAGTGTAAGCGTTTCCTAAACTAGACCAATTGGACCTGTTATGCTGTGCATGTAATAAATATATGGGAGGTAATCATTATGACAAGTCCAGTACATGTAACATCAGAAATCGGAACTCTTAAAACAGTTTTGTTAAAGAGACCCGGTAAAGAAGTTGAAAACTTAACACCAGATATCATGGGTCGTCTTTTATTTGACGATATTCCATACCTACCTGAAATCCAAAGAGAACATGATTTCTTCGCAAAAACATTGCAAGACAATGGCGTTGAAACAATTTATCTTGAAACTTTGGCTGCTGAAGCCCTAGATGCAGGAAATGTAAAAGAAGAATTCTTAGAAAAAATGTTAGATGAATCAGGTTTAGTTTCAAGTACACTCCATGCAGCATTGAAAGAATATTTACTCTCAATGGAAACACAAGACATGGTTGATAAAATTATGGCCGGCGTACGAACAAATGAAATCGATTACAAATCAAATGCTTTAGTTGATCTCAGTTCTTCGGAAGACTACCCATTCTTTATGGATCCAATGCCTAACCTTTACTTCACGCGTGATCCAGCAGCTTCAATGGGTGATGGGTTAACAATTAACCGTATGACATTTGCTGCACGTCGCCGTGAATCGTTATTCATGGAATACATTATGGAATTCCATCCACGTTTTGCTAACAAGGGCGTAAACGTATGGCGTAGTCGTAACCATCTCGACCGTATGGAAGGTGGAGACGAATTAATTTTAAACGACCACGTTCTTGCAATTGGTATTTCACAACGTACTTCAGCTCGTTCAATCGAAGAATTGGCACAAGTTCTATTCGCAAAACATAGTGGTTTTGATAAAATTTTAGCAATTAAAATTCCTAATAATCGCGCAATGATGCATTTAGATACTGTCTTTACAATGATTGATTACGATAAATTTACAATTCATCCAGGAATTCAAGATAACGGCGGAAACGTTGATACATTTATCTTAGAACCCGGCAAAGATAATCACATTAATATTTCACATCGTACAGATCTTCAAAACGTCTTACGTGAAGTTTTAAAAGTGCCTGAACTTATCTTAATCCCAGTTGGTAACGGCGATGCAGTAGTTGCACCACGTGAACAATGGAACGATGGTTCAAATACACTAGCAATTGCACCAAACACTGTTGTGACTTACAATCGTAACTATGTGTCAAATGAGGTCTTAAGAAGTTACGGCATTAAAGTTATTGAAGTTATTTCAGCTGAATTATCACGAGGTCGTGGTGGTCCACGTTGTATGAGTATGCCTATTGTTCGTGAAGATTTAAAAAAATAAAAAATAAAAAAGGTGGAAAATAACATGTCAAACACAGTATTTCAAGGTCGTAGTCTTTTAGCAGAAAAAGATTTTACTCCAGAAGAATTAGAATATCTAATTGATTTCTCAATTCATTTAAAAGATTTGAAAAAACGTGGAATTCCACATAAATATCTTCAAGGTAAAAACATTGCTTTGCTTTTTGAAAAAAATTCAACAAGAACACGTGCTGCTTTTACAACAGCATCAGTTGATTTAGGTGCACATCCTGAATTTCTTGGAAAAAATGATATTCAATTAGGAAAAAAAGAATCAGTTGAAGATACAGCTAGAGTTTTAGGTAGTATGTTTGACGGTATTGAATTCCGTGGATTCAGCCAAGATGTTGTTGAAGGATTAGCTAAATTCTCAGGCGTTCCCGTATGGAATGGTTTAACTGATGAATGGCACCCAACACAAATGATCGCTGATTTCATGACAGTTAAAGAAAACTTCGGTAAATTAAAAGGCATTACATTAACATACGTTGGTGATGGCCGTAACAACATGGCTAACAGCCTTTTGGTAACTGGTTCAATGTTGGGGGTTAACATTCATATCGTTGCACCTGATTCATTACAACCAACTGAAGAAGTTCAAAAATTTGCTGCAGAATTTGCTGCAAAATCAGGTAGCAAAAACATGATTACTTCAGACGTTGATAAAGGTGTTAAAGATTCAGACGTTCTTTATACAGATGTTTGGGTATCAATGGGTGAAGAAGATAAGTTCGAAGAACGTATTAACACATTGAAACCATACCAATTAAACATGGACATGGTTAAAAAGACTGGTAATGAAAATATGATCATTATGCATTGTTTACCAGCATTCCATGGTATTGAAACTGAATATGGTAAAGAAATGTTTGAAAAATATGGTGTTAGAGAAATGGAAATTACTGACGAAGCATTCCGTAGTAAATATGCACGTCAATTTGAAGAAGCAGAAAACAGAATGCATTCAATTAAAGCAATTATGGCTGCAACTGCGGGAAACTTATTCATTCCACGTGTTTAATAACATCAAGATAGTTTGTTTTTAATGGTGAAAGAAACTTAACAGGGAAGTGTCTCTGCGAAAAATAGGCTGTCATTAGGGGGACTAATCTGGAGCAAGACTTTAGATTAGTTTCCCTTTTATTTTTAATAAAGAAAGTAGGCAGTTGAATTATGGAAGAAAAAAATACGGTTAAAAAAATTAGTTTGATGGCGCTTGTTGCGCTAGTTATTAGTTCTTCTATCGGTGGTGGGGTCTTCGGATTAACGTCTGATTTGGCCAATGCATCTGCACCGGGGCCTGCGTTAATTGGTTGGGTCATTGTCGGAGTGGGTATTTTAATGTTATCACTCTCATTAAATAACCTGTTGAACAAAGAACCAGAATTAGAAGGAATCTTTACGTACGCTGAAAAAGGATTTGGCCCATTTGCTGGGTTCATTAGTGGTTGGGGTTACTGGTTGTCTGCTTGGTTAGGAAACGTGGCATTTGCTACGATCCTAATGAGTGCGGTTGGCTACTTCTTCCCCATCTTTAAATCGGGTCAAAATCTCCCTTCAATTTTAATCGCAAGTATCCTTTGTTGGGCGTTAACTTTCTTTGTTAACCGTGGTATTGAAGGCGCCGCTGCGATTAATGCAATTGTTACAGTCTGCAAATTAATTCCAATTTTTGTCTTTATTGTTGTTGCTATATTCTTATTCAAGATCGATGTTTTTTCAGCTAATTTCTGGGGCACAATGAGCCATAACTTTGCCGCAGGCGATGTCGCCTTACAAATTAAAAAATGTATGATGGTGATGATGTGGGTCTTTGTTGGTATTGAAGGGGCTTCAATGTTATCTTCTCGTGCAGAAAAGAAATCTGATGCCGGTAAAGCAACAATTATCGGACTAATCAGTTTATTGACTATTTATGTGTTGGCCTCAATGTTACCTTACGGTATTTTAACGCAAGCACAATTAGCTTCAATTCATCAACCAGCAATGCTTTATATCGCTGTTGAAATGATTGGACCATTTGGTGGCTATCTTATCGGAATTGGGTTAATTATTTCAATTTTAGGTTCATGGTTGTCATGGACAATGCTTCCAGCAGAAACGATGTTACTTATGACAAGAAGCAAGTTATTACCTGCTTACTTCGGTAAAGTTAATGATAAAAAGGCACCAACTTTTGCCTTAGTTTTAACGGCTGGATTAGTCCAATTATTCCTTTTCACACTTTTATTTACGGACAAAGCTTATAACTTTGCTTATTCATTATGTACGGCTGCAATTATTGTTTGTTATATCTTAGTAGCAATGTATCAAGTTAAATATTCAATTCAACACATTGATGAAAAAGGAAACAAAGCACAATTAACGTTTGGCTTAATTGCTTTGTTATTCCAAATTTCCGGTATTATCATGGCCGGTGTTAGTTACTTATTACTCTGTTTAATTGCTTATATTCCAGGGATCTTCTTCTACGGAAAAGCAAGACAGGCACAGGGTGAGAAGTTCTTATCAAAAGGTGAAATTGGTATGACGATCGTTATTGTTATTGGCGCTTGTGTCGGAATATGGTTAATTGCGTCAGGAAGAATGGTTGTTTAAAAAATAAAAAAAGAGGAGTCGATTATTATGTCAAGAAAAATTGTTATTGCTTTAGGTGGAAATGCTATTTTGTCAAAGGATGCTAGTGCTGAGGCACAACAACAAGCGTTACGTGAAACTGCTGAATATTTAGTTAAATTCGTTGAAAAAGGCGATAAATTAATTATTTCACATGGTAATGGGCCACAAGTTGGGAATTTATTATTACAACAAGCGGCTGCAGTTTCTGAAAAGAATCCAGCTTTACCATTAGATACTTGTGTTGCAATGACACAAGGAAGTATCGGTTACTGGATGCAAAACGCATTAGATAATGCGTTGGCTGAAAAAGGGATTGATAAAGAAGTCGCAACTATTGTGACACAAGTTATTGTTGATCAAAATGATGACGCCTTTAGTAACCCAACAAAACCAGTTGGACCTTTCTTTACAGAAGAAGCAGCTAAGGCAGAAATGGCTGCTCATGAAGAGATGACCTTTGTCGAAGATGCCGGTCGTGGCTGGCGTCGTGTCGTTCCTTCACCACGTCCAACAGGTATCAAAGAATATAAAACAATTGATCGTTTAACAGAAAATGACGTTATTTCAATTTCTGTTGGTGGCGGTGGCGTTCCTGTTGTTGAAGAAAATGGTAAATTGCACGGTGTAGAAGCAGTTATTGATAAAGATTTTGCTTCAGAAAAATTAGCTGAATTAGTAAACGCTGATTTACTCATTATTTTAACAAGCGTTGATAACGTATACGTTAACTTCAACAAACCTAACCAAGAAAAATTAGAAGAAGTTACCGTTTCTCAATTGAAAGCATATATTAAAGAAGACCAATTTGCTAAGGGAAGTATGTTACCTAAGATTGAAGCTGCAATTGAATTCGTTGAAGCTAGTCAAAACGGTCGCGCAATTGTTACATCTCTAGAAAACATTAGCCAGCTATTAGACAACGATGCTGGAACGGTTATTGTGAAAGGTTAACAATCCTTTTGTACGCTTAGGGCGGATAGGCTATAAGATAGGATGGTTAATTGTGGCCAATGAATATCCATGTTAAAATGATGATGGAGAGAGTTTGGGTCAGTTAGACGTTAGTGGAGGGGATCAAAATGGGACAGAAAAGTAAAGCGGTACCCCAATATATGCAGTATTTGAGACAATTATCGGATTTTGAAACGTTAACCGATGAAGAAGCGAACTTACTAATGAACAATATGAGTATCAAATCATTTCAAAAAGGCCAAGTTCTTTTTGATGAAACGGATCAACGCAGTCGGTTTTACTTTTTAATTGAAGGCGTAATACGGGTTGAACGATTTGATATCGACGGTGACTTTGGCTTCTTTTCATATATCAAAAATGACTTAGGATTTCCATATCGCGGATTATTAAGTGATAAAAACTACCCATACTTGGCTAGAGCAATGACGGATATTCAAATCGTTTATTTCCCAATGGCTCTAGTTGAACGGATATTAAAGCAAAATATTCTGATGGCCACGCGAGCAATTACAGAGATGTCGACAATTTTAAGCGCCACAGAGAATCAAGTTCAAAGAATGGTAACATCAAGCGCTCATAATCGAATTGTCCAAGCTATTAATATTTTGGCAGAGCAGTTGGGTGCTGATTTCACCCAAAAGCACGTTATTATTCCGTATCGCGTCACAATTAAAGAGCTGGCCCTAGTTAGTGGGACCACTCGTGAAACAACGGGACAGGTCATTAAATGCTTGGCTAAACATGATGAACTTATCTTTGAACGACAACAATTAACCTTATTGGAGGGATGGTTCGCTGACCAGAGTTTTGATCGGCAAGAGCGTATCTTTAAATTATAAGTTAACAAAAAATGACCCCATGACTTGGCATAAAAATATGTCAAAATCATAGGGTCATTTTTTTAAAATAATAGCGTAATTAAACCAATTGCTAATAAAACTTGAACGAGCATAATACCGCCGGCGTAAAGTAATAAACGTTTTCCTTGGCTGAATAGCGATTGTAAATTTAAACGAAGGCCAATAGCAGCTAGAGCAATAATTTCACACCAAGTACTTAAAAAATGTGCGAACCCACCAATTGGAGCGGGTAAAAAGTGTAAACTGTTAAGGATACAGAGTGTTAAGAATCCAATGACGTACCAAGGAACTAAGGTTGATTTTTTTGTTGTTACTTGGGATGCTTGTTGGGTAGGTTGATTTTTATGATGTAGGTAACCGAAAATACTAATAACGAAAACTAAGCAAATGATTCTGAGGATTTTGAATAATGTGGCAGTCACAATAACATGTTGATTCAACATAGTTGCACTGGCAACTACCTGACCAACAGACTGAATAGTTCCACCAATTAAAACACCTCTAAAGACGTCGTTTCCACCCCAGAGTAGCGTTCCAATAATGGGTAAAGTTAACATTAAAATGGTTCCCATAAGATTAACTAATGTAATTGAGATACCTGTTTCTTCATTATCGGCATCGATAACTGGCGCAATTGCACCAATAGCAGAAGATCCACAGACAGCGTTACCACCGGCCATCAATAAATAGGTACCTTCTCCGAAGGCCAGTTTCTTACCTAACCAAATGGCAAATATAATTGTGATACTCATTTGTAAAAAGGTGAACAGGAGACCATTTAAACCAATTTCTTTGATACTTTGGAAGGTGATGGTTGCGCCGAGTAAAAGCACGGAATATTCTAGTAATCTTTTCTCAGAAAATTTAGT
Organism: Dellaglioa algida; assembly: GCF_030127605.1. Taxonomy (NCBI): domain Bacteria; kingdom Bacillati; phylum Bacillota; class Bacilli; order Lactobacillales; family Lactobacillaceae; genus Dellaglioa; species Dellaglioa algida. Next base: position 350,004 of record NZ_JANXLE010000001.1, read on the forward strand.
TCCGGCTGTTAATGACGGCTGTTTTAAAACCGTGTTTCCCAGAATAATACCAATAAATAAGGCAATCGTTGCACCACCAAGCATTGGTAACCAGAGTTTAGCGATAAAATAACTGGCTAGGCCAATTATTAACGATACAATAAAACCAGGTAGTAAGTTAATTATTTTTTTCAAGTTGTTCATCCTCCTAAATAGTATCTTAACTATAGCGGATTTATTTTAATTAATAAAATAAATCTTTATAATGATAACTATTAATAAAATGAATGGAAGTGATTGGTATGTTTAAAAACTTAGAAATTTTTAAATCGGTTTATGAAACTAGAAACTTTACCACCAGCGCACAATTATTATTCCTGTCTCAACCCACGATCTCAGTTCAAATTAAGCAACTCGAAGAGACGCTAGGCGTCATGTTGTTTGAAAGAAACGGGCGACAACAGATTGTGCCGACTGAGAGTGCCATCTTACTTTATCAACAAACCCAGCAATTATTAGATTTATGGCAACAAGACTTGTTTGCGCTAAAACATCAAAATAGCGATCAGAAAATTTCTTGTAAAATTGCGGCTTCACACACGACCGCGGCGTATTTGCTGCCTGATTTATTACGTAAAAATAAAGAATTTATGAAACCGTTGGAATTGGAAGTCAGTGTGCTTAATTCGTCACAGATTATGGAACAATTAAAACAACATAAATTAGATTTTGGATTTATTGAACAACCGCTAACGGAAAAAAAGATAAAACGTCAATCGTTAACAACGGATCAATTAGTTTGGGCAGGGGATGCAACGGAACCATGGTTACTAAGGGAGCAGGGCTCTGGCGTCTATCATTATTCAATCAATTATCTAAAGGCAAATAATCTAACCTTGGATCACTTCATGACGGTTAAAAGTAATTCGTTAATTGTTCAGTTACTCAGACAAGGGATAGGTCAGTCTATCGTGTCGCAGACAGCATTAACCGATTACCCGGAGATTCCGGTCAAGACATTATCAAAGCAATATCAACGCGAATTTTATCTTGTTTCAAGGGATGAGTTGCCAAAACAAATCCAAACATTTGTGACACAATTAGCAGGCTCATTTATAGAATAGAAAATTAATCTAAAACTGTAAGCGCTTTTGTTATGATTAAAACGTTGCATCAATTATAATGAAATTAGGATAAATAACTTGCTTACTTTTAGTAAGTATGATATTTTAAATTCATCAAATAAATTGGGGGCATCAATTATGAATACAAAATTATTAGGATTACACCATATTACAGCCATTACTTCGAGTTCACCAAAAATGTTCCGTTTTATGACGGAAATTTTAGGTTTACATTTAATTAAAAAAACAGTTAACCAAGATGACGTTAGAACGTATCATTTATACTTTACAGATGATATGGGATCAGCAGGAACGGATATTACATTCTTTGATTTTCCCGGTTTATTCCAAGGTACAAAAGGAAAAAATGGTATTTCAAGAATCGGATTCCGAGTTCCTAGTGATGATGCCTTAGATTTCTGGGCAGAACGATTCCATGATAATGATATCGAACATGATGAAATTCAAACAAACTTTGGTAGCAGAACAATGAATTTCTACGATTTTGATCATGAACAATATCAATTAATTTCAGACGAACGTAACCATGGCGTAGAAGCCGGAACACCTTATTTATATAGCCCAATTCCTAAAATGTTCGCAATTAGTGGATTAGGAACAACTATTATTACAGTGGATTACCCAGAACGCATGGATATTGTGTTAACGGAATTGATGGGCTTCGATAAAATTGCAACTGAAGACCAACGCACGTTATACGAATTGAACGAAGGTGGACACGGCGCTCAAGTTATTATTGAAGAGAGTCGCGTTTTACCAAATGAAATTCAAGCTTACGGAACAGTTCATCATATTGCCTTTAGAACTGAAGACGAAGAATCACTTGCGTACTGGATTGAACGGATTCAAAGTGCCGGTCTTAGTGATTCAGGTTTCGTAGATCGTTTCTACTTCAAATCAGAGTACTTCCGTCCCGGTGAAGGTGTGCTATTTGAAATCGCAACAGATGGTCCTGGATTCTTGCAAGATGAAACGTATGAAGAAGCAGGTATTCATTTGGAATTACCACCATTTTTAGAAGACCAACGTGCAGATATTGAAGCACATTTGGTTAATTTCAATTCAGATAAGAAGATGTAAATATGACAGAAGCGATCACGTCTTATAAGCCGGGTAAGGCAGGCAACGCTACGGTCCTGATGTTACATGGGACAGGTGGCACAGAGTCTGACTTGCTATCAATTGCGGATTTTTTAGCACCAGATAGTCCTAAAATTGGTATTCGTGGGCGATTGGTCGAGAATGATTTGACACGTTATTTCGCCCATCTACCAGATGGAGGATTTGATTTGGACAGTTTGGCCGTGGAAACAAGATGGTTAATGACGGTAATTGATGAGTTGGCGGTAGAGTACGCGTTTGACCCGGCACAATTAATTGTGTTAGGCTATTCGAATGGCGCTAACGTTGCTTATTATTCATTATTAACTGGTCAGGCTAAGTTTAAAACGGCCGTGTTACTACATCCGATGGTATTATCGTCTGATGTTAAAACAGATATTGATTTAAGTGATATCAAAATTTGGGGATCCCATGGATTTTTGGATCCCATTGTCTCAAAATCAAACTTTGGTGAGTTGAAGAATTTCTGTCAACAAGCTGATATTGATTTTACAAGTTTTGAAGCTGAACAATCACATCAAATTTCAGAATCAGAGTTAAGAGATGCTGAGCAGTGGTTAGTCGCAACAAATAGACTAAAAATTGAGGAATAAAGACTAAATGATTTCATTTAATAGTAACGAATTATCAACAAAAAATCAGTATAAATTGATGTCTGGAACGTTGATTCCAAGACCAATAGCATGGGTTACTAGTGCAAACGAGGCGGGGCTAATTAATTTAGCTCCGTTTAGTTTTTTCAGCGTTGTTTCAGATAAATTGCCATTGATGTCGATTTCAATTAATCGTCGTAAAGATGGCGTCATGAAGCATACTGCCGCTAATATAGTTAAAACGAAACAAGCTGTTGTTCAATTGCCAACTCGAGAATTAATGGAACTGGTTAATCAAAGTGCGGCAAGTTTTGGATCAGACGAGAGCGAAGTTTCCGAACTTGGATTAGAAACGGTAACTAGTAACCTAGTTTCTGTACCTGGCATTGCGGGTGTTAAGGCTCGTTTTGAAGTGGTATTGAACCAACATGTGCCTATCATGGATGATGGAGAGATTATTTCTGATTTGTTTATTCTTGAAGTCGTTTATTTTCATATTGAGGATGACATTTTGGACCAGGATAAAATGTATATTGATGCAAAAAAGCTTAATCCGGTAGCGAGGCTTGCCGGACCGGAGTATGCGAATATAGGTGAGAAGTACAAGCTGATTAGACCAAAATAATTAATTTGGATAAACTTGAACCCCGAAGTCATATGACTTCGGGGTTTTTTGTTTCACGTGAAACAAAAAATGTTACGAATTTACGTCAAAGAGTAGGGAAGAGTAGTATTCATGGTTAAAGAGTAGGAAAGGGTAGCATTATAGAAAAAATTTAAATAAAAAGACACCTCAAAAATTTTGAGGTGTCTTTTGTCAATTGTGCTAAAAAATTGATAGATTCACATATTTATTTTGTAAAATTTTAAAGTCGTAGGTTGTTAAATTTTGCATATCTTCTAAACCATCGAACATTGCCGTATAGCTTCCGGCCAACATTAGGTTTAAAGGAATGCCCTTGTTTTGACGAACGAGAATAACTGGTTTACGGTTTGCTGCGGCATAGCCACATTCCCAAACGGTACCAGAATCAGCTTCGTTATTGTTTTCTTCGAGTTGGTAATCAATGACTGCAACCACAATATCGGCTTGATCAATTTGGCGGATATCATTTTGAAAAGTGGCCGTTTGCCATTCAAATGTACCAAATTCTGCATCGGGATATTGAACATTTCCCGGTAAGTGGATTGAGTCAGCATCAATGGTTGGATTTTTACTGAGAAGGTTAGCTACTAAATCTAAGCGTTCTTTTTGGCCTGGGCTGAAGAAAGGTCCGGCAAGATAAACACGTTTTTTTGTCATGGTTGAACTCCTTTAATTTCTGGTTTGTTTGGGGCTGATTTGGCTAGATTAGTAATAGTTTTAAAGAAAAGGTCGGGATTTATAACTGAACTAACAAGTGACAAATCACGGCCATTAGAGGTAATAAACGTTTTACCCTGGCTCATACCGGTTGTGACAACATCTGCTTTAATTGTTGTTACGTCAACTAAACTGGGATCAATTAAACTGCAAGTTGTTAAAACGTCCCATAGATAGTAGGTTGAGTTATTTGGCAGGTGGACTAAGGGTGGTACAAGTGCGTAACCTTGTCCGATAAAATCTATTGCAGGATATTGTCGATCGAGCGCCCAGTTTGTTCTGACTTCTGATGTTAAAGGGACTTGAATGGTACTCTCTAAACTGACCAAGCGAATAGGAAATGTTGTGTGTAAAACGGTTTTAAATGCCTCAGGGTCCCAAAAGACATTCCATTCAGCTGAGCCATCATGACTAGGTTCATCAACATTTCCTGTCTCGCCAAAAGAACCACCCATCCAAAGTAACTGGTCGATATGTTCTGTAATGCTTGGGACTTTCTGAATGGCACGTGCTAGATCGGTCAACGGACCTGTAAATAACAAGGTAACGGGATTATCAGCGGCCGATAATTTATTGATTAAATCATCAACTGCGTTATTATTGGATATTTTTATTTGATTTGAATATTCATTTAGTATCGGTAATGCATCAATAGAGAAAGCGTCCATCCGCCACTTAATGGGGAAAGGATTCTTCCCACGACTGTCAGATTGGCTAACGGTCAGTGCTTCATGTCGTTTATGACCAAACCTAGAAATGATTTTTTGACTTGCACTCACAGCGGGTTCTACATAAGAATCGGCACCAATCACACCCACGCCAATTAGATTAACGTCCTCCATTTGTAGTAGCAATAATAATGACACTAAATCATCCACGCCGCCGTCATGATTAAAGTAGACATCCAAGTGATAATCCCCCTTATGTGATTAATAATTTAAGTATACTAATAGTCAAACGATAAATCAATGTATAATTCGGTTATTAAACGTATATGCATTTATGAATCTAAAATTAATAACCATAATCTTAAAAATACGAACTATTAATAATATATTTATGTTTACATTCGTATATATTGTGATATGATGAAATCAACAAAAAAAGTTTAAAGGGGTATTTAAATGAAAACTCGTAAAATTATCTTTGGCTCACTTTTATCATTAGGACTCGTTTTAACATTGGCAGGCTGTGGTTCTCAAGCAAAATCATCAGCGGGTAAAACAACTAAGAATTCAGTCGCATTGGTAACTGATGGCGGTGGTATTGACGATAAATCATTTAATCAATCAGCGTGGGAAGGTTTGAAAGCATGGGGGAAAGAAAATAAATTCTCTAAAGGTGTTGGTGGATACGATTATGCGCAATCAACATCGCCATCGGACTTTACACCGAACATTAATAAATTAATCAAAGCAAAATATAAAACAGTTTTAGGGATTGGCTACCAGGTTCAAAAGAATATTGCGGATGCGTCTAAACAAAATTCAGATGTTAACTTTGTAATTGTTGATTCTGTTATTCCAAATCAAAAAAATGTAGCATCAGTTATGTTTAAGGCTGAACAATCATCATTCTTGGCCGGTGTTGCGGCAGCCGAAACAACCAAAACAAACAAAGTTGGATTCATTGGTGGTGTTAAGAGCGATATTGTTGAAGGATTCCAAGCTGGGTTCACGCAGGGTGTTAAGGCAGTTAATAAAAATATCAGTGTTGATGTTAAATATGCCGGATCATTTTCTAAGGCCGATTTAGGTAAGTCACTGGCAGACGCAATGTATAGCAACCAAGAAGATGTTATTTACCAGGCTGCTGGTGGAACCGGTAATGGTGTTTTCACTTCGGCTAAGGGTTTAGCTAAAGACGGTAAAAAAGTCTGGGTTATCGGTGTTGATCGTGACCAAAAAGCAGACGGTAAATACAATGGTGGGAACGTAACTTTGGCTTCAGCTGTTAAAGAAGTTGGAATTGCTGTTCAAGATTTATCAAACAAAGCACTTAAAGGTAATTTCCCAGGTGGAAAGACAATTGAATATGACCTTAAAGACAAAGGGGTATCTTTAGTTAACGATAATATGTCGAAAAGTGCTGAGAAACAGGTTAATGCTTATAAAGAAAAGATTATTAACGGGGATATCTCAGTTAGCGCTAAAGCCAACTAATAGAATAACTAGAATTTAGATAATCTAACAAGAAATCTGGAGAGTTGCCATTAAGGGTGCTTTGCAGATTTCGTTTTGTAAATGGAAAGATGGGTGGAATTAGTTTGGCAGAGACGATGGTAGAAATGAAACATATAACCAAACGTTTTGGAAACTTTGTTGCGAATGATGATATTTCATTAACCATAAAAAAAGGTGAGATTGTGGCCCTTCTAGGTGAAAATGGTGCGGGTAAATCTACCTTGATGAGCTTGTTATCAGGCCTTAAGAAGCCATCTTCGGGTGAGATATTAATTAAGAATAAAGTCGTCAGCTTGGCCAGTCCACGTCAGGCGACACAACAGGGTATCGGCATGGTGCATCAGCATTTTATGCTGATAGATGATTTTACCGTTCTTGAAAATATCATTTTAGGTGATGAAAAAACGAAATATGGCATGATTGATCGTATGGGCACAAGAAAAACAATTACCGATCTGGCCGAAAAGTATCATTTACAACTAGATCTAGATAAAAAAGTATCCGATATTTCAGTTGGTATGCAACAGCGGACTGAAATTATGAAGACCTTGTATCGAGACGCAGAAATTCTGATATTTGATGAACCAACGGCGGCACTGACACCGCAAGAAATTGATAGTCTGCTGGTTATTATTAAGCGTCTCGCTTCAGAAGGTAAAGCCATTTTTTTAATTACTCATAAACTGAGTGAAATCAAAGAAATTGCGGATACTTGTATCGTTGTTCGTGCCGGTCAAGTGATTGGGACGGTCAAAGTTTCCGAAACGTCAACAGATATGATGGCCGAAATGATGGTTGGTCGGCAGATTAGCTTTGCCGCTGAAAAAGTACCGACAAATCAAACGAGAACAGTTTTGGAACTTAAACATCTTGTTGTCCAATCCGGTAAGGCAGTGCCCTCAGTTAATGACGTCAGTTTTAAGATTGCAACGGGCGAGATTTTAGGTATTGCCGGTGTTGATGGCAACGGACAATCCGAATTAATGGAGGCAATTTCTGGTTTACGTAAGGTTTCTAGTGGAAATATTATGTTAAATGATAGAGATATCACAAAATTTAAGCCACGTAAAACGACACAATCCGGCGTTAGCAATATTCCTGAAGATCGTCAAAATGTGGGCCTTATTTTACCGATGTCTGTTTCAGACAACCTGATTCTGCAGGATTATTATCTGTCAAAGAACCAGTCTAAAGGGCTGTTAAATAAGTCTAAAATAAATCGTGATGGTCAAAAATTGATGTCAGACTTTGATATTCGGGCTGATTCAATTTTGGAACCAGTTGGTTCGTTATCCGGAGGCAATCAGCAAAAAGTGATTATTGCTCGGGAGATAAGTCGCAATCCTGATTTACTTATAGCGGCTAATCCTACGCGTGGGTTGGATGTAGGCGCAATTGAGTATGTTCACAAACAAATTTTAAAACAACGAGAAAATGAAAAAGCTATTTTGCTAGTGAGTTTTGAGTTAGATGAATTGTTAAGATTATCTGACCGTATCGCGGTTATCCATCAGGGAAAGATTATGGGAATCGTTAAAACTGGGGACGTGACAAAACAAGAACTAGGATTTATGATGGCTGGTCAACCCATACCAACTCACTAAAGGATAGGAGGGAATACAGTATGCCAAATTCTTCAAAACTATTTAAAGTGTTAGTTCCGTTGACCTCCGTCCTTGCTGGATTGGTGGTCGGTGCAATTGTCATGGCTATTTTTGGGTATGACCCATTTTTAAATTATGCGAGTTTATTTACCGGAGCCTTAGGCGACGCTAATGCAATTGGCGAAACACTTCGTGAATTAACACCGTTAATCTTAACTGCGCTTGGATTTTCAATTGCCAGTACCGCCGGTTTTTTTAATATTGGTGGTGCCGGTCAAGCATTAATGGGATGGATGGCGTCTGTTAGTTTTGCGCTTAATTTTAGTAGTCTCCCTCACTGGTTATTGTTATTGGGGTCAATTATGGCCGGTGCGCTTGCCGGTGGGATCTGGGCCGGAATTGCCGGCGTTTTAAAGGCTTACCTTGGAACAAGTGAAGTTATTACTACGATTATGTTGAATTATATTGCGTTGTATCTAAGTAGTTTTCTGGTTAAGAATTTCTTAGCGCAGGACCAAAGTGATTTTTCAAAAACGATTCCGGAGGGCGCTCGTTTGAGAACACCATTTTTAGAACATCTTACACAGAACTCAACTTTTAATTACGGAATTATAATTTCGTTAATAATGGTAATCGTGGTGTATTTTTTAATTCAACGGACTAAAGTGGGCTATGAATATCGTGCGGTCGGATTGAACGATAAAGCGGCTAATTACGCTGGAATGAACGTAAAAAAGGTAATTATAAGTGCTATGGTTGTTTCTGGAGCTTTAGCAGGGCTTGGTGGTGCGGTAGAGGGGCTTGGTAATTACGAAAATATTTATGTGATGACTTCCTTACCGGATATTGGGTTCAACGGAATGGCCGTCTCACTATTGGCTAGCGGAAATCCAATTGGAATTATTTTTTCTGGTTTACTTTTTTCAATATTAAAAATTGGTGGATTAAGCATCTCGGTTGTTTCAACGACACCACCCGAAATTGTCGACATCGTTATTGCGACAATTATTTTCTTTGTTGGTATTAATTATGTAATTAAAATAGGACTAGAAAAATTGTCGAAGAAGAAGGGGGAAGGCTAATGTCAGTCATAACGATATTGATGACAATGGTTTCTACAGCTTTAATCTACTCAGCGCCGTTAATTTTTACGGCGCTTGGTGGTACTTTTTCTGAAAGAGGTGGGATCGTCAACGTCGGATTAGAAGGAATTATGATTGTTGGTGCCTTTTCCGGCGCAGTATTTAATCTAACTTATGGACCAGCTTTAGGTGCTGTGACACCTTGGATTGGATTGTTAGTTGCTGGTGGATTTGGACTTCTTTTTTCAGTTTTACATGCATTGGCAACGGTCAATTTTCGTGCGGACCACATTGTTAGTGGAACTGTGTTAAATATGTTGGCTCCAGCACTTTGTGTCTTTTTGACGAAAATATTCTACGATGGTAAGGGGCAAACACCTGTACTTGACCAGAGTTTATCAACATTTACGTTCCCCATCCTGTCTAAAATTCCTGTGGTTGGGGAGATATTTTTTACGAGAACGTCATTGCTGGCTTATCTTGGTATTTTGATTGGATTCATTAGTTGGTGGATATTAACTAAGACAAAGTTTGGTCTCAGACTGAGATCTGTTGGCGAAAACCCTCAGGCTGCGGATACGTTGGGTATTAACGTATACTTGATGCGATATTCGGGCGTTTTAATTTCAGGTTTTTTGGGCGGAATTGGTGGTGGCATTATGTCACAATCAATCTCACTGAACTTTAGTGTATCAACGATTGCGGGCCAAGGATTTATGGCACTGGCAGCGATGATATTCGGTAAATGGCACCCGCTAAAAGTGGTTGCAGCTGCTATCTTCTTTGGGATTTCTCAAAGTTTAGCAATTATCGGCGCTTATATCCCAGTTATTTCAAAAATTGATGATGTATGGTTTCAAATGGCACCGTACTTAATCACAATTGTCGTTCTGGCACTGTTTATCGGGAAATTTTATGCGCCGGCTGCTGACGGTGAAACGTATGTTAAATCTAAATAGATAGTTAAAATGGTTACTCGATTTAGAATGAGTAATTATTTTTTTATAATTAAAGTAAACGCTTTCTTGAATAAATGATTAAAATAGACTAAGATTAACAAGAATAAATAAAAACAGTCACCGGAGGGGAATAGACATGCAAATTACAACGAAAGATTTTGGAAACGACTATAGTCTGATTACGATTACGAATGATAATGGGTTTGAATTAGCACTTACAGATTTAGGGGCACGAATTGTTAGTTTAAAAGTACCAGTTAGCACTGGAAAACGTGAGATCGTACTTGGATTTGATTCAGCAAGTGAATACTTACAAAAAGACAGTTTTATTGGTGCTTCAATTGGTCGTGTTGCCGGTCGGATTAAAGATGGTAAATTCAACATTGATGATCAGAGTTACCAAGTTCAAATTAATGAAGGCACAAATACTTTGCATGGTGGCACTCCCGGGTTTGATACAAAAAAATGGGCTTATAAAATCGTCGAAGGCCAAAATGAATCATCAGTTATTTTTCATTTAGACAGCCCAGAAGGCGAACATGGTTTCCCAGGAAACATGTCAATTGACGTTACTTATACGTTTAATAATGACAATATTTGGCACCTTGAAACAACTGCCAAAACGGATAAGGATACCTTGTACAATCCAACAAACCACGTGTACTTTAACGTGATGGGGGATGTAACAGAAACAATTGATGATAATTCCTTACAAGTGGATAGCGATTATTTTGCACCTCTCCAACCAAATTCGATCCCAACTGGTGAAAAAATGGCTGTTGACGGAACGCCTTATGATTTCCGTCAAGCTAAGACGCTACGTGAAGTTTTCAGCAGTGATTTTGCACAGAAGAATCAAGTTAATGGAATTGATCATCCCTTCTTCCTGAACAATCCCATGGTTGGTAAAGAATCTGCTAAGTTAGTCAGTGCAGATAAAGAAGTTTCAGTTTCAGTTTCAACAGATGCAACTAGCTTGGTTATGTTCACAGCAAACTTTGGTGATGATACACCAATAATGCATGGTAAAAAGCTTGCAAATCATGCAGCAATTACTTTTGAAACACAAGCAGCACCTGGTTCTGAACGATTCCCAGAATTTGGCGACATCGTCTTACGCGCGGGTGACACATATAAAACAGTAACAGAATTCAAATTAAATTAATCATTAATAAGTAGAGCAGCCATCGTAAAATGGTTGCTTTTTTATATGAATTTATAAGTGTAAGTCGTACCATTTCGCTTAGTAAAGAGGTAGACTTTAAATAAAGAGAATAAAAGGGGTGTCTGAATAATGGCAGAACAAAAAAGAGTATTAGTCATTGGATCAAATGGTCGAATTGGCCAAAAAGTGACGAACAAATTGTCTGAAAAAGGTTATCAGGTATTGGCGGGTTCAAGGCATACGGATAATTTAGATCGGGATAACATTACTTATGTCTACGTTGATTTATTGGATAGCGTGGATAAGTTAGTTAAGAATATGCAAGCTGTTGATGTTGTTTTATTCGTTGCCGGTTCGGGCGGTAAAGATTTAATGAAGATTGACTTGGATGGCGCGGTTAAAACGATGGAAGCAGCGGAAACGGCTCATGTAAAACGTTTTATAATGCTAAGCACCATCTACTCATTAGACCGAGAAAAAGTGGCATCTTCATCAATTAGAAATTATATGACGGCTAAATTTTATGCGGACAACTGGTTAATGAAAAATACACAGTTGGACTACACGATTCTTCAACCTGGTGCTCTGACAAAGGAATCTAGCACAGGTAAAGTAACGTTAAATGATGGCCAGGCAAGCGATAATTCACTTGGAAATGTTGCGGACGTTTTGGTTTCAATTGTGGCAAATGATAATACGATTGGTAAAGTAATTACCATGCATGACGGCGAGACAGATATCGAGAGCGCCGTAAAAAATAGTTAATAGATTACATTGCAAAAAAAGGGTCATAAAGCTAGATAAAATCTAGCCTTATGACCCTTTTAAATTTATTTACTCAATAACAATACCGCTATTGTTGGTTGGAGAAATGGCCCAAAGTGAATCATAATTATAGGTACCCACGGTATCAAAAATTGAAGTGGCAAAATCTAATGTTAGTTGAGCATAGTAATGCGATTTGTTAATAACAGAATTTGATGAGTCGCCAAGACTTGACGATGGTAAATCAAAGATTGTTTTATTAGAATTACTAAAATCAATTTTGTTTGAAGTTGCCGGTTTTTGTTCGAAGGTAAGTGTTTCGCCGTCTTTACTCGTCTGAACTTGTTTATACCATGACAAACGATCCTTTTTGAAGAGTGGGTTCAGGGTGTCATTAATCGACGAATCATTGGTATTAACACTTAAGTCCCAATTGACTTTGAATGGGTTATCGATAGCCAGGGTTCCGGAAGCGGACAATGTTTTTTTGTTTTCACCTAACTTATAGGTACCGAAATCAAAGTTTTTAGGGTAAGTGACTAACAAATTCCCAGTTACGTTTAAAATATAAGAAATAGGTGTATAATCTGTATCTTTTTCGGTTAAATCCGCATCCGAGATAGTTGGATTTGATGACCCTAAAATTTTATTAATTGAATCATCATTTGTAGCCGTAACCAGATAAGAAATTTTATTTTTATGGTAGAGATGGTAACCGATTAATTGGTAGCCTTCATCGATCTGATCACTACCACCGGCTGATGTATTAGAATCCATAGCATAAGTTTTCTTGTCGGAGTAAGCTGTACGATCGTACTGATGTTTCTTATCTTGATATTGATTTTCTAAAGCGGTAATTGCATTTCCTGAATTAAAATCAATCGTATTTTCACCACTTGTGAAGGTTTGATTGGCTTCTGTAAGTGAGCTAGAATCCTTGTAATTTTTAGCATATTTTTGCCACTTACCGTCGTTTAACCGATACCATAAATAGTAAGAAGTGTCATTTGGATTCACATTTAAAGTCGTCGTGTACGTTTTTTCTGACGTTTGAATAGTTGAAGCGTCAGCACCAAGATTGGCATTATCTTGTTTAACAGTCGCCGACGTATTATTGATTGATGCGTTCAATGTCTTAGTTGATCCCGGAATAAAGGCGTTATTACCAGAAACCGTTGCCGATAAAATTGTCGGTTTAGAGGTATTCGTATCACTATCTTTCAAGAAACCGGCCGGATCATCTTTGGTATTAGCGACATCAAAATCGTCAGTATTAAACCCGGCATCACTAGCAACTTCATCGTCAACTGACATATTACCAGTAATATCTTGTCCCGACATGAGGTTACCGGTAAGCGGACTACCACTTCCTGACTGGGTAGCATCAATGGCGATATCAGCATTTGGCGCTAAAACAGAACCTACAAAGTTCTGACTTGTATTGGTACCAAACGATAAGGTCGTATTCTCTGTATTGAAATTATGGAGCAAATGAGAAGACGTATTAAACAGTGTCTTAATTGTTTTAGAACCAACTTTTATGGTTGTATCCTTGGTTAAAAGATTGACGCCTTTAGCATTCGTACCAGTTGTATTTTGACCTTTAAAAATATGACTGTCAGAATCATCCGTGATGTATGTTGCATCACCGCTTAAAGGCGCATAGCCGGCAACGCGCATCCAAGCTTCATTTGTAAAGTTGAACGAAGTAAAATTTTTATAATTTAGAATAATATAAGGCATTTTAGTTGTACCTGAAGTGAAATTCAATAAGTTAACGGAGAGCTCTTTAGCCGCTTGGAACTGGTTAAGATCACCGTTAATATCTACAACAACGACCCCTTGCTTTGTTGTTTTCTTATTCATATCAATGTTAATTTGAATGACGCCTGAACCACCATTATTGTTTGAATTAGTAATCGTATGATCCGTGTTGATAGCTACTGAATTGATTGCGTCATTATACAGGGCATTTTTACCACTGACTTCATGCGTATCTTTTGCAACAGTTGTTGATGTAAAATCGGCATAGTAATCACTAACGTTACGAAGATTTTTAGAAATATCGTCAAATGAAGTGATACTATTTTTTTTCATCGCGGGAAAATTAGCTAATGTGTCAGTTTTGTCCTCGACTTCATGGAAACGAGCGATACCAGCGGTATCCCAAGAACCTAATGATTTTAGCAAATCAGCATCTGTTGGTGGATGTTCAATAAAAAAAGATAGATTTTTTGTTTTTGAATAATGAAAACTCTGCGCATTTGAGTACATGCGCAGCAGACCACCTGAAACGGTATCAGAAACCATTGAAGGGTTCATTTTATCGAAGGTATCAGTGTCAGAATCACTTAAGTTTTTAGCCGAATAATTCTGAATAACAGCTTCACCATAGCCGGTAGATTTAAAATCTTTTGCAAAGTACTGACCTTGTAACGATTTAACTTGATCGGCATTAAATGTAATGGAACCACCGGCAACACTGTTAACGCCCGTTGCCACACCCAATGGATATTGATCAGGTGTCTCATAGGCACCACCTGATTTAGGACTAGCTTGTATGCTTTCGAAAAATATAAAAAAGAAAATTAAACTAAAAAAAACACTTGCAATAGTCATGTAAACGCTATTACTGCTGGCATATCTAGACTTTAACATAGTTAACCCCCCGCGGATTGTGCTATTGAATCTTATGTAAATTATATGGTATTATTAGTTAAAGGTCAACGTCCCCAAATTTATACGTTGACCAACTCAATAAATAACAATCTGGGAGGATTTTATATTATGAAAAAGAATTTATTTTTAATCGCAGCGTTAGTATTAGGCGCAACAGCAGCTGTTAGCACAAATGTTTCAGCTGATGATGCTACAGCATCCGTTGGTAAGGGTACAGCTACCTTGAATATTAAAGCGGGTACCCTCAATTTAACAGGTGCACCATCATTTAGTTTTGAAAAAACAATGGATAATGCACTAGTTGAAACTGGTGCAGCTATTGATTCTAAAGATGCTGATCAAACTTTAAAAATATCCGATTTCACGGGTACAGACGCCGGTTGGCATGTGACAGGGCAGTTGGCTGCATTTAGCAATGCTAACGTTACATCATTAAACCTTAAAACGGGCGGAATTAATGCCACAGTTGATAACACAAAAAATGAAATAACGTCAACAGCAGCTGTTTTAACGGCGGGTGGAGCGGCATCTAATATAGCAAGTGCCGTGAAGTCTGGTGCTGGCGATACGATGATAACTTACGCTGAAAAAAGTGCAACATTAAACCTTGGTAAAACTACTAAGGCAGTTAAGGATGCTCAGGCTGACTTAACCTGGACAGCCACTCAAGGTAATGCTTCTGGAGCATCATTTAACTAAACCATAATATAAAATTCAATAAAGAGAAGACCGCCCTAAGGCAGTCTTTTTTTTTAAGGAGAAACAAAATAATGAAATTAAGAAAATTATTATTGAGCTTTCTGGCCGTAATGACAGTGACGATTGTTTCTGTGACGACTAACAAAGTTTACGCTAAGGCAGAAAGTGCAGGATTTACGGTCTCTAAAGTAACCCCTGAGAATCAATATCGTGAAGCAGCACAATTTGATATCAAGGTGAAACCTAACGCAACTCAGACGTTAGCGTTAGAAATTAAAAATTCAGAAAATGATACTAAGACGATTGATGTCACACCCAATGATTCTTATACAAATACCAATGGGATAATTGTGTACGATAAAACGTCAGTCAAAAAAACGCCAACGGAGCAATATCAGTTCTCGGACTTGATATCGGGTAAACAAGAAGTTGTTGTTGGACCTAAAAAGACAGTTAAAGTGACGTTTAACGTAAAAATGCCGGCAACATCTTTCTCTGGTATTGTATTGGGTGGATTTAATGTTCAGGAAAAAGTCATCAAAGAAAAAAGCGAGAGCAAAGGGATTGCGATTACTAATCGGTTTGCGTATGTTATCCAAGCAGTGATTAGAGAATCTAACACGGATGAGAATCCCGGACCAAAAATAACCATTGGTTCTACTAAAGTAGCGCTTAACGATTTAAAGAAAGTCTCGCTGCAAACTAAGATTCAAAATGTTGAGCCAATTGTAATCGGTCCAGCGACCGTTAAAGCAACAATTATGGCACAAGGTAGTACTAAAGTGTTATATAGTAAAACAATGACGCCAGTTACTTTTGCGCCTAATGCCGAGTTTGATTAAGCTTTGGATTTAACGAAAGCTAATCTATCTGCCGGTAAATATAATGTTCATTATGTAGTAACAGGAAATAATAAATCATGGGAAGCAACAAATCCATTCACGATTACCGCCGCTAATGTTAAAAGCATTAAATCGGATAATAACGAAGCTAAACCTCATGCAACCTGGTTGTTATGGTTGATTATTGGTATTATCGCGTTATTAATTCTATTGGTCTTATTCTTACTTTTCATTATTTTGAAAAGAAGGAAAAAAGATAAAGAAGAAGAAAAAGCATTAGAAAATAAATAAGAATTTAAAAAGCCGTCTAAATGAATTTACTCATTTTAGACGGCTTTTTTTGTGGAACGGATAGTTATTCTTGAGATGGATCCACTGGGATTTTTGGAGATGTAATTGACCATGTGACATTATCCTTAAAATTACCAGGATGGGTAATTTTATTTGTTTGAAGATTCAGGGCTATTTGAGCTGAGTAGTAATTATTGTTAATAATTGACGTCGTGTCAGATCCAAAAATAGACGAATTTAAATCAAAAATCATATCTTTAGATTTAATAGTTGTTAAATTTGAGGCATTTCCGTAAGTAATGGTTGAATTGCCGAGCGGACTGGTTTGACGTTTTTCAAACCAACCAAGTTGATCCGGTATAAAGAATGGATTTTTTGGATTATCGGTATCTTTGGTGCCAACTGCTAAGTCCCATTTAAGACCAAAAGGATTATCAACGGTTAATAATCCAGTTGCAGTTAACTTAGGCGTTGTTCCCGATGTGCCCGCCGTGAAATTACCAAAGTTAAATATTTTTGGATAAGAGACTAGTAAATCCCCAATGACATGCAGGTTATATGAGATAGGGGTGTAATCAGGATTTATTTCTGCGAGATCTGAGGCAGAAAGGATTGTTCCGGACGCGCCGCCCAATAGTTCATTAATTGTTTTATCATTGTACTTAGAGTGCGTATCTGTATCGGTCGTTGATGTGACTAAATACAAAATTCTATTTTTATGAAACAGGTGATACCCAATTACTTGATTGGGATCACTTGCCTTATCATAGGTAGTGCTGTTTGTGTAGGCCACTTCATCATATTTGTATTTACTATGTTTCGTACTGTATGTTTTCGCAAGCTTGTCCGCGACGTTCCCGGTGATTCCTAGCTTAGAGCTGGTAAGTTCAGTCGTCCCATCTTGTACATATTTTTCCCAAGGGCCATTGTTGAAACTATACCATAAATAATATTTTTCAGTTTTAGCCGGTGTGGATTTTGTATCCACATTAATCGTCGTATCAAATGACTTTTTAGATGTTTGAACGGTATGCTCTGGTAGTTCGGCAGTTATATTATTTAATGAGAAGTGGAAATCGTAAGGTTCAACCTGTGGAATATAATGGGTTGTACCAGAACCGGTATCGATGGACGTATAGCCGGGTAATGAAATAGATTTAATCGTGGGATGAGTTGAGTTAACCGAATCAGGATTCTTTAAAAAATCTTGAATAGAGTCATCCCCGAAATCATCAGACGCGTTAAAAATGCTTTGATAGGCCATATCACTGGGAACGTTTAGATTACCGATGATATTTTGACCGGTAGTGATGCCTCCAAACATAATTCCCTGGTTGGCGTCAATATCGACGTCGGCACTAGGAGCTAATACTGATCCATATAAGGGATGATCCTTGCTCCCAATGAAAATCTTACCGTTTTCAGTATTAAAGTTATTAACAATATGTGAAGACGTATTGAAAACAGATTTTACTTTTCCAGTTTTTTTACCCGTTGGATCAATAGGTGTTAGACTCTGCGTTAAAAGATCAGATGCAGGTTTATCCGAGCCGTTACTATTTTGACCGGTGAACAGGGTCCCTTTGCTGTTACCATCTAACTTATAATTTATAGAAGTCCCGTCAGATGCGGGTGGGTAGGCATTACAGGTCATCCAAGCCCCATTATCAAAATTAAAACTAATACCAGATGAGTTATTTGAAAAATGTTTGTAGTTTAGCATAACGAAAGGCATTTTCATCGTTTTAACATTAAAGTTAACTAAATTAATTGAAATGGCAGTAGCATCTTCAAAATGAGGAACATTACCATCGATGTCAGCAAAAACGACGCCTTGATCTTTTGACTGGGTATTCATATCGATAGTTAGCTGAATGGCATGTTGACTATCACTAGTATTCTTAGTGTTAACGATTTTATTTGTATTTAAATCGACATTCTTAATCGCATCATTATACTTGGTGGTGTCACCCTTTGCCTTTGAGTTTGAATAATTAGTTGACGTGAAGTTAGCATAATAATCACTAACATCGATGACGTTTTGAGTGGCATCATTGAACGACGTGATACCGTTATTTTTCATGTTTGGGAAACCGGCGAGTGAGCTAGTTTTATCTTTTTTTGAATTAAATAACTTAATAGCAGCAACATACTCGGGACTTGTTGGCGAAAGATCATTCCAAGTAATTGCCTTGACAATGTCAGCATCTGAAGGTGACGTTTCGAGGTAATATGATAGATTCTTTTCTTTATTATTGGTCTTTGAAAAAACAAAACTATTTTTATTGGCATACCATCTAATCATATCGATTCCTGAGATATTCTCTGATATCATAGGGGGGCTAACCTTGTCGAAATCGGTATCAGTTAATCCCGCCGACGGATCATGGACATAGTTTTGTAAGAATGATATAGGATCTCCTCCAGATGTACCAGAAGAAGTAAATGTTTTTGCAAAAAACTGTCCCTGTAAGGAATGCACTTGATTTGAATCAAACGTAATTTGACCTCCGGCAAAACCGGTAGTATCTGTGGCAGCGCCCATCGGATAACCCTTAGGTGGCGCATATGCTGTAGCGGCCTGAGTATTATAAACCGGCAATAGTAAAAAGAGTAAGCCAAAACAAAAAATGATAATCGATTTATGGATGATGGGTAATTTAGTGTAATTGTTTTTAAGCAAGATGAAACCCCTTTCTAAATAATCAAAACTTAATCAATTGATTATATATTCATTATAGACTTGCGGACAAAAGATGTGTAGGTCTATTATGGAACCAACACTATAAAAGAGGGCAATATGGCATATTTATGATTGCTTAATGAAGAAACACTAATTTATCAGTTTTTTATTTTATAAAATAGCGGGATGTTTAATGGTATACCCTAGATTAAGCCTTTTCACTTTGGTATACTCAAGGAGAAACGTTTTAAAAAAAGGGAGATAATAAATTATGATTGAAGCAATTAACTTAAAAGCCGGAATGACTTTCGAACAAGGTGGCAAATTAATTAAAGTTTTAGAAGCAAGTCATCACAAACCAGGTAAGGGTAACACTGTTATGCGTATGAAATTACGTGACGTCCGTTCTGGTTCAACTGTTGAAACAACAATGCGTCCAGAAGTTAAGGTTGAACAAGCCAACATTGAAACAAAACCCGTTCAATTCTTATACAACCAAGACACAATGGCTTTCTTCATGGATTTAGAAACATACGAACAATATGAAATTCCAAGAGATATTATTGAACATGAAGCTAAATTCTTATTAGAAAATATGGAAGTTAAAATCCAATTTTACGGTACAGAAGTTATTGGGTTAACATTACCAACTGTTGTAACATTGCGCGTTGTTGAAACACAACCTTCAATTAAAGGTGCTACAGCAACTGGTTCAGGTAAACCAGCAACAATGGAAACAGGTCTTGTTGTTAATGTTCCTGACTTCATCGCTGCAGATGATGTTTTAGAAATTAATACACAAGAAGGTACATATCTTAAACGTGCACCTAAATAAGGTTCAACAGGTAGTCTCTTGAGGCTGCCTTTTTTTGAACCATTCAGGATGAGGAGATCATTATGGGGATTAAATTAGTTGCAATCGATGTCGATGATACATTATTAAATCTAGAAGGCCAGTTAGCGGATGAAACGATTAATGCGATTCAAAAAACGATTCAAAAAGGGGTTAAGGTCGTGCTTTGTACGGGTCGTCCGTTAGCCGGTGTCACGACATTTCTTAACCAGTTAGGGATTAGCGGGGATGACCAATACGTGATTACCTACAATGGTGCAATTATTGAAACCGTGAGTGGCCATCGGTTGGCGCAACACACGTTAGATTTTGAAGATTATCTAGCCGCCGATAAATTAAGTTATGAACTGAATGTCCATTATAATATTCTAGATGATGAAAGTCGGATTTATACATCTAACAGGGATGTTGGGCGTATTACAGTGATCCAAGCTGCCGAAAATGATGAAGGGTTATTCGTCCGAAATCCGGAAGAAATGCCACAAGATTTAACCGTGTCTAAGATTATGTTCGTAGATGAACCCGAAGTTTTAGATGCACAGATATATAAAATTAAAGAAATATTTGATGACCGTTATTACGTTGTTCGTAGCTTACCGGAATTCTTAGAAGTTCTAAATAAGAAGGCAAACAAAGGTAATGCATTAACGGATTTATTGTCAGAACTGGAATTAAAAAAAGAAGAGGTCATGGCAATGGGTGATCAACATAATGATTTAACCATGTTTGCGGTGGCTGGTACGACTGTTGCAATGGGAAATGCCATCCCTGAATTAAAAGAAGTCGCGACATACGTGACAGAATCTAACGCAAATCATGGAGTTGCGGTTGCGTTGGAACGGTATGTTAACTAAGCTCAAAAAGATAAAATTAATAGTAATAAAAAAGTTTGGAACCCGCATTTATTAATGTCAGGGTCCAAACTTTTTAATTAGTCTAAAAGATGGTGCTTCGTTAAATAGTCATGAGCAACCTTACTTGCGGGGACATTTTTAACATCAACCAAGTAATTCATTTCCTGCATATCCGTATCTGAAATTTTATGACCCAGTTTGTTTAAACTCTTTTTCACAGTTGGGTACTTTTTTAAAATTCCTTTTGCGATGAGTGGCGCACCTTGGTAAGGCGGAAATAGGTGCTGGTCATCTCGCAGCATTACCAGATTATATTTAATGAGCTGACTATCGGTTGAATAAGCATCGATTAAGTTGACGTCGCCATTCGCAATTGCTTGGTAGCGTAACGATGGTTCGAACGATTTGGCGTTAAAGGACACGCCATATTTCTTCTCTATCCCTTTATAACCATCCCCACGATTCAAAAATTCAAGTGTAAATCCTGCTTTAATTTTTGAAGAAACACGGGATAAGTCCGATATTTTCGTTAAATGATATTGATCCGCAAATTCTTTTGTTACAGCAATTGCGTAAGTATTTTGATAGGCCATTGGATCTAAAAAGTCTAAATTATCTTTAGCTTTAATAGCTGATTTTGCTTGCTGATAGACTTGTTCTTTATTTGTGTTTTTAAGGGGCGTTTTAACTAATTCTTCAAGTACCGTACCAGAAAATTCTGGATAAATGTCAATCGATTTAGATTTTAATGCCGAGTATAAAAAACTGGTTTTACCAAAATTTGGCTTTAAGGTCACGTTGATGGTGGGGTCGTCGTGCTCAATTAGATCCTTATACATATTGATTAATATCTCAGGTTCTGCCCCCATTTTACCGGCAATGACCAATTCTTTTTTCTGATGAGTAAGAGTGTTAATCGTTGCGCCACCAGCGAATAGGACGCCTAAAACGATTAAGATAATGGCGATAGTTTTCACTTTCAGGTTTTGAAAACGGCGGATTAAGGCGCTGAAAAGAACTGCTAGAATAATAGAACTTAAGGCACCAATAATAATTAAGCTCATGTCGTTTCTGTCAATACCGAGTAAGATGAACGTACCTAAACCACCGGCACCAATTAAGGCGGCCAATGTTGCGGTTCCGATAATTAAAACAAAAGCGATTCGAATACCCGAAATGATTAGCGGCATGGCCAATGGTAATTCAAAACGAATCAGTTTTTGCGTCCGCGTCATGCCGAATGCGGTGGCTGCTTCTTCTAATGATGGATCAATACTAGTTAAGCCGACGTATGTGTTTTGGAATATGGGTAGTAAGGCATAGGCCACCAACGCAATGATTGAAGGCAAGGTACCAATTCCGACTAACGGAATCAATAAGCCAAGTAGGGCAAGCGACGGGATTGTTTGTAAAATACTGGTTATTTGCAGGACGATTTCAGCAGCTCGCTTGTATTGGACTAACCAAATTGCCAGCGAAACGGCAATTACAGTTGCAATCAACAACGAAATTAATGAAATTTGTAAATGTTGGAGAATAGCGGTCCATAAATCAGAGCGATGTGTTTGAAATGTTTCCATTAATTGCGTCATTAATGAGTCACCTCACTATTAGCCATGCTGGCACCGTAACGCACTAAACTTTGAGCATTAATGGTACCAAGTATGTGATGGTGATCGTCTTGCACATTCACAACGACGTGTTCAGCAAGTATGGGTATCAGTTCTTTGAAGGTCGTTTTGGCGGATATAATTGGATAGTCAGCTGTTTCATCAAAGGGGATGCCAAATGAATTTTGAATCATTTCGGTTAAATCGAAATGCATATTTGGTTGATCTAAGCCAAAAAATTCTGAAACAAATGAGTTTTTTGGTGCCCGTCTGATTTCATCTGGTGTCCCAACCTGAATAAGATTACCATCATGCATAATGCCAATTCGCGTTCCAAGGCGGAGTGCTTCAGACATATCATGCGTGATAAATACAATGGTATTGTGTAATTCTTCATGCAAGTTGATAACGACATCTTGCAGTGTCTTCTTTGAAATGGGATCTAATGCGCTGAAAGGTTCATCCATTAAAATTAATTTTGGTTCGGTCGCAATGGCGCGCAAAATACCAATCCGCTGTTGTTCACCACCAGATAAATCGCTGGGCATTCTTTTACGATAGTCTTCAGGTGGTAAGCCGACGCCTAATAATAAGTCATCAACGCGTTTTCTTTGTTTATCTTTAGGCCATTTTTGTAAATCTGGCAGCAAGCTAATATTTTCGGCAACTGTCATATTAGGAAATAAGGCAATTTGTTGTAATACGTAGCCAATTTGCGAGCGTAAATCGTGTAGTGGGATTTTTTTAATATTTTGCCCTTCGAATTCGATAGTCCCAGACATAGGGTCAATTAAACGATTAATCATTTTTAACGTTGTTGTTTTCCCGCTACCACTTGGGCCAACGAGCACAAATAACTCGCCTTTATTAATATGTAAGTTGAGATCATTCAAGACTGGAACATTCTTAAAAGATTTTTTAACATGTTTGAAGTCTAACAAAATATGAGCCCCGCTTCGATTTAGTTTATTGATAAAGTCGTTCGAAATATTAACTGTTTCGCTTGATAGTTTACAGTAATAAACTTTGCGATTCAAACATCTGTTCCCAAAGAATTGAAAATAATTATTTATGTCTCATTATGGTAAACTAATCCTAGTTTCGGCTTGACTTAGAGTTAACTAGAAGTGTTTTAATAGCATTGAGGGGGAAGTATTTATGGATAATGAACAGGAATACAAAATTGGTGAGTTTGCCAAACTAGTCGGACTCTCAAGTTTTACACTTAGATATTATGAAAAAGAAGGTTTGATTAAACCACAACGCAACGCGTCCGGCTTACGGTATTATACGAAGGCCGACATTAAATGGGTAGGATTTTTGTTACACCTTAAGGGTACGGGGATGCGGATCACTGAGATTATTAAATATGTTGAATTACGGGCACAAGGTGATACAACGATTATGGAGCGACGTGAATTACTCAATCGAGTGAAAGACAACGCGGAGTCTGAAATGCGAGAACTTCAGCGTAATATTGAGTTTATTTCACATAAAATAGATTGGTACGACGGAAAAGTATCATCTGAAACAAACGAATTTAAAAGTCTTAGTTTTGAAAAATATTTAGAGCGATTCGCGATATACGATTAAAGTAAAATGGAGGCAATTATAGTGAATGAAGAACAAGTGAAAAATGGCCTATTTCCAATGGGTGAGAAAAATGACGCTTATAAAGATGTTTTTGTCGGACAAAGTTATTTGGATATGTTAGTGGCTGATCCGGAGATTAATGTTGGCGTCGGTAACGTTAGTTTTGAACCCGGAACGCGGAATAACTGGCACATTCATCATGATGGATACCAACTACTGTTGGTAACGGCGGGTGAAGGTTGGTATCAAGAAGAAGGACAAGAAACACGTCGTTTAAAAGTTGGTGACGTCGTTGTCACAAAAGATGGCGTTAAACATTGGCATGGTGCTACAAAAGATAGTTGGTTCTCACATGTCGCTATCACGGCAGGCACGCCAGAATGGCTAGAGGCTGTTGATGACGAGACATATGGTAAATTAGAAAATAAATAGGAGGTTATCAATTATGGCAAAAAAACAAACAGCAGGGCGCGACAACTTGGGCGAATTTGCACCTAAGTTTGCGGAATTAAATGATGATGTTTTATTTGGTGAAGTTTGGGCGCGAGAAAGTGAGTTGCCCGCACATCAACGTAGCATTATCACGATTTCTGCGTTAATTTCAGGTGGGAATTTTGAACAATTACCAGCTCATATGGCAATTGGAAAAACGAATGGCATTACGAAAGAAGAGATTGCAGAAATTATTACGCATTTATCATTTTATGTCGGTTGGCCTAAAGCGTGGTCAGCATTTAATATTGCTAAAGACGTTTTTGAAGATTAAGTATGAATTATAGGTAAAAGTGCGGGCTATTTAAAAGTGGCGTGCACTTTTTTTGTCATAAAGTGCTTATTGCACGATTAAAAATAGCCACGTTTAGGGTTAATAAGGGAACGATTATATATTTTTTATGGAAAAGACGTGTTTTAAATAGTAAACTTAACGGAGTATACAGATATTGGTTAAAAGAGATAACTCTGGGGGAGATAGATAGTGAAATTAAAGAAAGTTATTGTGGGATTAATGTTCTGCACGGTTATAGTGCAGACGGGAGCCGTAAGTGCGGCCTCACACCACCAAAATTCGCACAGAGAAACAATTAGTAGTCGCTCAATGGGTGGATATACCACTAATGGAAGTTTATGGTCTTCCATTAAACATAAATTTGGCTGGTAAAATCGAATAATGTTGACCGTAACGCCACTCCAAATGTTATTTTTTGACGGAGAAGCAATTGTATTAATGAATTTAATACAATATATGTTAAGTAAAGACATACGAAATACAAATAAAATAAAAATTAAAATGATAACCGATATACTGATATTTCCAATAATTTGCGGAGTAGTCGGAAATATCGGTTATTTTATTTATTTAATCTCAATGATTCTTTTTTATGTCCGTATGAATGAAAAACCATTGAATAAATATCATACGCTTAATACTTTGTTGATTACGTTCGTTCTCTATTTAGTCATCGCCAATGTTGAAACCTATCTTTTTAAACTATTGTATGAATATCGATTTCAAACAAGCGTAAAGGAATTAAATAATACCGATACATGGCTACATTTTGGCTTGCTTGGATTATTGGGTGTAGTGGCTTACTTTGGTCTACGTTTGGCTAAAGTAAAATCATTAAAAAAATTCAATGTAGATAGTATCTACTTAGAAAAATTAATCTTTTATGATTTTCTGGGTATTATTGCGTTGCTTTCACTAGTTATCTTTAGCGCTCAACATTTAAAAATTCAATTTGAATTTATCGGTATAATCATATTAGTGTTAATTATGATTATTGCCGCAATTGTTTTGATGACTTATTTTGTATTTGATAGTTACGCCAAAAGAATGGCGCTTGAGAATAAACTGCAGATGCAAGAAATCCATCAAACTTATATTGATCAAATCGAACATCGTAATAAAGAGCTCAGACGATTCAAACATGATTATCAAAATATATTACTTACGTTAGAACATTATATTCAAAATGATGATCGTGAAAAATTACGCGAGTATTTTGATGAGGTTGTGCGGGAATCAGGTAGTCAGATTGATATGGATGGTACCGGGTTTGAAACGGTTGCGCTTATCAAAAATGAACAAATTAGGTTAATGATGTATAGTAAAATTATTTTTGCGCAAAATCAAGATATTAAAGTTCATTTGGAAGTGGATCCCGATTTTGAATTCATGATGACCGGTGTTGATGCCATTCGAATACTAGGCATTTTATTCGATAACGCGATTGAAGCTTTGGTTGATTTACCAAAAGGCCAGCGATTTTTAAATATTGCGCTTGTTCGATATCAAGATTTTGATGAAGTCATTATGCGAAACGACTTCGACAAAGGGCTTGTAAAGAAAGCGAATTTTATTAATTCAAGTAGTAAGGGCGACGGGCGTGGACAAGGGCTTAAAATCGTGAGAGAGATAATGGCTAAATACGAGGATAGTCAATTTGGCGTTTGTATGAATGGCGAACAATTTGAAGTGAATGTCATTTTAAAAAGAGGAGGTGACGACTAGTGTTATCACTATTTATCTACGAAGACGATGCTCAACAATTATTGGCCGAGAGGGAAGTTTTGAATAACCAAATGATAATCAATGATTTTGATGTCACTTGGGGCGTGGTTTCTAAACATTCGGTTGATATTTTGAACGAGTTGGACCGGGATGAGACAATCACGGGACTTTATATCTTAGATGTTGAGGTTGACGATGACATGAGCGGGATTGAACTCGCAACTGAAATTCGCAAACGTGATACATTTGCGAAGATTGTTTTCGTCACATCTCATGCTGAGATGGCACTGATGACCTTTGAACGTAAAATTGAGCCTTTAGATTATATTGATAAGGGATTAGGATTTGAGCGGGTCAAAGAAAAATTAATTGACGATTTTCGTGTTGCCAATGAACGGTATCTAGCTAGTAAAGAGGAAAAAGGCCGTTTATTCTCTTATAAGGTTGGCGCACACCTCTATCAAACTGCAATCGGCGAAGTTATTTTTTTAGAGACGGCAACTAATTCGCATAAAATTATTTTACATAAGTGGAATGAGAGTATTGAATTGAACGTTAAAATGAATGACATGGAAAAAAATTATCCGGCATTATTTAGAAGTCATAAAAGTTATTTAGTTAATTTGGACTGGATAAAAGACGTTGACCTCAAGAAAAAAACGATTAATTTTAAAAATGACGCAGTTGCGTACGTGTCTTATCGTAAATTATCGGAACTAAAACGGTTAATGGAAAACAAAAAAAAGATTATCAAAGATAATTAAAAAAGGAGATAAGTAATATGGGAAAAATGTTGAAACGTATTATGGTTAGTTTAATGGGATTTTTTATTATCGCAGTAGTAGCCGAAAATAATGTGCAAGCGTCTGATGTCGGAGATCGTTATGTGACAAATGCAGAGTTACAAGATGGGAATGGGGATGCGCAAACTAGTTTTGATCAATATGACAACATGCAGGCGCATTATGATTTCACTATTCCAGCAAATAGCGGTGTAAAAGCCGGCGATCAGATGACGATTGATTTACCAAAACAATTGGTCTTAAATAAATCAGTTTCGTTTGATATCGTTAACACTGAGGGAGTAGTCATTGGAAAAGCGGTGGCTGATAAAACAACCGGGAAGTTAACGGTTACTTTTACGGATTATGTTGAAACGCATAATAAATCGGATATTACGGGTAAAATGTCTGTTTGGGTTAGTTGGAATCATGATTTGATTTCTAGCGGATCAAGCGTCCCAATCGATTGGGGTGTGGCTGGAGAGACGACAATCAACGTGAACGATGGTGAAGGATTACCGGATAAGAATGAAGCTTTGTATAAGTGGGGATCAGTTGATCCAGTTGATCCAACTTTAATTCATTGGACCGTTCGATTAAACTATACGTTAAAAAATATCAAAAATGCGGTTTATACGGATACACTGGGTAAAAACCAAACGTTGGTTCCGGGATCGGTGGATGCCGCACACGGTTATTACACGCAGAATACGTTCAATAAAACGCTGGCGGTACCTGCTAGTCAAATCGTAGAAAATGGACAAACTGGATTTACAATAACGCTTGGTGACCTAGATGATACTGTTTTGATGAATTATGATGCACGAGCAACTGATGGCGGAGCTTCTACAGCGTACGGTAATTCTGGCGTGTTAACGGGGGATGATTTTAAGACGTCAACCGTGGATGTTTATACGCCTGAAAATGGTGGTAATGGGACTGGTGAAGGTACCGATAACGGTAAACCCGAAGTACCAAAGCCCGAAGTACCAAAGCCCGAAGTACCAAAGCCCGAAGTACCAAAGCCCGAAGTACCAAAGCCCGAAGTACCAAAGCCCGAAGTACCAAAGCCCGAAGTACCAAAGCCCGAAGTACCAAAGCCTGAAGTGCCAGAAACTAAAGTCCCAGACACGAATAAACCTGTGACAAAAAAACCAGAAGTTGTCGCACCGGTGGTAACTCCTGGAAAATCTGTAGTTAAGAAAACGGTGAAAGAAACAAATGAAAAGACGGAACAACAAACATTGCCTCAAACAGGCGAAAAGTTAGATTATCAATCAATTTGGGTAGGATTGAGTTTAATTCTATTGAGCGGCGGATTGATTTTAATCGCAAGACGACGTCGTTAAAAATAGAAAAGAAGCCATAATAGGCTTCTTTTTTTGTGGAGTTTAGTGATGATAATCGATTTATTTTCTGAAATCCTGCCCAATTAAAATGCTGACTACAATAGCGGTCACGGATGCAGCAATAAATTCTATGTTTAAGAAATTATGATTTGTAAAAAATTCAATCAGTACTCTAAAAATTGTCGCAGTAGCTAGCGCCAAAATGAATGTTTTAATATAGTGAGCATTTATATACGTATTTATTTTTTTAAACATTTATAGAAACTCCTTTATATTTTTCCTAATGATGGCACAGATAAGAAAAAATAGCGAACGGCATTAAAATGAGATTAAACATCAATTGATATTTAGGGTGGGTATAAATTGTTCAGTGGCACTGAAAGCGCTATAATTAAAATTGTAATTATATTTGGAGGGATGTTTATGTATCAGGCGAATGAAAAACGTTACGATAAAATGATTTATAACCGCTTGGGTAATAGTGGCTTAAAAGTATCCGCAATTGCACTAGGGTTATGGAAAAATTTTGGTGATGAAACACCATTAAGTACGCAAAAAGATATTATTGAAACAGCATTTGATAACGGCATTACTTACTTTGATTTGGCAAACAACTATGGAGATGGTGCCGCCGAGAAAAATTTCGGCCGTATTTTACGTGAGGACTTAAGCACACATCGAGATGAAATGGTTATTTCGACGAAGGCCGGCTATTATATGTGGCCGGGTCCATACGGCGAATGGGGTTCAAAGAAAAATTTATTTGCTAGTATGGATCAATCATTAGAACGGATGCAGCTGGATTACGTCGATATTTTCTATCATCATCGCCCAGATCCTGATACACCGTTGGAAGAAACGGCAGAGGCCTTGGACCTATTAGTGCGTCAAGGTAAGGCATTGTATGTCGGGATTTCCAATTATCGTGCGCCAGAAGCTGAAAAAATGATTCAGCTCTTGAAAGCAAAACATACACCAATTATTGTTCATCAACCACGGTATAACTTGTTAGATCGTTGGATTGAGGATGGACTAAAAGATGTATTGAAGCAGGAACAGATTGGGACAGTTGCATTTAGCCCATTAGCACAAGGGTTATTAACGGATCGTTATTTAAATGGTATTCCTGATGATTCACGTGTGAAAAAATTTGATTCTTTGAAGGAAGAGCGCGTTGAAAAGACAATCGTTCAGGTTAAAGGCTTGAACGAAATAGCAATCAACCGGGGACAAACGTTAGCAGAAATGGCTTTATCATGGGATTTAAAAGATGATTCAGTTTCATCGGTCATTATTGGTGCGAGTCGTGTAAGCCAATTAATGGATAACTTAAAAGCGCTAGAACACCTAGAGTTCAGCGCCGCAGAGTTAGCAGAAATCGATAATATATTAGGATAGAAGAAAGGTTTCCGACAATCTGTC
The DNA here is from genome assembly GCF_030127605.1 of Dellaglioa algida. Taxonomy (NCBI): domain Bacteria; kingdom Bacillati; phylum Bacillota; class Bacilli; order Lactobacillales; family Lactobacillaceae; genus Dellaglioa; species Dellaglioa algida. The sequence continues at coordinate 380,133 of NZ_JANXLE010000001.1, forward strand.
GGAAACCTTTCTTTATTTTAGCGTAATTAAAAAATATCTGCATAAAAAGCGTAATTGTCATTGTAAGCAAGAGCAATAGAATTCACGATGGACATAAAAAAACTTCCTAAGTGAGTAATACCCACCTGAGGAAGTTTTTAATTAATTTTGGTTTTCAAGAATTTCGCGGAATGGAATTAATCCTTCTGCTTGGTACTCTTTAACGAAAGCTTTAACAGCTTCTGGATCTTGTGTTTTGGAATCAATAACAAGTTGTTCAACGGGAAGTGGACGATCTGACGTTACCTTAACGTCAATAACAACTGGAACTTTAGAACCTTTAGCTTCAGCAAAGGCAGTTTTTAATTCTGCCAATGTCCGGACGGTATAACCTTTTGCACCCATGTTGTTCGCAATACCACCCCAATCGGCGTCAATTAAATCAACACCTGAATGTGGTTGTTGCTTATCATCTTGTTCGGCGCGAATGAACCCGAGTTCTTTATTACTTAGGACAACGTTAATGATCGGCATATTGTATTTAACTTGCGTTAAAACGTCTTGCATAACCATAGTCCAACCACCATCACCGGAAATCGAGAAGACTTGGCGATCTGGGAATGCTGATTGCGCACCAATTGCGGCAGGTAATGCATAACCCATTGTGGCGTACCATGCAGACGTCGTGAATTTATTTTTTTCACCAAGACGCAAGAAACGCATTGCTTCTACAGTTGCGTTACCCACATCAATTTGGAAAATAGCATCGTCATCTTTAATTTTGTTGATTTCATTGAAAACAGGTTCGAAACGAAGTGGCATACTGTCGTCTTCGTTGAAACTTTCAACCCATTTCATCCAATTTTCTTTATTTGCAATTGATGCTTTATACCATTTTGTTGGTGCAATTGGTGTTTTAACTGCATCATTTAATGCGATTAAGGTTTCCTTGGCATCCGCTAAGATAGGAACATCAACAGCATGACGTTTACCTAATTTTTCAGAATCAATATCGACTTGGATAAATTTGGCATCTGGGGCAAAGAAATAGCCACCAAATGGGAAGTCAGATCCAATAAAGAGCACGGCATCTGCTGCGCGAAGAAGATCAACACCAGGTTTATTAGCTACACGGCCTGCTGAACCCATATAAGCTTTGTAATCATCAGGAATAATTGTTTTTGCAAGTGCAGATGTTGCAATTGGTAGTGACAATTTTTCAGATAATGCAATTAACTCCTTACCGGCACCACGAATTCCTTTACCAGCATAAATAATAGGTGTTTTAGCCGTTGTCAAAATGTCTAAAGCATCTTGAATTTGTTTATCGCGAGGCATTGGGTAAAGTGGTTTTTGATAATTTGTAGCTGTTGATACAAATGTATCGTCGATTTCTTGCCAACCAAGATCAGTTGGAATGGTAACGACAGCCACACCGTTGTATTTGTAAGCTTGACGAATTGCTTCATCAACAACAACGGGCAAATTTTCAGGCGTTGTGGCCGTTCGGTTGTAGACAGAAACGTCTTCAAACATTGGATTTTCGTTCATTTCTTGGAAGTAATTTGTATTCATCATTTGTGTGCCGACTTGCCCAACTAGGGCAAGAACCGGAACGCCATCATATTTGGCGTCATAAAGACCATTCAATAGATGGACGGCGCCAGGGCCAGCTGAACCAAAAGCAACACCTAATTTTCCGGTTACTTTAGCTTCACCGGCTGCAGCAAGTGCCCCAACTTCTTCATGACGTACTTGAACATAATTAATGGTATCTTTACGGTTATGTAAGGCATTCATTGTTGAATCAAATGAGCCACCTGGTAATCCGTAGACGGTTTTAACGCCCCAATCTTCTAAAACTTTAAGCATTGCGTCTGAAGCATTAATTTTTTCTGACATAATAGCAAGTCCCCTTTTTGCAAATTTTATTCTATAAAAATATTATAGAACTATCAGTAAATTAATACTAGTGAAAGCACTTACTTTTTAGTAGTAAAAAAATAACTCAGACATGATTGCCTGAGTTATTTTAAAGAAACAATTAAATTATTTGAAGCGAACCACAATTTTACCAAGCGCGTGATGTGATTCACTGCGATCATGAGCTTCAGCCACGCCTTCTGCCGAGAACTTGTAGACTGAGTCTAACGTTACTTTTAAAGTGCCATTTTCAAGCATATTAGCTAATTTAGTTAGTTCTGCACCGTTTGGGTCTAACCAAATTGATTCAAAACGGACATTACGATTTTCGGCAAGACTGGCCGTTTTTTCAGCGGCGGTTCCGGTAATAGAAACCATTCGACCGGAACCGTGTTTTAAGATGCTAACCGATTTTTCCTGAGCTTCGCCGCCAATTGTATCAACGACAAGATCAATATCTTTTAAAACTTCGGTAAAATCTGTTTCATGGTAATCGATTACTTGATCAGCACCAAGTGCTTTAACGAAATCAATATTCGTCGAGCTAGTCGTTGTAATGACATAAGCGCCAACAGATTTAGCGAGTTGAATTGCGAAAGAACCAACGCCACCTGATCCGGCATGGATAAATACTTTTTCACCTTTTTGCAGGTGGCCGTGATCAAAGAGGGCTTGCCATGCAGTTAAGCCGGCTAAAGGAACAGCTGCTGCTTCTTCAAAACTGATATTTTCAGGTTTAGGGGCAAGTAAGTTAGCATCAACAGCTGTGTATTCCGCGTATGTGCCAAAACGGGTAGTGGCTGGGCGAGCGAAAACACGATCGCCAACTTTCCAGTCGGTTACGTTAGAACCAACTTCAGTGATAACACCGGCTACGTCCCAACCTAAGATAATAGGAAATGGCCATTTAAACATGGGCTGCAAATAACCTTCACGTGTTTTCCAGTCAACAGGGTTGATTCCGGCCGCTTTTTCTTTCACGATTACTTGGTCCGCGGTCATTTCGGGCATTGGGACATCGCGTTGTTTGAGTTGGTCTTGTCCGCCAAACTCATCGATCACAACGGCTGACATTGTTTCATTTTGTGTCATTGGACTCATCTTCTTCCTAGTTACTTTTAATTTGTAAGTGAATTGTATCGAATAAACGGGTGGAATGCAATAACGACCCTCTTTTCAGGTGACGAAATTCAACGATTAAAATTGACATTTAGGCACTATTTACGTATATTGTAGCTATAAGCGATGAAGTAGTTCAGTAGCTTTTCGACCAATTTTAAAGAAACCTGATGGCCGCTGTAAATCAGGAATTGTCGATGAGTGAAGTACGCTATGGAGCTGTCAACGATTCATCTCGTTAACGATGATTAAGCGATTATCTACTATATATAGTAGATAATAACTTGGGTGGTAACGCGGAAATTAATTCGTCCCTAATATCTTTTTTAGATATTAGGGATTTTTTTATACTTATATTATATAGGAGGAAACAGAAATGAATATTATTGACGAACTAGAATGGCGCGATGCAATTAACCAAACAACAGATGAAGACGGGTTACGCGAATTAACTGCGGAAAAATCAGTTGGCTTGTATTGTGGGGTTGATCCAACGGGTGATAGTATGCATATTGGACACTTAATTCCATTTATGATGCTAAAAAGATTTCAATTAGCAGGCCATCATCCATATATCATCATTGGCGGAGGGACAGGTTCGATTGGTGATCCAAGTGGTAAGAATTCGGAACGCGTCCTCCAATCGATGGAACAAGTTCATCATAATGAACAAGCACTTACTGCACAAATGACTAAGCTATTTGGACAAGATTCAAATATTTCAATTGTGAATAATTACGATTGGTTATCAAAAATTAGCCTTCTGGATTTCTTACGTGATTACGGTAAGCTGTTTAATGTAAACAGTATGCTGGCGAAAGATGTTGTTGCAAGTCGTTTAGAAGTGGGTATTTCATTCACTGAGTTTACGTACCAAATTTTACAATCAGTCGATTTTTTACATTTACTTAGACATCATGATGTTCAATTGCAAATTGGTGGGGCCGATCAATGGGGTAATATTACGGCCGGAATTGATTTAATTCATAAAGAACTTGGATCTGATACAAAGGCTTATGGACTAACAATTCCGTTAATGCTTAAAGCTGATGGAACGAAATTTGGTAAAACAGCTGGTGGCGCAGTTTGGTTAAATCCAGAAAAAACGACGCCATATGAATTCTATCAATTCTGGTTAAACCAGGATGACAGAGATGTTGTGAAGTATTTGAAATTCTTCACATTCTTAACGTCGGACCAAATTGCAGAGTACCAGAAATCAGTGGAAACTGCTCCAGAAAAACGTGAAGCACAACGTCGTTTGGCACGTGAAGTAACGGAATTTGTTCATAGCCCGGAAGCGGTAATAGAAGCTGAGCATATTTCTGCGGCATTATTTTCGGGAGAAGTGAAGGAACTGACGACAAGCGAAATCGAACAAGGATTCAAAAACATGCCGTCAGTTGAATTGGCAGCTGAACCAGAAAATATTGTCGAGTTGCTAGTAAATACAAAAATAGAATCATCGAAAAGACAAGCGCGCGAAGATATTACAAATGGAGCTATCCGGATTAATGGAGAAAAAATTCAAGATTTAGATTTTGTAATCAACCCAGAAAAAGAATTTGATGGTAAGTTTGTGATTATTCGTCGTGGTAAAAAGAAATATTGGCTAGGACGTGTTAACGGATAAGCACGAATGAAATAAATTGTGTGAACTAACGATAAATTACTGAAAAAATAATCTCAAAAATAGGATTAACAGTCTATTTTTGAGATTATTTTTGGTTAAAATGGAGTAATATACACGGTGTATCCGATTACATCCATATTTTTAAATTTATTTCAATTAAAAGCTTGACGAAACCTTTTATTCTTGGTAAAGTAATAAACGTTGCTTCAGCAGTAAACAACTAATTCAAAAATAATCATTAATTAAGAATAAAAAAAGTTCTTGACAATTGATGAGATAA